>CAZPSQ010000350.1:0-5548 GCA_964588755.1 uncultured Prosthecobacter sp. | reverse complement strand
GAGGATCGGCGCGAGGTACTCGGTGCTCCAGTCGGCGTCGGTGGCGGGCTGGGTGGTGAGGTTTGGCACAGTGGAGAGGGAGGAGAGGGCGGTCTCGTCGGCATGGACGGTGACTTTGACCTCGGCAAGGCGTTGGCCGACGAGGGGGTAGAAGGCCCCGGCGATGTCGCGGTGGACGAGGATGGTCTCCAGGGCGTTGCAGACGCCGGGCTTCTGGGCCTTGGAGTTTACGATGATGCTGGCGGCCATCTCCTGGTCGGCGTCGGCATGGACGTAGACGTGGCAGACGCCGTCGTAGTGCTTGATGACGGGCATGCGGGCGGTGGCGACGACTTTCTCAATGAGGCCCTTGCCGCCGCGAGGAATGATGAGGTCCAGGTACTGGTCCATCTTTGCCATGTGCTCCACACTGGCGCGGTCGGTGAAGGGGATGAGCTGGATGCTGTCGGGCGGCAGGCCGGCGCTCTCCCCCCCGGCCTGGAGGGCGGCGGCGAGGGCGCGATTGCTTTCGATGGCCTCAGAACCGCCGCGCAGGATGGTGGCGTTGCCGGTCTTGAAACAGAGGGAGGCGGCGTCGGTGGTGACGTTGGGCCGGGACTCAAAGATGATGCCGATGACGCCGATGGGGACGCGGACCTTGCGGATGTGGAGGCCGTTGGGGCGGGTGAAGTCGGTCAGCAGCTCGCCGACGGGATCGGGCAGGGTGGCCACCTCTCGGACGGCATCGGCGACGGCCTTGAGGCGCTTGGGGTCGAGGGTGAGGCGGTCGATCATGGCCTTGCTGAGGCCGTTTTCCTGAGCTCGCGAGAGGTCCTTGGCGTTGGCTTCCAGGATCGTGTCCTGCCGGGTCATCAGCTCGTCCGCCATGGCCAGCAGAATGGCGTTCTTTTGCTGCGAGGTGAGCTTGACCAGGGCGTAGGAGGCGGCGCGGGCGCGGCGGCCCATGTCGAGGATGGCGGACTGAATTTCGGAGTCGGTCATTGAAAATGCGGAATGGGGAGGTCGGAATGTGAAAGGACTCGAGATCGTCCTCCTACTCGAACTAGTCCTCGAATCGAGGGGTGGAGTCGGAAGGTGAGACGTCAGAAGTCGTGAGGGCAGGGGCGGTTGCTGGCTTTACTTGGAAGGAACGGCTCCTTCGGGAATCTGGACGTCTTTGCCGCTGAGGTGGCGGTCGATGAAGTCGCGCATGCGCTGGACGAGGAGGGCGCTGTAGAAGACGTGGCCGCCGTCGGTGCCGGTGAGGAGGATGGAGGGGAGGCTGGCGGCGTCCAGAGCGGCGTCGAACTCGGTGGCCTGGGTGTAGGGGACGATGTTGTCCTTGTCACCATGGATGATGAGGAAAGGGGCGTCGTCCTTGGTGAGGTAGTTCACGGGGGAGGCGTAGCGGGCCATGTCGCCCCGGTCCTTGAGGGGGCCGCCGATGAGCTTTGCCAGGATGCCGTTGGGGTCGTTGACGTCGATGATGCTGCCTTTGCCATCGAAGGTGTGGAAGTTGGAGGGGCCGCAAAAGTCCATGACACAAGTGACCCGGCTGCTTTGGTCGGTGTGCTGGCCGAGGTCCCCCTCCAGGGCTTTCACGCCGCCGGTCACGCCGAGCAGGCTCACCAGGTGGCCTCCAGCGGACATGCCGAAGGCGCAGATTTTGTCCGGGTCCAGGTTGTGCTCCTTGGCGTGGCCGCGCAGCCAGCGGATGGCAGCCTTGCAGTCATGGATCTGCGCGGGGAACTGGGCGTGCTGGGTGAGGCGGTAGTTGATGCTGGCCCCGGCGTAGGGGGTGCCCTGGAGGAGTCCCCAAAGCGGCTGCGCGCTGTCCTTGCTGCCGGCGGTCCAGCCGCCGCCGTGGATGAAGACGACGACGGGACTCGGTTTACCGTCCTTATTCTCTGGGAGATAGAGGTCCAGCGTGTGGCGGGGGTGGCCGTCGCCCACGTAGTCGATGTCCCGCAGGCCGATGGGGGATTTGGGCGCGGACTGGCCGCAGCCGAGGAGGGGCGCAAGCAGGACAAAAAGGAGGCAGAGGCGCATTTTTCCTCCATTAGACTGGTTCTCGAAAAGCTTGTCAAATTCCCGACGGCGGAGCGGCCCCATTGGCTGCGTTGGTCGCCTGCCTGTTATGTTCCCATAGCAGGTGGCGCTTCGATCGGAAAAATGAGCAAAACAAGGGCTGCTGAAACGGCTGTGTTGCCGCCTTGACGCGTGGTTAACCAGAACTTACTATCTGCTCGATGATTTCCCCCCCCTCCATTCGCATGCCTGCGATGCTAGCGTGTGCCGCAGCGTTTCTGTCTGTCACGACGCCGTCCTTCGCCGTGCTGGACTTTATCTTTGGCAGCAAGAAGAGCAAGGTGGTTCCGCAGGCCAATGAGCGCGCCGCACAGGAGGCCTCCGCCGCGGCGATGCTGGCCCAGGCACGCCTGGCCCACAATGCAGGCCGCACCGGGCGCGCGCAGGGAATGTACCAGTCGATTGTGAAGCAATACCCCTTCACCCCCAGCGGTGCGGAGGCCGCCTATCAAAACGCGCTGATCGTGCGCCACAACGGCAGCATGGACGAGGCCTTTGATGCGATGCAGAGCTTCCTGAACGACCATCGCGACAGCCCCCGGTTCAATGAGGCGGTGGAGCAGCAGTTCGAAATCGCGGAGGAGGCCAAGGGCGGCAAGCGCCAGCGCGGCCTGCTGATGATCCCGATGAAGGTGAACTCCAGCGACGTGATCGGCTTCTACGAGAAGATCATCAAGAACGCTCCTTACGGCAAGTATGCGCCGCTGGCCCAGTTCAGCATTGCTGAGATCTACCAGGACCAGAAGGAGAAGGAGAAGGCCGTGGCGGCCTACCAGCGTGTGGTGGAAAATTATGCCGGCACGTCCCAGGCGTCTGAGGCGCAGTTCCGGATCGGCTCGATCAGCAACATCGCGGCGCAGCGCAGCGAGGATGCATCCAACCTGCTGGCGGCGCGTGATGCCCTGCGGACCTACATGGCGACCAATCCTGAAGGGGAGCGCAAGCAGGAGACGCAGCAGATCCTGGCACAGGTGAACACGGCAGAGGCCAACCAGTCCCTGACGGTGGCACGTTTTTACAAGCGCATGGGAAAGACCAAGGCTGCGGCGATTTACCTTAATGAGGCGCTGAAGTTTGGCTCCCCCGAAGTTTCCGCCGAGGCGCGCACGCTGCTGGCAGAACTGGCCGCCGCCGACCCAGACGGCGTGGCTGACGCGAAGAGAGGCCCGGGCCAGGACTACACCGCGCTGACCGCACAGAACCTGAAGGCGAGCGACAGCTATGTGGGGCCGCTGGCGCCTGAGCTGGCGCGCCTGAGCCAGAAGCCCAAGATGCGGACCGGGGACGATGGCTTCATCCCGATCCCGCTGCAGGAGCCGACGCTGCCACTGCGCCCGGGAGCCACCGCGCCGGGAGCGGGCTCCCTGCTGCCGCCTGTGCCTGAGACTGAAAAGCCCGCGCTGCTGCCAGTGCCGCCCGCCCCTGGCGGAGCCACGCTGCCGGTGCCGCCGCCACCGCCTGCCGCCCCAGACAAACCCGCATCCTAGACTGGCTCTCAAAAAGCTTGTCCATTCCCGGTGGCGGAGCGGCCCGATGGGCTGCGTTGGTCGCCTGCCTGTTATCTTCCAATAGCAGGCTGCGCCCGCCGGATCATAGGTGGCAATCTTTTCGAGAACCAGTCTAAGTCTGTCTTGCGCTTGTGTGGCAACGCGCCACTCTGCACCGGTCACTCTCTCCCTTTTGGATGAAACGTTTTCTTCTTCTCCTGGCCCCTCTCTGCCTTCTTCTCACAGGTTGCGCCGGCTATACGCTGGGTGCCCAAAAGCCAGCCCACCTCCGCCACATCACCAAGCTGGCGGTGCCGACCTTTACGAACCAGACCCTGGAACCCCGACTGGCGGTGCTGGTGACAAATGCGGTGATCAAGGAACTGCAGAACCACGGCTCCTACCAGATTGTGAACCGGCGTGACGCGGACGCGGTGCTGGAGGGCTCGATCCAGAACATTCAGCGTTCGCAGTTCCGATCAGACCGTAACAACATTCTGCGCACCTCGCAGATTCTGGCCACGCTGAACTGCTCCTACACGATCAAGGACAGCTCGGGCGCGTCGGTACACATCGGTGCCGCGTCTGCTGACTCGTATGTTATTTTGGACCCCAACCTGCAGCTTTCCGAGACCCAGCTTCTGGAGGATGCCTCCCAGCGTCTTGCTGTCACCTTGGCCAACGAAGTTTCCGAAGGCTGGTAATCCTGCTGTCTTGTCATCATGCAGCAGTCTGAGGAGGAAGAGCCAGCGCCAGCCGCAGCGGACTTCCGAGGTGAGGATGGATTGCGGCCTGTGGCTGAAGCTGAGGGAGAGGCCGGTTCCGGCTGGGAGGAGTGCGCGCCCTCGGGGAGGCTGAGTGCGGGGCTGCATCTGGTGGCGACGCCCATCGGGAATCTGCGGGACATCACGCTGCGCGCGCTGGACACGCTGCGCACGGCGGACGTGGTGGCGTGCGAGGACACGCGCCACTCCGGGATGCTGCTGAAGCACCACGACATCAAGGCGCGCCTGATCAGCCTGAACGAGCACAATGAGGCGGTGCGTATCCCGCAGCTCACGGAGCACATCCGGCAGGGGGGCAGCGTGGCGCTCATTTCGGATGCGGGAATGCCGACGGTGTCAGACCCGGGGCAGCGGCTGGTGGGCGCAACGGTGGCGGCGGGGCTGCATGTGGAGGGCATTCCCGGCCCCAGCGCGGTGCTGACCGCGCTGGCCGCGTCCGGGCTGCCGACGACGCCGTTTTACTTTGGTGGCTTTTTGCCGCACAAGAAGGGCGCGCGCACCACGGAACTGACCGCCGCCCTGCAGCGGGACTGCACCAGCGTCTTTTTTGAAAGCCCCTACCGCCTGGTGGACACGCTGGCCATCCTGGCAACCGCCGCTGCGGACCGCCGTGTGGTGGTGGCGCGGGAACTGACGAAAAAGTTTGAGGAATTCCGGCGTGGCCCGGCAAGCATCCTGCTAACCCATTACCAAAACAAACCACCCAAAGGGGAAATCACCCTGCTCATCGCCCCGTCCGACCCGCCAAAGTGGCTGACGTGGTGACCTGTGCAAGGCTCCCCCCAATCCAAAAAACTTACCATGGAAACACCTGCCAACTGCGCCGTTCTCAACACTGCCGACAGCCTCAAGCTCTCCATCACCAATCATCTGCGCTTCACCCTGGGGGCATATGTGAACACGGCGAGCGAGAACGACTGGTTTGTGGCCACCTCCCTGGCGGTGCGGGACCGTGTGATGGACCGGGCCACGCAATCCCGCACCAAGCACCGGTCGCAGGGGGTGCGGCGTGTGCATTACTTTTCCCTGGAATATCTGATGGGCCGCCTGCTGGAGAACAACCTGCGCAACTCCGGCCTGTATGAGGCGACCAAGGAGGCGCTGGGTGAGATGGGCCAGGACCTGGAAGTCCTCATTTCCAAGGAGCCTGACATGGGGCTGGGCAACGGGGGGCTGGGCCGGCTGGCGGCGTGCTTCATGGACTCCCTG
>CAZPSQ010000349.1:0-5549 GCA_964588755.1 uncultured Prosthecobacter sp. | reverse complement strand
ATGTCCTTGTCGTCTTTTGACCAGTTCAGCATGTCGGCGTCGCTGCACTGGAACGACTCCCTGTCCTGCCTGTGGAGGATGTAGTGCCCAAGTTCATGAGCTTGCGTAAAGCGCACCCGGCCAGCAGAAGACATCGCTTCGTTGTAAAGCAGCAGCCACTCACTTTTCCCATCATCCGAAAACAGTGCGCCGTCAAAGCCTTTGATGTTGGCTGCCTGTACCTGGGTGATCGGGTCTGACCAGCCGAAGATGAGGGCAGCCTCTCGCGCGAGCGGCGGCACCTCCACGGGAAAGCGACCCACTCCGTGCGCTGCGCTGAACACCTCGGCTAGTTTCACCAAGCGGTTGGCTGCGCGCTGTGGAGTCCAGACCTTGGTCACTACGAGGTCTTCTTGAAAGTGCTCAGTATTTTGCGAAGCTGCTCTTTTGCCTCTGGCTGGAGCTTCTGATAGCCGCGAAAGAAGGCCTCATCGAGATGCCGTTCCTCTGGAGCGCGCAGATCTTCTTCAAAGAAGTAGGTGGCAGCGACACCCAGCACGTCGGCCAGTGCTGTCAGCTTTTCTGCCGAAGGTCTCTGGGACTCGCGGTTCTCAAGCTCCCACAGGTAACTCTTGCTAAGCCCTGCGAGCTCGGCCAGCCTTTCGAGCGTTAGCCCGCGCTCCTTACGAAGCTCGCGCAGCTTCTCGCCGAGACGTGTCGCCATGGTCCGCCTCCTATCCAAAATGCGTCGGCAAAGAATACCACGCTACCGAACTTTTTGTTTGACATCCGAGGGAAGAAACGCAATACTTGTCAAAGTATCACGCTACCGAACTTTTTATCATGACTCGCTGATATGAGACAGATCGCCTCATAAGGAGCTTTTAGATGTCCCGAACCCATATCGACCATCGCGACCTTGTGCGGTTCGCGGAAGATAAGGTCAACCTGCCCAAAGTCAAGGCGGATGAATACCGCGCACAGGCGCGGCGGCTGCGCGAGAAGTTGGAGAGCTACATTTCGGAGCATCCAGACTTTTCGATGAAGCGGATTCAGTTGTCTGGCAGCCTTGCCAAAGGCACGGCACTGCGATCGATCAACGACATTGACATGGCCGTCTACGTCAGTGGGTCAGATGTCCCGCACGACATTCGGACGCTCCTGGACTACTTGGCCGAACGGTTGCGCAAGGCCTTTCCCAACATGAGCTCGGACCAGGTCAAGCCACAGACCTATTCGGTCACCGTGTCGTTCAGAGGAACGGGCCTGGATGTCGATGTAGTTCCGGTTTTGTATGCCGGGCTACCCGACTGGCGCGGCGATCTGATTAGCCAGGACGACGGCCACTTCCTTGAAACTAGCATTCCTTTGCACCTTGAGTTCGCGCGAAAACGCAAGCTGGCGCAGCCGCACCATTTCGCACAGGTGGTGCGGCTTGTGAAGTTCTGGGCCCGCCGCATGAAGCAGGAGCGGGATGGTTTCCGGTTCAAGTCCTTCATGATCGAAATGATTCTGGCAAAGCTGTGCGACGATGGCGCGGACTTCTCGGACTACCCCGAAGCGCTACAGTCGTTCTTCACCTACGTGGCGAAATCCAATCTTCGCGAGCGCATCGTCTTCGAGGATCACTACAAGGCGTCGAGCGTCGCCAAGCTCTCCGACCCGGTCCAAATCATCGATCCGATCAACGCGCGCAATAACGCGGCGCGGCTCTACACGGGCGACAACGCCGATGCCATCGTCGACGCCGCTCTGGATGCGGGTGACGCTATCGATGCTGCGCTGACTGCTCCGAATAAAGAACTGACGCTGGGCTACTGGCAGAAAGTCTTCGGCCCTTCTTTCCAAGGATGAGGACATGAGTTACAGCTCCACTGCGACCGAAACCAAGACTTTCACGCTGACGCATGCGAAGCACCTTGCCGCGAAGGTTGCGGCAGATCTCAAGCGCTTGCAGCGTCTGTACGGGCACATCACCGACGAACGCATCGCGGAGTTTGAGGGCGAGGCCACGGAACTGCTACGTCAGGGCTATCTAGGAAGTGTCACCTACGGCTTTCAGCGCAACGACAAATGGATCGAACCCACATTGCGGTACACCGCTAGCGAGCTAGCAGATGGCGGAACTGACGACGATCCGGGCCGCGTTCGCCCAGGCTTAGACATCAGCGGTGCGGCGTTCCACAGCTACTTGACCTACAGCCACGCTTGGAATGCCCTCACGACCGAGCGACGTGCGACCGTCAAGCAGCAGTTGCCTTTACAGCGTGTGAATGGATTGGAATCCCCCGTGAGCAACGGCTACTTCGCCCACGACAAGACCTATTCATCCGGTGGCCGCTCGCTTGGCCGTGCCAGCGTGAGGAGTTACTAATGAGTCAACAGACAAATCTCCTAGGCCTATTCGAGCGCCCAATGACGCTGCCCGACCCCGACGCTCAAGAGCGTCTTGCAGGCCTAGTTGGTATGGACGACAAAATCAAGCGGCTGGCTAACGTGCTTGGCATCTTGATCAACCCTATAGGGCTATCTAAATGGCAAGACAAACACCATGCTGACGCCGGAAATCTGCTCGCTGCCGTCCTTCGCCGCCCGCCGCTGGTTATCCTCTCCGGCGATGTCGGTTCGGGTAAGACGGAACTGGCGGAGACTATCGGCGACAAGGTGGCGCGCCAGGAGGACATCGACATCACGTTGTTGCCTCTAAGTCTTTCTTCGCGCGGCCAGGGCCGTGTTGGCGAAATGACCCAGCTCGTCTCTGCAGCGTTCGAGCATGCATTTAACGAAGCGAGTAAATGCAAGTCGACCAAGGGCGCCGCACGTGGTGGCGTCATCCTGTTGGTCGACGAAGCCGACGCACTGGCCCAGTCTCGTGAATCTGATCAGATGCACCATGAAGACCGAGCGGGCGTCAACGCCTTCATCCGCGGCATCGATCGGTTCGCAAATAGTGGCCTCCCCGCCGTCGTGCTGATGTGCACCAACCGACTGAACGCTCTGGACCCAGCCGTGCGCCGCCGAGCAGCGGACATCCTCCTATTCGAGCGCCCCGATGCCGCGCAACGGCATGAGGTTCTCTCGCGTCGCCTGCGGAACGCTGGGTTCGGCAAGGCCGACCTGCAGGCGCTCGTGGCTGCGACGGGCGAGCAGCCCAATCGCGCCTACGGATTCACGTATTCGGATATCACTCAGCGGCTGTTACCCGCGATCGTGCTGGACGCCTATCCCGACGGCCCGATCAAGCCATCGCGCGCCATCGAACTGGCGCAGTCGATTTTAGCGACGCCCCCATTTCGCGATACGTGACTCCTTGCGCCCAAGTGATGCGATCAGACAAGTTGTCCCCGTACTGACAAGGAACCACCATGACCCAAGCCGTTGCCGTGCGCAGAGACGGGGATGCTTTTCAAGCCAGAGTTTTCTGGCGCAAGGCCGCTTGCCTGCTTGATTCCAAGAGCCCGGTGACGCAGGTGGGGTTCGAGTCGGGGCCGAAGGGTTTCGACGATGTATGGGTCGCCTACGCACCCGACCGCGCGCCGGGCGATCATGAAGGCAAGCCGATCCTGCGGGAACATATCCAGTGCAAATGGCATGTCTCCGTGAACGATTTCGGCCATGCCGATCTGATCGATCCGGAATGGATCAACGCCAACAGGTTCTCGCTACTGCAGCGAGCCCGCACGGCACAGGTGGCACACGCACGCGACGGAATTGGTGCCCGGTTCAAGTTGCTCACCAACTGGCGTATCGGGCAGACCGACCCACTGCGCCGCTATATCAACCAGAAATCGAAAACGCTGCGCCTGCAACAATTGTTAGATGGAACCGGTGACGGTTCAATGGCTGGAAAAGTCAGAAAGCTCTGGCGCGAGCATTTGGACATCGATGACCAGGAACTCATGCTGCTTGCACGAACGCTGTCATTGGACACGGACTCGACTTCACTCGACGATCATCGAGACAACCTGGACTTGCTGTTCGAGAACCGCGGCCTGCGACGCGTTCCCGTCAGCCAAAGCAGTTTCATCTACGACGATATTGCGTTTCAGTGGCTCGGACAAGGCCGACTAGAGTTCAACCGGGATACGTTCCGGGAGGCCTGTAAACGAGAAGGCCTGTTGGCTGGCGACGGTCGCGCGCACGTAGTGTTTGGGGTGAAATCCTTCGAGCATCCCTTCGACCGGCTGGAGGATCGCTGCACCGTCGTGCTCGATCTTATCCCCCACTTCGACGAACGCGCGATCCGCGATCAAACCGAATGGACGACGGCGCTCTACCCCAAACTCAAGAGTTTCCTGCGAGTCGCAGCCACGGACAACCAGCATCTCCGGCTGATTATTGATGCCCACATTACGCTGGCCTTCGCCGCTGGATCGGTACTGAACATCAAATCCGGCCGCAACGTCGAGATTGAGCAGAGAACCGTTCACCGGAATGTCTGGCATTCAGGCGACATGCCGCGAGAGTCGTCCTGGCCCGGGTGGGAATTCGATCTGGAAGCAATGACTGGATCTGAGGGAAGCATGGCGGTTGCCGTATGCCTCACCCACGACGTGGCCCCGACCGTGAAGGCGCATCTCGCAGCGTCATTACCACAAGTGAGTATTTTGTTAATTGCGCGCCCAACCTGCGGTCCCGGTGCACGTTCCGTCGTGTGTGGTCAGCACGCATTCGATTTAGCGGAAGCCTTGGCATTGCAGATCAACCAAGAACGCCATACCAGCAGGCCGCTACTACATCTCTTCATTGCAGCGCCGAACGCCTTCACATTCTTCTTTGGACAACGGCAGCCCAGTCTCGGCAAAACGACGCTGTATGAATATGACTTTGAAGGCGCGAACGGTGGCGGCTACAAGCCGTCGATATCGCTTCCCATTTTATCCACATGACAAATTGGCACTGGAACGAGAGAAGTTTGATGCTGCACAATAGGGTGCGTGCTTGTACTACCTTTCGGCAGACCCAGCGCCCTATTTCCGCTGCAGCACAGTTGGTCGCAGGCGAGTTTTGACAGCCAGATCGAAATCGGGAACTGCCGTTTCTGGCCTGCTGGCCTTCGGGGGTGGACAGAACGTCCCTACTCCGAACACATTCCTGCCCCGTCTAAGTAGGGGTTCGGAGAGTAACGAAACAGGAAACTCTCCGGCGACACACCGGCACCTGGCTGAGTGTGAGTCGAAGCTACAGGCACTACAGCGCGCGCTCGGGCAGCCCAACGTTGCTCTGGGGAAGATCCATCGAACGGGCAATGCGGCAAGATTGAAGGCCGGCGCGCGCACTTCACCGTACTGGCCATCGACGAAGATTCAGCGATCGCTGAGAAATTCAAGGGCGTGGCGGGGTTGCTGACTTACCAGCCAGTTTTTCAGCTTACAATTTTAGCCGCTAAAATCGGCCCCGCATGAATCACGGCTGGGCGTTGCGGATCAACTTCCGCGGGACAGACTCTGGAACTTCCCTCGTTGCCCTGGTCCGTGGCTTCGCGTTCGCCGCTACCGCTGCCACCGCAGGCTCGCGAGTCGCCTGCACCGATACCGGCGTTGCCGGCAGCGAGCGCACCGCACCCGCCT
>CAZPSQ010000348.1:0-5552 GCA_964588755.1 uncultured Prosthecobacter sp. | reverse complement strand
CATTCGAGCTATGGATATAGCCTGCCAGAAGGCGGCAGAGGGCCTGCGCATCCTGCCGGGTGCCGCCGCAGCCGAGGCCGTGCTCCAGGAACTTCACGCCGTCGATGTTAGGGAAGACGCGGGCGGCAGCAGCGGAAGTTTCCGCCTCCAGCATGGCGGCCTGGATTTGCTCACGCGGCGCGCTCGCGCGGCGCAGGTCCACCAGCCGCTGGGCGAAGCGCTCGTAAGGGGAGGTCTTGCCATAGCCGAGGCTGCGGGTCAGCGCCTCCCGCATGAAGGCGAGGTTGCGGTTCTCACAAAAAACCAGCGGGATGACGATCCAGTAGTTGGCTGTGCCGGAGGGACCATGGGCACGCTTGAAGCCGTTGAAGGTGCGACCCTGCCACTTGCTGATGTCTGGCGGGGTCCAGGTGTAGTCACGCTGCTTGCCGGTGAACTCGGCGGTGGCATGCACGATATTGCGGGTGTGCAGCAGCGCCCCTTTGGCGATGGGCTGGGTGGCGCGGCCCACGGTCACGCCGTACATGGTGATGAGGTCGCCCTGGGCAAAGTCATGCGCGGCGAACTTTTGCTTGGCGGGGATTTTTTCCCGCAGGGTCCAGGCAGCGGCGGAAAGGGAGACGACGGCGCCTGCGTCGAGATCGCGCAGCGCCACGATGGCATCGTCGGCGGGGTGGACTTGGAGAATGGCGGCCATGTGGCAGTGGTGTGGGCGGCAGGATTATAGAGGCACCCCCCGGAAGGGAAGGCTGAATTTGAACTTTGCGCTTCGCACGGGAACGGGTTAGATGCGCGTCCATGCTCGAAATCAGCAACCTTTCCCACGTTGTTCCCGGCAAGAACAAGGAACCGCTCCGTGTCTTGGAGCAGGTCAGTTTCAGTGCTCCGGGCGGGCATGTGCTGGCGGTCATCGGTCCTTCCGGCAGCGGCAAGACGACGCTGCTGCGCATCCTGGCCGGTGTGGCTGAGCCGGAGGCCGGCACGGCCACCCTGCGCGGACGGGACCTGGTCAAGCAGCCGCTGTACCCAAACCAGCTCGGCTGGGTGCCCTCCGGGGACGACAGCCTGATCGAGAGTCTCACCGTGCGGGAAAACCTCATCAGCGCAGCGCTGCTGCGCGGTGCGGGCCGCACGAAGGATGAGATGATCTCCCGCGTGTCCCATGTGCTGGTGACGGTGGGGCTGGAAAACATCGCCACGGAGCGCACCTCCGCGCTGGCCCTGCCGCAGCGGCGGCGGCTGAAGCTGGGCATGGCCCTGGTGGCGGACCCCGTCATCGTCCTGTGCGACGACTTCACCGTGGGGCTGGATGTGCGCAGCGAGCGCGAGTTTGAGGCGCTCCTAAAGCTGGTGGCCAGCGACCGGCCGGACCGCATTGTCATTCATGCCACGGACGCCCTGGCGAACCTGGGCGCGTATGACACCGTGGTGGTGCTGCATGAGGGCTACGTGGCCTTCCACGGCCCGGCGCGCGCGGTGCCGCACTATTTCACCGTGCCCACCTATGACGAGGTGTATGCCCGCCTGGCCAAGCGCCCGGCCCAGCGCTGGGGTGATTCCTGGATGAAGCACCGGGACGCCTACTACGCCGCCTTCAAGCTGGGCGGCGGCAGCGCGGAGCAGCTTTCCGCCGCAGAGGAGGACCCCGGCGACGCCGACCGCACCATCCTCATGAAACAGGAGGGTGACACGCAGGCGGAGACCAGGATGAAGCCGGCCACGGAGGCGGACATCCGCCCCATCATTCCCCTGCCCGGCATGCTCAGCCAGGCGCGGCACCTGGTGCGCCGCCGCTGGACGCTGCTGCGCCGCACGCCCAAGGAATGGATCACCCATATGGCGCTGCTGCTCGGCGGGCCGCTCACCGCCGCGCTGCTGCTGTGGCCCAACAAAAAGCTGCTGCAGGAGGTGGCTGCCGGGTCCAAAGCTGCGGAGGTGCTGTGGCCTGCCGCCTACACGGTCTCCATGATTGTGCTGATCCAGGTGCTGCTGGTCATGTTCATGGCGGTGCGGCTTGGTGCGCGGGAGATCGCCGCGCGGCGCGCGCTGTATGAGCGGGAGCGCATCGGCGGGGTCAGCGCGGGCGCATGGCTGCTGGGGGCTTTGTTTTTCACGCTGCCTGTGATCCTGGTCCAGGGCGTCTGGATGGAGATGTTCCTGGAAATCTGCTCCGGCGGCCTGCCCGGCACAGGCACGGCCAAGCTGCTGCTGCCCGTGCTTTCCGGCATGGCCTTCACGGCGGTCTGCCTGGGCATTTCGGCCAATTCAAGCTCTGCGGAACGCGCCCACAGCCTGTCCCTCACGCTGCTGTGCGCCAACATCCTGCTCTCCGGGGCGCTGCTGGGTTTTCATCGCACCATCGGCCACATCGTGCATCCGTTTGTGACCGCGCATTACGGCTGGTCAGGCATCATCGACTCGATGCAGAGCACGCCGTTCCTCAAGCTGATCGACGATTTTGTGAGGACGTGGTTTGCCGCGCCGACGCTGGCGATCGCGATGCTGGCCGTGCATTTCCTGGCGGGAGTCGCGCTGGCGTATGTGGGGCTGCGGCGGAGGGGCTGAAAAGCTGCCGCCACTGACAACCCCTGCCGTCCAACACCGCGGGCTGGAAGCCTGCACCACGTCAATGCCGCTGAACTTCATCCGCTTCAAACACGCGCGCTTTTCCGCGCGCTTCCCAGACACGTTCCGCTACTCGCGCTCGCATTACTGGATGACACGCGTGGAGGGGGAGGAAAACCTGTGGCGCGTGGGTTTCACCAAGTTTGCCACACGCATGCTGGGGGAGCTGGTGGACTGCGAGTGGAAGCCGGCGGAAGGCGCGCACGTGGAACCGGGGGACAACATCGGCTGGGTGGAGGGCTTCAAGGCCGCGTCGGATGTGTATTGCGTGATGAACGGCTCCTTTGCCGGAGGCAATCCCTACCTCAAGGTGGATGCCTGCATCGTGCGCAGCGACCCTTATGAGCAGGGCTGGCTGTACTCCGTGCGGGGAGAGCCTGAGGCGGAGAGCCTGGATGTCCACGGCTACATCGCCCTGCTCAGTGCCACGATCCACCGCATGGCGGAGGAAGGGCATGGGGAGGAAGGGGCTGCGGAGGAGTAGCCCGAAAAACAGCCTTGTTGCTGTGCAACAAGGAAGCGCGTTGTCAGGTGCAGAGACCACAGCCCTCCCTTCCAGCTTTGCAGGCCGCGCAATGCCGGCCATTCCTCCAGCCAGGGGGCTGACCACGCCAGCCCTTGTTGCACAGCAAGAAGGCTACTTGCCCAGCAGAAACGCGATCAAGTCCGCCATCTGCTCCTTGCTGATTGCCGCCTCCAGACCTGGAGGCATGAGGGAGCGGTCGAGGGATTTCATCTCCTTGATGGCGCTGCGCTGGACTGTTTCCTTGGCGCCGCCCATCATGGCGACGACAACGGCGTCGCTGGTCTCGCTTTGAATGAGGCCGCTGAGAATGCGGCCGTCCTTGAGGTCGATTTGGTAGGCGCTCCAGCGGGCCTCAAACATGCGGTTCGGGTCCAGGATGTCGGAAAGCAGGGCCTCCGGCGGCTTCACCTTCACATCGGAGAGCGGGGGCCCCACATCCACGCCAATGTCGCCGTGCTTGTGGCAGGTGATGCAGATGGTGGCGAAGACCTGCTGGCCCTTCTTGGCATCGCCGGGGTGGGTGGTGGCCACCATGTAGTCCTTCACCACGGCGGCGCGGTCGCCGCTGGCCTCGCCGAAGATTTTCTTGGCCAGTTCAGCCATCTCACCGGTGCCACGCTGGTAGCGCCAGCGCGTCTCCACATCCACCCAGGCGGTGGGGAACTCGCCCTTCTCCATGCGCTTGAAAAGCTCCAGCGCGGTGGTGCCGTTGGCGGTGAGGATGGGCACCAGCTCCCGCTTCAAGGCGGGACCTGCTTTGGGCAGCAGGTCATAGATGAGCGGGGAGGTGCTGGGTGCGGCAAATTTTTTCAGCAACGCCACGGTGGCAGTGACGAGCTCCGGCGGCTGCGTGGTGGTGAGCAGGTTCTGAATGACCGGCTGCACGGCGGCCCACTTGCGGGAGGCGAGGAGCGGCAGCACGGCGAGGCGCTGCTCCGTGGGGGCTTTGGCATCGGCCACGATCTCGTCGATCTTGCCCTGCAATGCGGCGATTTCCCTGGCAGCGTCCTCATGGCCTTTCGGCAGCTTGGCCAGCCCCTGCAGCAGAGCGGGCTTCCACCACAGCAGCCTGCCCGGCTCCCTTTGCAGCAGTGTCAGCAGCGCGGCCACGTCGGCAGCATCCGCATCGGCGATGGCACCGAGGGCAAAGGTGCGCACGGTGGCGGTGCGTGTTTCGGAGAAGGAGGCGAAGAATCCATCACCCACAGAGCTAAGCACGCGGCCCATTTGCTTGCTGGAGGCGGAGGCCACCATCCTGGACATCCAGGCATCATCGGGATGCGCGGTGAGCACGGCGGCAAGCTGGGTGGCCCCCGTGATGGCGGACACCTTCAAAAACTCCGCGCGGTCGGCGTGCTCGGCGGGCACATCGCCCCAGCCAGTTTCGGGGATGGCGTGGTATTTGCCCGGCACCTTGGCGACGAGCTGCTTCGTCCCCTTCGGCACGATGCGCCAGATGCGGCCGTGGTTTTCACCTTGGCGCATGTCGTGGCTCTTCACGAATTCCTCGGGGAAGAAGCGGGCGTGGTCGATCCAGCGGCGGTAGATGTCGCACACGTAGATGGCGCCGTCCGGGCCGGTGGTGAAATTTACGGGGCGGCTCCATTCGTCGGAGCTGCGGAAGAACTCCGTGCGCTCGCCCACGCGTGCGGCCTTCAGGCTGGCACCGTTTGGCTCCACCTTGTAGCGGGTGATGAGCTGACCGGTGGGATCAGGAACAAAGACATTGTTGCTCAGCTCCGGCATCAGCAGGCCACGGTAGACGCCCAGGCCGGAACAAGCAGTGTTTGTTCCGGCATGGGCGTCTGCCGTGGTGTGCGTGATCTTGAGCGGGAAGACGCGGGTGTCCGCGCCGGCTGGGGCGATGTCTTCAAAATTCTGGGTGATGCCCGCGTACGGATTCCGCGACATGGCCTCCCAGGGCATGACGGTGAACATCACCGGATTGCGGTTGGAGCAGTAGAAGTAGTGGCCCCAGTCATCGAAGGCACCGCCATACTGGCCCTTGCCGCCCACGGGGGTGATCTCGCCAGTCTTGGGGTTCCATTTGAAGTTGGCCCCAGGAACGCCGACCACCGTCTTCGGTGCGTCGGCGGGGTAGATCTCCTTGGCATCCAGGCCGTTGTTGAAATACACACAGCCGTCCGGGCCCCAGCGCGGGGAGCTGACCTGGAGCTGGCTGTGGCGCGGGTTGAAGCCCTTGATCAGCGGTTTGACCACGTCCGCCTTGCCGTCCCCGTCCGTGTCCTTGAGGAAAAGGATCTGCGTGCGGGTGGTGGCAATGAGGCCGCCGTCATACGGCAGCAGTCCCTGCACGTGGTCCACATTGTCGGCAAAGGTGACGGCCTTGTCCATGCGGCCGTCGCCATCCGTGTCGGTGAGGAGCTGGATGCGAGAAAGC
>CAZPSQ010000347.1:0-5602 GCA_964588755.1 uncultured Prosthecobacter sp. | reverse complement strand
TGGGCATTCCCGAAAAAGAGATGCGCAAAATGGAAAGCGCGATCATCGATTTTGCTCAGATCGGCGACTTCATCGATCAACCGGTGAAAATTTATTCCTCCGGCATGTTCGTGCGCCTGGCATTTGCGATTGCCACCTGCATTGAACCCGAAATCTTGATCGTGGATGAAGCGCTGGCCGTTGGCGATGCCGGCTTTGTGATCAAATGTATGAACCGGATGCGCGAAATGCGCGAACGCGGCACCACCATCGTCCTGGTCACGCACGATGTGCAAACCGTGCGCAGCTTTTGCGATGTTGCGCTGTGGTTGCATGAAGGAAAAATCCAGGGATATGGCTCACCAGCAGATATAACTGGACAATACTTGCGGTTCTTGTTTGAAGAACAAAACAGTCAAAGTACCATAAACGAACAAGCACCAAAAATCTCCTCCAATTTAAAGTCCACGACAAACCCAGCAAAACCTCTAATATTTTTAGGGGATTGTACTCATCTGACACGATGGGGCAGCGGAGAAATTCAGGTTCAAGCATGCCAAATGGATAATGGCATGCAGACTGAGTCGTACTTGTTCGAGTACGGGCAAAAACTCAAGATAACTATACAGGCTTTAGCAGTTGTGGATGTGCCATCGCCTTTTATCGGCTTTGGTTTTTCATTCCGTAACACTAAAGGTTTAGACATCATTACTTTTACAACCCTTGACCAAAATATCCATTTTCAAGGATTGCAGGCTGGTCAATCTGTTGTTTTAGAATTCGAAATGAAGAATATTCTTGCACCAGGAAGTTATGCGCTCGTACTCAACATAGAAAACCGGCCAAATAATAAACCGCAGTATTTTGACTTTATCGAAAACGCGATTCTGTTCACGGTTGTTTCTGATATGCACATTTATTCAGTTGTTTTACCAGATATTCATCATGACATTCGGACTTTCTAGCATCATTAATGGATCATTATGACCAATCACGAATCTGAATTAAAAAAATGGGATGAGATTTATGCAACCTCTGATGCCTTGGAAGAAGATGAGGCCATGAGGATTTTTAATAATGAATTTGCTACCGAAATTCTTAAATTACTCCCTGAGGGTGGGCGCACTTTGGAGGTGGGCAGCGGCGGTGGATGGCAGAGCCTTGCCCTGGCCCGGACAAAGAAATTTCAAACAACCTTAATGGATTTTTCAAAAGAAGCGTTGAATTATTCTAGAAAAATCTTCGAACGAGAAAACCTAACGGCCACCTTTTTGCAGAGAAACGCCTTCGAGAACGGCACAGCAGAATTCGACTTGGTATTTAATGCGGGAGTTTTGGAGCATTACACCTTTGATGAGCAAGTAAGTATGATTAAAGCCATGGCATCTTACAGTAAAAAATTTGTCATGGTATTGGTTCCAAATTCCGCATGTTTTTGGTATTGGATTTGGAGAGCTCAAATCACTCAGGATGGTGGTTGGAAATACGGCGTTGAAAACCCCCTATCAGATTTATCCAAGCAATTTGAAACAGCAGGTGTCCATTTTATTGGTGTGCGTTATTTTGGAAAGGATTGGGCAGAGTCATTTATTACCAATTTACATGGGATTGATGAGCAATTTAAAAACCTTGTCTTAGACACACACCGTTCAGGTTTATTTTCGGAAAGAGAGAGTTCTTATTTACTAGCAGGGCTGGGAGTCGTCGACGAACAATTCAATTCGGTGGTTGACCAATGGGCACCCCTTGGTGAATCTTTAAAATCGAATGAAGGCTCTCTCCAAGCCAGGGTGATTGAATTATCAACTCAAATAAAGAACCTCGAAAAAGATTCTTTAAGAAAAGCTGAAGTAATTCAGGAAAAAGAAAAGGTGATTGCCGCCCAATTACAGGTAATAAACAGAATTGAAGAAAAGTTAAATGAAATATATTCAAGCAACGCTTGGAAGTTGATTCGTTTCATCTGGGGAGCGCGAGTAAAACTGTTGCCAGACAACAGCGTCCAAATGAAGTTTGTGCAATATATTATGAAGACAATGTCTCGCGGTGCGAAAGCAATCGTTGCAGCATCAAAAGTTATAAGGCTGGGTTTCTTCAAAATTCTACGGCAGCTAACACCAAAAAAATTGCAAGTTTTACTTGACGAATTTAACAAGCAGGTCAAATTACCAGATCGAAGCCGTGTTGCGGTTTATGCGCCACCTGAGATATTTCCAGCATATCCAAACAGACTACCATGGTCTTACGAGGACGACCAATACCTGCGCTCTCAAGATTTACAAGTATCGCTGATTGCCACTGTCTTGAATGAGGCATCGCGGGCAGATGAATGGCTTGATTCACTTCTTCAACAAACCACTCACCCGAGCGAGTTAATAATTGTAGATGGTGGTTCAACTGATAAGACAGTAGAATTACTGCATAAGTTTGCGAAAAAAGCACCTTTTAGGGTCAAAATCCTGATTGAACCAGGCGTAAATATTGCAAAAGGTCGCAATATTGCCATACAGAATAGCTCGTCTGAGATAATCGCTTGCAGTGATTTTGGCTGTATCCTTGAAAAGAAATGGTTAGAGAATCTCATCAAACCATTCTTAGTGGACTCGACCATTCATGTTAGTTTTGGTTTTTCTCGCCCCGTTGATGACACTTCAATCTATGCCAAAATTCTATTCAGCAAAATTGATGAGTTGGATCCACAAAGTTACCTCCCATCTTCAAGAAACCTGGCTTTTCGAAAATCAGTATGGGAGAAAGTAAATGGTTACCCCGAATGGCTCACGGACGCTGGTGAAGACACTTTATTTGACCTACAAATCAAGAGCCTTGAATATAACTGGTGTTTCACACCTGAAGCAACAGTAAGCTGGCATGGTCCAGCAAACAAGAAGAAATTGCTTCGCTTGATACGGCGTTATGCGACTGGAGATGGTGAAGCTGGAATTTTTAGTGATCAATATCGAAAAAAATTCTATGGATTGTTGAAAACTTTATTTCTTTTTGGGTTTTTATTTATCGTTGCGCTGGTTTTCGCGCTTTTAAACCTATGGATGCCTCTTGCAATTATTACCGCAATAGGATTACTTGCGGTGGTTTTGAAGGGGTTTAGGGTTGTGTATCATAAAAAGGATGATCGATCGCCATCGCAAAGATTGTCTGATTATTTTTCATTGAACCAAATTCGGTTGGCTCAAGTTGAAGGTTTTATTGCTGGGATAAAAAACCGGCCGACTGTCGAACAGCGCCAAGCCGACCGCTACATAGAGATGTTAGAAAAAATACTTGCCAACCATCCAGCCTCTAAAGGTGTTGTCATTTACCCACCAACACATGACTGGGGTTATATGTTCCAACGCCCCCACCAAATCGCAAGGGAATTTGCTCGCCAGGGTTATTTATTCTTCTACTGCACGAAAAATGAAATGGCTGACACAGTTTATGGGTTTACAGAAATTGACCCGGGTCTTTATCTATGCAATGTTCCGACCAAGACTTTTAGCAAATTAAAGTCTCCGGTCTTATACCTGGGTGTGGCGAAACACGCAGAATTGATTAAAGATTTAAGTAATCCGCTTGTTATATATGATCATTATGATGATCTTGCTGTTTCGTCAACACCGATGAAAATGCATTTGGCCGCAATGAGGGCCGCAAATATAGTGATAACGACAAGCGATCCACTTTTGAAGGAAGCCCAAAAAATTCGCTCAGATATCCTGCTCATTCCAAACGGTGTTGATTATGATTTTGTTAAATCTTATCGAGATATTGGTGAGGAGTCCGCTCCAACTGACTTAGAGGCAATCCTTGCGGAACAAAAACCCATTATTGGGTATTCAGGCGCATTAGCAGAATGGTTTGATTATGGCCTTGTTGATTATCTGGCGAAACAACGCCAGGAATGGAACTTTGTTATTCTTGGCACAAATTACGATGGCACGCTAGATAAATCAAACCTTCTGGCGAATTCAAATATTTATTGGTTGGGCATGAAAAAATATGAGGATTTATTTCATTATATTCGTCATTTTTCTGTAGGCATCATACCATTCCACGTAAATGAAATCACTCTGGCTACTTCTCCGTTAAAACTCTTCGAGTATGCAGCGTTACTTAAACCAATCATTACGACTGCGCTTCCTGAGTGCACAAAATATGACGAAGTATTGATCGCAAAGAACAAGAATGAATTTCTGTCAAATATTGAGATTGGGTTAGTAAAAGCTCAGGATCCGGAGTACATAAGAAAACTAGACCTGCTGGCGCAACGAAATTCATGGGAATCAAAGGTCAAATTGATTATCTCTGAAATTAATAGAGTATCCAAACAGGATACTGCCCCGTAAAATCAATTAATTTGAACCGTTTTTTCATTGAAAACCAGGAGAGTTTTTGTGTCAATCAATCCAAAGAGTTACGCAAAAAACAGTATTGGCCCTTACCTGGTTGTGATCTCATTTGCAGGAATTCTGACGGCTATTATTGTAACAATTTTTTACTCAATTGCCGTTTTTCAAAATCCAGGACTTTTCCCCAGTTTTCCAAAAGCAGATTATAGATGGGCTTTGTTCTATGTTGTTTGTGCATTGTTGGCCATGGGGTTGATGTGGATCCATAAGGGAAAATTATTACTGGTGATTTTAGGCATAAGTTGTGTTTCATTTTTAATCTTTGCTGTTTCTGTTCAAGGCGTTGCTGCATCATTAATTAGCCTATTAATATTAACTATTCTAAGCACAGCCATCGGGAATTTCCTCCTATGGAAACTGGGCCTGAGTGCCCATATTGCTCTATTAGAAAATTTGGCTTTTTCAGCTTGTATTGGTTTGGCAGTCTTAATGGCTCTCACAATGATTGCAGGTTTTGCCAATCTATTGTTGCCTTGGATCGCCTGGAGTATGGTTATTGTATTGACCCTCATTTTCGTGCCAGGTTTTTGGAAAAGGAATCAATCTGGTTTTGTTTCAACTTATACAAAAATTAAGACTGCCTTTCTTAATCACGATCAACGTCTATCCTCCTATCTTCTGGCACTTTTCTTAATTTCCTTTTTTGGCGCTGCTATCTGGTCAATCACTCCAGCAACCAATTTTGATGCGTTGAATTATCACATTGGAGTCCCTGAAATTTATATCCGCGCTCAGGGGATCATCCCTGTAATGGAAAATCAAAATAGTTTTCTGGCTCATTATGCAGAAATGTTGTATACACTTGCGCTGTTGCTTACAGGTCAACCCCTTCCTGGTTTAATGCATCTATCATTTAGTTTTTTAAGTGCTGTTTTTGCATATAGCATGGCCAGGAAATTTTCAAGTGTTCTTACGAGTATCATCTCTGCAATCCTTTTTTATTCTGCTCCTTTCATTGCATTTCAAGCAGGAATGCCAAAAAATGAATTATTTCTGGCAGCGTATTGTGCTGCTGCAATGTTAGCAGCCTATGAGTGGTGGAGTAAGAATAACCGAGCCTGGCTTCTCATCACCAGTCTTATGATCGGCATTGCAGTTGGTATTAAAACATCTGCATTACCAATTCTCTTCCCTTTAGGAATTGTCATTATCTTATTATCTTTTTACCGGAACCGATTAGGACGACCTTTTGCCCTCGACATGGCAGTTCTGGC
>CAZPSQ010000346.1:0-5664 GCA_964588755.1 uncultured Prosthecobacter sp. | reverse complement strand
TGCAGCAGGCCGACCAGCAGCTCCATGAAGTAGAAGGGCAGGGGAAGGGCGATGCTGCCCAGGAAACTGCCAACAGGGCCTGTGTTTGCCATCAGGTCGCTCATGGTGTGCAGCACGTTTTCACCGGCGAAGATGTTGCCGAACAGACGGATGGAGAGCGTCACCGGGCGGATCATCATGGAGACGATCTCGATCGCACCCACAAAGAGGAACACCAGAGCCACCGCGATGCCCATCAGACCTTTCAGACCGCCCTTGGGACCAAAGGTGTGGACCACAAAGCCCCACACGCCGATTTCCTTGATCGTAAGGAACAGCCAGACCAGGAAGGCGGAGATGGACAGGCCAATGGTGGCATTGAGGTCAGCCGTCGGCGGACGCAGCAGCGGGTCGTGCGCGGCTTTGATGGACAGCGGGCCGGTGGCCTCGCCCCAGCCGATGGTGCCCACGCCCGGCAGCAGTCCGAACCAGTTGGAAATCAGGATGTAAATGAAGAGTGTTCCCAGGAGCGGAAAGGCCAGCTTGGCTTGCTTCGGCCCGACGATGCCTTCGACCTGTCCATACAGGAACTCGATGACAAACTCGAACATGTTCTGCGCCTTGTGCGGGATCAGTGTCATGTTCTTGGTGGCCTTGCGGGAGAACCACAGCACAAGGCCAAGGACCAGCAGGGCAACAAGCACGGAGTTTGTGATGAAGCTTAGAAAGGTGTCCTTGTCGAACAGCTCTGAGGCGTGGCTGTGCACGTTGGCGAGCAACGGAGCGAAGGGGGCTTGTTGAAGCGATGGCAACGACATGAGCGTAGGGTCCGCCAGGTAGGAAAGACTAGGGTCCGGGTGGGATGGCGGGCGGTGTTGTAGCAATAGCAAACAGGGGTCGCAAGCTATTTGTGAAATTTTTCACAAAGTCCCCCTGAGGACGCTTTTCCCTTCTTAGTTTATTGTTTTGGAGAGCTTAAATACTCCTTGATGCGAAGTGTTTGGACGCTCCCCTTTTCCCTGCCTCGACACCCTGCATTCTCTGTGCATTCTCTCCTCATGGCTATGTCGCCCGCAGCCCGTCTCTTTCTCCTTGGCCTGATGCTTGTCGTGGGCCGGGCGTCTGCTGCTTCAAAGTATGCATCCAAGGTCAGCCCCGTCTCCGGCAGGCCCAATGTGCTGTTGATTATGGCGGACGACCTGCGGGACTATGTGGGCTGGATGGGCGGCCATCCGCAATCCATTACGCCAAATATGGACCGCCTGGCGAGGATGGGCATGCGCTTTACCAATGCCCATTGCAACTTCGCTCTTTGCAATCCCTCGCGCACCAGCCTCCTCACCGGCATGCTGCCCTCCTCCAGCGGCGTCACTGGCAATGAGCAAGACTGGCGCCGCAGTGTGCAGGTCGTGGGGAAGCCAACACTTCCTTTCTATTTTAGAGAGCAGGGTTACCTCACCGCTGCCGCAGGAAAAATCTTCCATGCCAACCACGGCGGGCCTGATGGGCGCCTTGCTGGCTGGCATGGTGGCCGCCGTGGCTTTGAGCAGGATGCCGCATGGGAGCGGCGGTTTCCTGCTGCTGGCGTGCAGATTCCTGACCTGCCTGTGCATGTCGGCCAAAACTTCAATGGCCTGGACATCTGGCATTGGGACTGGGGTGGCATCCCGGTCGAGGACGAGAAGACTGATGATGGGCAGGTGGCGGGCTTTGCGGTGGATTGCCTTTCCCAAAAGCAGGATAGACCGTTCTTCTTGGCCGTGGGGCTCTACCGACCGCATTCCCCCTGGTATGTGCCGCAGAAATACTTTGATGCGCTGCCGCTGGAGGACATCCAGCTGCCCGAGGTAAAGGCGGATGATCTGGATGATGTTCCCTCTGTGGCTAAAAACCACCTCAAAAGCGGTGTTCACCAGCAGATGGTGGACAAGGGCCTGTGGAAGGCCGCCGTGCGTGGTTATCTGGCCAGCATCGCGTTTTGTGATGCGATGTTGGGCCGTATCTTGGATGCTTTGGAAAAGGGGGGCAATGCCCAGGATACGATCATCGTGTTCACCTCTGACCACGGCTGGTATTTGGGGGAAAAGCAGATGTGGCACAAGGGCCGGCTGTGGGAGCCTGCCACGCGCATTCCGCTTTCCATTTATGCCCCTGGCATCACCCGGCCGGACACCACCACAGCTCAGCCGGTGGCTTTGATCGATCTTTATCCCACACTTTGCGATTTGGTGGGGCTGCCGTTGCCGGAGCATCTCGATGGCACCACTTTGAAGCCTCTGCTGCTTGATCCTGCGGCGAAGCGGGACCGGCCAGCCATCATCTGTGCGGGCGGTGGCAAAAATACCTCGTATGCCGCCCGGGATGAGCACTGGCGTTACATCCGCCATGCCAATGGTGCTGAGGAGCTTTACGATCACCGGAATGACCCGCATGAGTGGACCAATCTGGCAGGCAAGCCCGGGCACGCGGAGGAGAAGGCGCGGCTGGCGGCCCACTTCCCGGCGGAGTTCAAGAGTGCGGTGCGGCCTGCGGCTGACATCTTGTGTCCGGTCAGTGCGGCTGGCTCTCAGGATCTGATGTTAAACATGGGGGATGAAATTCCTGCGGCTGATGCGCCAAAGCTGCAGGGCAGGGGCTTTTTCATCAGTGCCGCTTTCGATTTCGATCCCTCAGTGGACCGGGACAGCACACTGCTGGCTCAGGGGGATGAGCAGTCTGGATATGTCCTGCATTTCGTGGCCGCGCAGCCCACGCTGACGGTTTTTGCCGATGGGAAGGAGATCGTGCTCACTGGTGCCGCCCTTGAGAAAGGCCGTGTGAACCTGCGCGCCTCGCTGGATGGGGACGTGCTCTCCTTGGCCGTGCCGGGGCATAGCGAGGTCTTTGACGTCGCGCCTTTCGACAAGGGCTTCCCGCATGAGCCAAAGCTAGGCATTGCTGTAGGCCAGAGCTTTGGCATCTTGAAGGCTGCCAAGTATCCGAACAGCACCCCATTTGACGGCGCCTGCCATCGCCTGCATCTCACCCTGCTGCCCGCGCCCGTCATTCCTCCGCCTTCCGCGATGGTGAAAAAAGCCCTCCCAGCCGCTGCCACTGAGCCTGCCCTGGAGGAAAACAAGACCACACTCATCACCGAAGGGAAGAAATCCAAGTCCCGCAGCTCCAAGAAAAAGTCCAAGTCTGTCCCAACCCCCAACTAAGAACCGCCAACAGCGAACCGAGAACCTTACCTGCCCATGCGTTGCCGAATCGTCAAAGACTTCCGTTTCGAGGCCGCCCAGACGCTGCCGAACCTGCCCTCCACTCACAAGTGCACCAAGATGCACGGCCATTCCTTCAAGGTGGAGATCGCCATCGAAGGCGAGGTCGATCCGCACATCGGCTGGGTCTATGACCACGCGGAAATCTCCAAGGCCATGAAGCCCCTGGTGGACCAGATGGACCACGGCTACCTCAATGAGATCGAAGGCCTGGAAAACCCCACCATCGAAAACATGGCCGCCTGGCTCTGGCAAAAGCTGGCCCCCCAGCTCCCCGGCCTCTGCGAGATCGTCATCTATGAAACTCCCAGCGCCCGCTGCGTTTTTCGCGGCGAGTTTTGAGGGGCTAGGACGTTAACAGAGGAGTGTTCGGACCTTTCCATTTCCGTCATGCGCCTCCCCGCCAGCCGCCGCTCCGTCCGCTCGATGAGGCATCAGCCTTCCATGAAAAAGAGGGGCGTGTTGCGGGTTCAGCGTGTCCAAATTGCAGCGATGCTGGGGGTGCTGCTGTCCCTTGTTGCTGTGGTTTTGAGAGTGGTGGGGATGGCTGAGGCATGGCGTGTGGTTGAACGCCACCGCATTGACGACCTGACGGATGAGCGGCATGTCATGGAGACGATGATGGCGCTGCTGACATTGCTGAGGACGGCTGGCGTTCACCTTGCGCAAGGAAACATGCTGCTGCTGGCTGGGGGATTTTCATCGCCTATGCGCTGGGTTCAGGCGGTTGTCGGCAGCGGTGGTTCTTTTGGGCTGCTCTCTTTCTCTGTGTGTTTTTCATCTGGCAGCCTCTTGTGGGCTCCATTTTTGGAGTTTGGTGGGCGTGTCTGCTGTTTCTCAACGGGGCGGAATTTTTTGCGAGGCGGGGCCTTCTTGTTTCGAAATGACTTGATGGCGGGTGTTGGCCTGCCGCCAATGCTTGAATGATGAATGAGCGTGTGGGGCTCTTCAGAGGGGTGTTTCAGGAACGAAAAAAGACGGCTTTTCAGCGCAAAATTCCCTTTGCTAGGCCCCCCGCCTCGCTAGGCTGAAAGCCTCTTCATCGAGCACGTTTCCGGAGCGGTTTTTATGGACGGATTCAGGCGATGGAACATCCCGCAAAGCACATCTCATGTCCGACGAAAATATTGACCTCCTCAGCACTACCCACGTATCCGCCACCCAGGCATACGGGGCCGAGCAAATCCAGCACCTCGAAGGCCTCAGGGCCGTCCGCCTCCGCCCAGGCATGTACATTGGCGACCCCGATGAGCGCGGCCTGCACCACTGTGTGTTTGAGGTCGTGGACAACTCCATTGACGAGCATCTGGCCGGCAATTGCAAAAACGTCAGTGTCACCATTCACACCGACGGCTCACTCAGCGTCGAGGACGATGGCCGCGGCATTCCCGTTGAGATGCACGCCAAGGGCATTCCCACCGTCGAGCTGGTGCTGACGAACCTGCACGCTGGCGGCAAGTTTGGTGATGGCGCGTATGAATTTTCCGGCGGTCTGCACGGCGTCGGCGCCAAGTGCGTGAACGCCCTGTCCGACTGGTTTAAATGCGAGGTCTTCCGTGATGGCAAGATCTACGCCATCGGCTTTGAGCGCGGCATCACCACCGAGTCGCTGACCGTGCTTGGAGAGCAGGAGGAGCCGAAGCGCACCGGCACGAAGATCACCTTCTTCCCGGACGCCACCATCTTCACCATCACCACCACGTTCAATTTTGACCGCCTCCTGGTGCGTCTGCGTGAGCTGGCCTTCCTCAACCCCGGCATCAACATCACCGTCACCGACGAGCGCGTCTCCCCGCCCCGTCAGGAAAAGCTGCTCTACACCGAGGGCGTGAAGCAGTTCGTGCGCGAGATGGGCGCGGACAAGGACAAGGTCCACGCCGAGCCGATCGCCATCGCCGGACGTCGCGAGATCATGATCGACGACAAGCCGAAGTTCATCCTCGTGGACTGCGTGCTTCAGTACAACAAAGGCCTCAGCGAGCAGACCCTGTGCTTCGCCAATGCCATTCCGAATCCCGACGGCGGCACCCACTACAGCGGCCTCAAGAGCGCGCTGACCAAGGCGGTGAAGCAATACATCAACGCCAACCCGAAGGCCTTCAAAGACAAGCTCCCGGACATCGAGGGCGACGACTGCCGCGAAGGTCTCATCTGCGTGCTCAGCGTGAAGCTGCCGAATCCGCGCTTCAATTCGCAGACCAAGGTGAAGCTCGTCAACGGCGAGGTCGAGGGCGTGGTGAGCTCCGTCGTTTATGAAGGGCTGCTCCGCCACTTTGACGAGAACCCAGAGACCGCAGTCGATGTCATCAAAAACATCATCATCGCCGCCAAGGCCCGCGAGGCCGCGCGCAAGGCCCGCGAGGCCATCCGCAAGGACGCCATGAGCAGCGGCGGTCTGCCCGACAAGCTGGCCGACTGCTCCGAG
>CAZPSQ010000345.1:0-5688 GCA_964588755.1 uncultured Prosthecobacter sp. | reverse complement strand
AGAAGGGCCTCAACGCCAACGTGGACTTCTACAGCGCCACGGTGTACTACAGCCTGGGCATCCCGACCGACCTCTTCACCCCGATCTTCGCGATCGCCCGCATGAGCGGCTGGACCGCCCATGTGCTGGAGCAGTGGAGCGAGAACCGCCTGTTCCGTCCGCTGAGCGCCTACGTCGGCAGGCCGTATGGCCAGAAGGTGGTGCCGATCGACGAACGCTGAGGCGTTGGAGGTTGTTGCATAACGCCAGCAATTATTTGCAATGGCAATGGTGGCGTGAGGTTGACTGTGGACGTAGTCTAAGGACTTGAACCGCCTTTTACCAACCTTAGGGGCCATCATTGCCATAGTCTCTTCCAGTTCACTGCTCGCGGCACCGAAGCCGCGACTGGTGTGGCAGCCGGTGGAGGATTATCTGATCCACCGTGATGAAAACCAGCAGGTGGCGGCGGGAACCAAGCGCCTGAACTCCTTCACGGCGTACACCCACCTGGGCAGCGACTTTGGCTTTCACGGCCCGGCCGAGCATGAGATCGAGTGGCTGACGGACGAGATCGTGGTACACCTGGGGCAGCAGCCGGAGCAGTGGGCGGGCATGTGGCACAGCCTGTCCGGCCAGGCGCGCAGCAAGGACCGGGTGATGGACTTCACCCGGGCGTATCCGGCGGCCATCCAGGCGCGGTACCAGCCGCGGGTCAAAGCGGTGATGATCGAGGCCTCCGGCCGGGGCCGCATCAAGCTGGAGATCAAAGCCCCCACCGAGGAGGTGCGGTGGACCCAGACGATCGAGGTGAAGGACGCGCAGTGTCGCGAGTTTGTGCATCCGGTGAATCCGGAGGCTGTGCGGGACGGCAAGCTCATTGTGTGGACGGCGGAGCCAGGGGCCGAGGTGACGGTGGCCAGCCTGAGACTGGGCATGGAGATGCCGGAGATGCCGTATGACGCGCATGTGTTTCTGAGCTCGTTTGCCAAGATGGCGCTGTGCTACTCCCTGGACACGGGCTTTGTCCGCGACCGCGCGCACATTGAGGAGGGGGCGTTTGAGTCCGTGTCTGCCACCGGCATGTACGTGCTGGCCGCTGCTGCGGCGGCGGAAAAGGACGTGGGCATCGTCTCCCAGGAGTATGCGCGCTGGGTGCTGACCCGCACGCATGAGGCCGTGGGCAAGCTGCAGACAGGGCGCGGCCTGCTGCCGCATTTCGTGCGCCGCCATGGGGATGCCTACCACATCCACCCCGGCACGGAGTACAGCTCCGTGGACACCGCGATCTACGCGCAGGCCATGCTGCTGGCCGCGACGATGCTGGATGTGCCCGCCGTGGTGCAGGACACGCTGCGGCTGATCCGGGCCATCGACTATGATCTGCTGCGCCTGCCGGACGGCCATCTGTCCCATGGCGTGGCGGATGACGGCATCACCCTGCTGCCGCATGGCTGGCAGGACTGGGGGGGCGAGACGGCCCTGGTCATGCTGATGGAGGGCGTGGCCAATCCCTCCCGGCTGCCGCCGCCGATGCGGACGCCCGGCAAGGCGTGGCAGGGCACCGGCTTCATCCCGGAGCTGCAAAGCCTCTTCCACCCGGACTTTGACAGTGACGAGCCGGACTCCCACGACGGCGTGCGCTGGCTCAGCGTGCGCCGCGCCATGCTGGGCGCGCAGCGTGCCTACGCGCCCAAGCGCTGGCCGCAGTCTCCAGCGGCAAAGCAGGGCGTCTATGGCCTGTCCGCCGGGGAAAACCGGTCTGGCACAGGCTATCACGTCAGCGGGGTGGATCTGCCGGACCAGAAGCTCATCCACCCCCATTACATGCTCATGTCCGCCGCGCTGCATCCGCAGCCTGCGGAGATTTACGGCCTGCTGCAGGGCATGGAGAAGGCAGGGTACTTCCCCCCCTGGGGGCTGGTGGAGAACCTGACGGTGGACGGCCGCAGCTTCCTGCCCATGAACGGGGCGCTCAACGCCGGGTTTGAGGCGCTCGGCGCGTACCACCTGCTGGCGAAAAACCGCAGCACACCGAACGCCATCTATCAGGCCAGCCGGAACAGCCAGCCGGTGCGGCAGGCCATGCGGCTGTTTTATTCCCAGCCGGACCCGGCCCCGTCCGGGTCTGTCAGCGCGCCGGGGGAGTGAATGGCCGGGGCTTGAGGCTTGCCAGCGGCCCGTTCCGCTGCTAACTGACCGGCCCATGTTTGTTGACCAGATCAAAGTCCATGCGCGCGCCGGCAAAGGCGGCGATGGCAGCGTGCATTTCCACCGCGGCAAGTTCCGCCCCAAAGGCGGCCCGGACGGTGGGGACGGTGGCAACGGCGGCAATGTCGTCCTTCTGGTCGATCCCAGCACCGACAGCCTGCGCAACTACGTCTTCAACCACCGCCTCTTTGCCGAGGACGGCGCGAAGGGCGGCGCCACCCAGTGCACCGGCCGCAGCGGCAGGGACGCGACTTTCAAAGTCCCCCCGGGCACCCTCATCACCCTGGTGACGGAAACCGTGGATGAAGAAACCGGCGAGGTCGTCGTCAGCCGCGAGCCTGTGGCCGACCTCACCGAGACCGACACGACCTACGTCCTCTGCAAAGGTGGCAAAGGCGGGAAGGGGAACGTCCATTTCAAGACCTCCACCCACCAGGCCCCGCGCGAGTTCACGCCCGGCACCCCGGGGGGCGAGGGCGAGTTCCATTTTGAGCTGCGCAGCATCGCCGACGCCGGTTTCGTCGGTTTCCCGAACGCGGGCAAGTCCACGCTGCTGTCCAAGCTCAGCGCCGCCAAGCCCAAGATCGCCAACTACCCGTTCACCACGCTGCAACCGATGGTGGGCGTGATCGAGTTTGGCGAGATGCGCCGTGGCACGCTGGCGGACATTCCTGGTCTGATTGAGGGCGCGCATCAAAACATCGGCCTCGGCCATGACTTCCTGCGCCACATCATGCGCTGCCGCGTGCTGCTCTTCGTCGTGGACACCGCCGGCACGGAAGGCCGCGACCCCGTCGCCGATCTGGAAACCGTGCGCAAAGAAGTGTCTCTCTACTCTTCCGAGCTGGCCAAGCGCCCGTGGTGCATCCTGGCCAACAAGGTGGACCTTCCCGAAAGCCAGGAGCACCTGGCCAACCTCAAAGACCGCTTCAAGCGCGTCAAAATCCACCCCGTCTCCGCCGACACTGGCGAGGGGCTGGACAAGCTGCGCAAGTGGCTGGACGAGAAGATCGGCCAGAAGTGGGAGCGGTGATTTTGGCGACGAGGCCGTTGAACTTGCTGGCAGGATGCCTCAAAATGTCCCCATGAGCGACAAGGCCATGCGACAGGAAGCCCCCCGCCTGAGCCATGCGCAGGACCTCCAGCTGAAGGAGCGCAAAAGGCGCCTTCTCGAAGGAGAATCAAAAGGGCGGCCGTGGCCGGCGGTCAAAGCCAGCCTGCCAAAATCCCAAGCGTCGTGAACCGCTCCAATCTCTGCTGGCTCGCCCTGGCGTTGATCATGGCGGCCTACCTGCTCTTCTGGTTCCTGCTGCTGGGGGCCACGGCCACGTACAGCACGCCGGAGTCATGGCTGAAGGTGCTGCGGTCCCGGGAGATCCTGCATGCGACATGGCTGAGCCTGATGACGTGCTCCATCGCCGCCGGATTCGCGCTGCTGCTGGCGGTGCCGGTGGGCTACCTGATGTCGCGGCGTGAGTTCAAGGGCAAGTCCTGGCTGGACGCGGCGCTGGACATCCCCATCATCCTGCCGCCGCTGGTGGTGGGCCTGTGCCTGCTGATCTTTTTCCAGACACGCATTGGCAAGGGCATCGAAGCGGTGATCCCCTTCACCTACCAGGTCAGCGGTGTGGTGCTGGCGCAGTTTGTGGTGGCGGCGGCCTTTGCCATCCGCACGATGCGCGGCACGTTTGACCACCTTTCCGCCCGGCCGGAGGATGTGGCGCTGACCCTGGGCTGCACGCGTTTCCAGGCCCTGTGGCATGTGGCGCTGCCGGCGGCGCGGCGTGGCATGGTGGCCGCCTTTTGCGTGTCCTGGGCGCGCAGCCTGGGGGAGTTCGGCCCCATCCTTGTCTTTGCCGGTGCCACGCGCATGAAGACGGAGGTGCTGCCCACCACGGTGTGGCTGGAACTGAGCGTGGGGAACCTGGACGCCGCCGTGGCGGTGAGCCTCTTCATGGTGCTGATGGCGGTGCTGGTCCTTGTGGTCGTGCGCGCGACGGGGGAAAAAATCTGACAAGCATGATTCAGCTCGACCATGTCTCCTGGCACATTGCCGGACGCGCCGTCCTGGAGGACGTCAGCATCTCCATTCCCACGAACACGTACGCCGTCCTGATGGGGGCCACGGGCTGCGGCAAGACCTCCCTGCTGGAGATCATCTGCGGCCTGCGTCAGCCATCATCTGGCCGGGTGCTGCTGGACGGCCGTGACGTGACGCGGCTGGAGCCCCGGGAGCGTGGGATCGGCTACGTGCCGCAGGACCTGGCGCTGTTTCCGCGCCTGAGCGTGCGGGAGCAGATCGCCTTTGCGCCGAGGCTGGCAGGCATGGCGGCTGCGGACCAGCGGTCTTTGGTGGAGCGCCTTGCGGGGCAGTTCGGCATCACCCCGTTGCTGGACCGGCAGCCGGACGCCCTCTCCGGCGGAGAGAAGCAGCGCGTCGCCCTTGCCCGCGCGCTGGCGGCGCGCCCGAAGCTGCTGCTGCTGGATGAGCCGCTTTCCGCGCTGGACGAAGGCATGCGGTCCGAGGCCAGCGCCCTGCTGCAAGGCGTGCAAAAGGAGCACGCCCTGACCGTGCTGCACGTCACCCATTCCAGCGCGGAGGCTGAAGCGCTTGGCCAGTTGCATTTACGATTGGTGAACGGTCGATTGGAATCCTCCCCAACCCGCGTTTAGTGTGCGCGCAAACAACTCATGGATTGGAATGACTGGCAGCGCGTGCTGAAATGGCGCGCACTCGAAGAAGGCGATGCCGACGGCATGCTCGTCGGGGCGGAGCGCCGCCGTGCCGCCACGGCGCACACCCGCGCGGGGCTGGCCTCCGAGGAGATCAAGGGAGATGAGCTGGACGAGCGCGCCGAGTCCTTCCTGCACAAGCGCGCGGAGTGGCTGGAGCGGGAGGTCATCGGCTGGCGCGGCGGGTTGATCCAGGTGCTGGGGCAGCTCCGCGTGCCGCAGGGCCGCTGGTCCTGGGCGGTGGCGGGCTGGGTGGCTGTGCTGCTGGTGGGCTACGGGGTCACGGACCTGGGCCAGACGAGCGAGTTCAACCTGCTGGCGCTGCCGCTGGTGGGCCTGCTGGCCTGGAACGCGCTGGTGATCATCCTGGGCCTGCTGTGCGAGATTCTGCCCGCGGCCTCCAAGGCGCGCAGCGGGGGCTGGCTGGCGGAGTTCCTGGCCCACGGTGTTTCCCGCGCCGGGGCGGACGCGCGGCCGGAGGAAAAGCCTGCGGAGGCGGCGGTGCGCGCGCGGTTTGAGACGCTGGCGTGGCCGCTGGCGTGGCGGCGGCTGCAGATGCGCCTGCGCATGTGGCTGCATGTGGCGGCGGCAGTGCTGGCCATCGGCGGCGCCACGGCCCTGTATGCGCGGGGCTGGTCCCACGAATACCGCGCCGTGTGGGAAAGCACGCTGCTGGGGAAGGACGATGCGCAGGATTTCTTTGAGACGCTGTTCAAGCCGGCCTCCGCCGTGCTGGGCTCCACCATTCCGGTGGAGCAGCTGCCA
>CAZPSQ010000344.1:0-5689 GCA_964588755.1 uncultured Prosthecobacter sp. | reverse complement strand
TCACGGGCGATGCCAGCCTTCTCATACATGCTGATCAGGTGGCGTGCCTTGTCGATGTTGGCCTGCGTGTCGAAAGAGAGGCGGGCGTCCACTTCTGTGGAAACGCGGCCCGGCACGATCTTGAGGATTTCGAGACCGAAAGCGACCACCAGATTGTCCATGACGGCGTCCACACCGCCGGACTTGCCATCGGCGATGGCCTTGTCCACCAGGGACTTGTACTCGGCCTTCTGCGAAGCAGCGAGAATGAGGGATGGATTCGTCGTGGCGTCCTGGGGCTTGTAGGCCTTCATGGCTTCGAAGTCGCCGGTGTCGGCGACCACCACGGTGTGCTGCTTGAGCTGGTCGAGCTGGGTCATAGTCGTATTTTTGGGGGCGCGAGGATACGACCAAAGCCGTCGGGTGCAATGACGAATGCCGGGACCCCTCTGGGGGCGGGTTGATCCTCCTCCCCCTCCGGCTGCCTTGGGCGAGGCTCCCCCCTTTCCCAATCCCCAGGAAGAGGATTAGGAGCAAAGGGAGGAGGCAGAATTGCGGACGGATCAGATCAGTCCACCGCCAGGAAGCGCACGCAGATGCTGCCAGGGACGTTCACCTTGGTGCCGGTGAAGGTCAGCTTGCCGTCGGCTGGGTCCACCTTGAAGACAGCCGCCGTGGCGCTGTTCTGGTGCGCGGCGATGAGCCACTTGCCGGAGGGGTCCAGGCAGATGTTGCGGGGGATCTGGCCTTCCACAGGCACATTTTGCAGCAACGTCAGCTTGCCGGTGGCGGGGTCGCAGGCAAACACGGCGATGGTGTCATGCGTGCGGTTGGAGACGTAAACGACCTTGCCGTTCGGATGCGCCAGAGTCTCGGCGGTGCTGAGGCCCGTCAGCCCACGGTCCGCCTCGGGCAGGGTGGAGACAGTCTGGATTTCGGTCAGCGCGCCTTTTTCGGCGTCGTAGGCGAAGACGGTCTCCGTCATGGCCATTTCGTTGTTCACGAAGACATACTTGCCGCCGGGGTGGAAGGCCAGGTGGCGGGGGCCGCCGCCCGCAGGCGTTTTGGCAAAGGCGGGCTCGTTTGGCGTGAGCTTGCCGGTGGCAGGGTCGGCCTTGTAAACCAGCACCTTGTCCAGGCCGAGGTCGCAGGCCAGGGCAAAGCGGTTGTCCGGGCTGAAGTTTGCCGAATGCGCGTGCGGCCCTTTCTGACGCCGGGGATCCACGCTGGAGCCCTCATGCTGAATGTAGCTGACCTCCGGTGAGACAGAGCCGTCCTCCAGGATGGAGTAGGAGCTGAGGGTGCCGTTGCCGTAGTTGGAGATGATGGCCATTTTGCCGGTTTGATCCAGTCCGACGTGGCAGGGACCCATGCCAGTGGTGGCAGCCTGATTGATCGGCGTCAGCTTGCCGCTGGCCTTGTCGATGCTGAAGGCGCTGATGCCGCCGCCCTTGGTGCCATCCGCCTTCGTCACGTCGCTGCTGGCGTAGAGATACTTCTTCGACGGGTGGATCGACAGGAAGCCTGGGTTCCCGGCCTCGGCGGCCAGTTCCGGCTGGGTCAGCTCGCCGGAGGCGGAGTTGAAGCGGGCCACATAGATGCCCTGGGCCCCGTTTTTTGGGTTCGTGTTGGTGCCGAAATAGACCAGGAAGTTATCCCCCGCGATGGCGGTGGTCGTGAGGGCGGCGAAGGCAAAGGCGATCGATGAGCGTGTCATAACGCCGCGATGCTGACGGGGGAGGCGGAGGAGGTCAAGCCTGCTTATGCTCTTGGACGCCTTCGTTCCGACTGTGTCGTATTGTCCCCCATTAGAATCAGGCAGGACTCACTCTCCGTCACCTTCACCAGCGGCGTCCAGCGTGCGCATCATGGCGTCCATGAACTCCTGGGCGGCGTCGATGGGAAGGATGATGGTGTCTCGGCGGCCGCGCACGTCCTCGGTGATCTTGATGAACTTGCCGCGGTCGTTCTCCTTGAGGTCGAGGAAGAAAATCTTCCGGTCTGTGACGATCTTTTCGGAATGCAGCGGCGGGTTGGGTGGACGCCGTTCATCTTCAAATTCTGTGTTCCTCATGCCGATAAACCTCCGCGGACCTGACAGTTCGCTGTGCGTTGTTTTGGGTGATTTTCGAGGCGGATTCTAGGGGCCGCGCCCTGAATGTCAATGCTTCTCACGGAGAAGAGCACCTTTCGTGCCGCCCAGGAGGCCTCTCAAAACGGCCACCGTTTCTGTTCCATAGGTCTTCTCTGCCTCGGGGGGCAGCCCCTCGCTGGTCCAGCCTGTCTCAGACACCAGCTGGTCAAACATCTGCCTGACTGCGTGCAGGGCATTGAGGGTCCAGATCACCGGGTAAAGTTGTTCATGATACCACAGTCTGGCGAAATACAGCCCGATGGGAGCCGATGAATACTGCGTCCACTTCATCGTCTCTCCATGCAGCCATTCGAAGCTTGGCTGAAAGGCCACCAGCCCATGAATCCAGCCGCGAAGCACCCCCAGTCTTTCCGAGCCGGGGGAAACCCTGCCCGAATCCACCTCGAGGCTGAGACAATGATATCGGGCCAGGGCTGCCAAAGCGACTGCTGTCTCCTCGATGCTTTCCCGGGCCTCAAAACCGCCCCCAAAAGAGCCGGACTCACGCCGCACTTTCGTCAGGTAATGAGCCCCCCGGTGCAAAGGCGTCAGCCCCAGCATCGCCAGCCGGGGTTCGCCCAGCAGGTGGTTCATCACCTGGGCGGTGCCGTACACCGGGTTGTTCTCATCCGCCGTGTGCTCGTTGCCGAACCAGAGGGGAATCCAGCGGCCGTCCTGGTCCTGCACGCGTTTCAGGCAGGCCAGGGCGCGCTCCGTGGCTTTGTCGATGCGTGCCTGCAAGGGAACCGGAAACTCATCCCGCCACGTCCACCACGCCAGCAGCGCGTGGGCGGTGATCTCCGGGGTGCTGCGGTCAAAGGGCAGCGCGCCCCAGCCCCGGCAGAAGGTGGGGATGCCCCCGTCGCGGTTTTGCAGGTCCAGCAGCCATGTGATGCCGGCTTCGATGCGCTGGTCGCAGGGATGAGCCAGTTTTTTCAGGGCAATGAGCGCGCTGGAGGTGTCGTCGGCATCCGGCACGCCGCCGGGGAGGTTCGTCCAGGCCCAGCCACCAGGGGCGGCATTGGTGAAGGGGTGAACCCTGGCGTACTGTTGCGCCACCAGCCAGTCATGCGTCTGGTCGGTCGCCGTGCCGCCCGCGCGCACGGCCAGGGTGGTGCCCCAGGTGGCGAGGTTGGTGTCGATGGGCCATGCGCCATCCTCGCGGACAGATTTTTGCAAAAACAGCACTGCGGGCGGGAGACAGGGATGGTCCAGGTCCCCGGCGCCCGCCAGCGCCATGGTGACGAAGCTGGTCAGGGGCGTGGCCTCCAGGTAGCCGCCGCTGCTGGGTTGCAGGGCCTTGAGCATGGGCCGCACCCGCCTCCAGGCCAGCGTCCGCACCCAGCGCAGGGGATTCCACCACGCGGGAGGCCGCTGTGAAAAGCGCACGTGGCCGATGGCAATGAGCGCGGGCAGGGCGTAGCTGACGACGGGCAGGCCCACGGCGCCGAACCACGTGCGGGGCAGCGCGGCAAGCTCAAACGGCAGGGCGATGACGTGCCGCCAGCCGCTTTCCCCCAACGTGCCGCAAAGCGTGCAGAGCATGAGGATGGGCACGGAGAAGGTCTTGTCCTTGCCGTAGCGGGCGCTCACCGCCCGGGCGATGGTCCCAGCTTCGAGAGAACCTGCCTGCCCTGTGATCCAGGCGTCTGCCCGGGTGATCGCAGAGGCTTCCGTGGCGGCAACAAGGTGCAGGGCGCTCCAGCACAGCAGGGTGGTGGAAAGATTGCTCTTGCTGATGGTCGTGTCGCCCCAGCCGCCGTCTGTGTTTTGGTGGTCGCAGAGCCACCGTGCGCCGCGCTGAATGAGCACCGCATGGGTTTCACGGCTCACCAGGGCCAGCGCGACGATGGCTGTCGCGGTGGACAAGGCGCTGCTGGACAGGCGCCCCTCCCAGTGGCCGCGCGCGTTCCGGAGGGCGTCCAGGTGCGCGCGGGTCTTGGCGATGGCGCTGTCCAGGGCGTCCATCATGGCGGGCGGAGTTTAAGCTTCGAGCTTCAGCTCGGGGCGGGCCTCAATCGCCTTCGTCAGGGACGGCCAGCCTTCGGGGCGCTGCTCCTGGAACATGTGCAGGTAAAGCGCGACTTCCTTGGCAGGATGGGCGGCGACAAGCGCGGCCACGGCTGCCTCGGCCTTGTCATCGGCGATTTCCTCCGGCAGGTCCTCCACCTCGCCCTTGCCGTTGTGCTTGATCCCGGCGGCATCAAGGAAGGTGGTGAGCATCTTCTCGTTGCCCTTCAGCAGCCAGATTTGGAAGATCTGCGCGGTGACTTCCTCGTTAGCCTTGGTGTTGAGCTGTTCCAGCAGCCACTCGGCCTGCTTCGGCCGGGATTTCTCCAGGATGAAGGAGGGGCGCAGACGGCGCTGCGGCGCCAGGGACTCGATGACAGCCTTGTAGGCAGGACGCTGTTCGGACTGCAGGTAGGCCATGATCTGCGCGCGCAGTTCGGGGCCGATGGCATGGAGGAGTTGGTTGGCTCGCATCTGGAAGGAAGGGGGAAACGGGCCGCTCTGCTACCATCACGGCACCGTACCCGCAACCGTTTTGCCTCACTTACAGCAGGCGGATCGTCAGGGGGAAGCGGTAGATCTGCCCCTCCGCCGCGCGGACGATGCCGATGATGGTGAGCACGATCACGGCAAAACCGATCAGCGGCAGCAGCAGCGCGCCGATGGCGACCACAAGAAGCAGGAAGGCCAGGAAGGCGTAGAAAAGATAGGTGAGCTGGAAGTTCAGCAGCTCCCGTCCTTGCTGGTCCAGGTAGGAGCTCTGGTTCTTTTTCAGGAGCCAGATGATGAGCGGCCCAATGACCGGAAAACCGATCAGGCAGAGCACGTGCATGACAATGCCCAGGAGTTTTTCGTCATGGTTGACGGCTGCCGGGGGCACGGGGACTGGGGGGAGCGATTCCATGGCAGAAGATAGTACGTGCCTGGACGGCCCCAAAATACAAACGCGGAGCCTGTTTCCAGGCCCCGCGCGTGCTTAACTAAATGATGGTGTTTCTGCTTTAGCCGATCTTCGGCAGCTCGAAGCCCTCGGCATACTCGCCCTGGGCCAGCTTGTTGGCCTCTTCGGCGAACTCACCGGTGAACTTCAGGGTGGCGGCGTCGAACTCCAGCCAGGGGCCGGCGCTGATCTTCTCGGCACCGACGTCGATCTTGTTGGCCTCAAGATTGGCCACGAAGTCGGCGAGGGTCTCCTGACCGGCCTTGTCATTGGCCAGGCGCTCCTTGATCTCGTCCACGCTGAGCTGCTTGCCCAGGCGGTAGGAAATGTTGGAAAGCTGCGCCAGCGCGGCGGCCTGGTGGCCGTGGCTCACGTGCAGGTTGCTGTTGATGAGCTTCCCTTCACGCACGGAGTCGATGAAGTTCTTCATGTGGCTGGCGCCCTCATCGAAGCCGTCGAACTTGTGGATGGAGTTGCCGTCGTTGTCGTAGGCCTTGGCCTCGGCGACGAAGCCGTTTTCGCAGTGGATGACGTTGCCGATGCGCGGCGCGCCGGTCTTGCCATTGACGCGGAACACCGGCTCGTAGCCCTTGGTCCAGTTCATGTCCTTCATGGGCAGGCCGCGG
>CAZPSQ010000343.1:0-5731 GCA_964588755.1 uncultured Prosthecobacter sp. | reverse complement strand
GTGGTCGCGGCCGGGCTGCAATGTGCCGGCGGGGGCGCTGGCATCCCCTGCGCCGGTGCTGCGGTCAAAGCTGATCTTCGGCGTGCGGCCGAACTCCCCGGTGACGACGACTAGCACGCGCTTGTCGAGCCCGCGCGCGTAGATGTCCTCGATCAAGGCGGAGACGGCGCGGTCATAGGTGGGCATGCGGAAACGCAGGGCCTCAAACTGGTGCTGATTGACGGCGTGGTCGTCCCAGTTGCTCACACGGCCGCACAGGGGGCCGCTGAGGCTGCTGGTGACGATCTCGACGCCGGCCTCCACCAGACGGCGGGCGAGCAGGAGCTGCTGCCCCCAGCGGTTGCGGCCGTAGCGGTCGCGGATGGCGGCGTCCTCCTTGCCCAGGTCGAAGGCGTCACGTGTTTGCGGGTTGGTCAGCAGGGTGGCTGCCTGGGCTTCGAATTCATCCAGCGCGCCCAGTTCCCCCTCGCGGTCGAAGGCACGCTCCATTTTGTCCAGGCTGCGGCGCAGGGCCAGGCGGTCGCTCAGGCGGCGCATTTCCGCCTCGTCATTGAGGCCGATGTTTGGCACCTGGAAGCTCGGGCGGTTTGGATCGTCGCTGACGGCGAAAGGCGCATAGGCATCCCCGAGGTAGGCCGGGCTGGAGTATTCCGGCGAGGCAGCGGGCACGCCGATGTAGTTGGGCAGCGGGTTGGCGCGCCCGCCCTCCTTGGAGCGGAGGTAGTGTGCCACGGCCATCCAGTCGGGCAGGCGCGGCTTTGGCTTGTCGCGTGTGTCGCTGTCGCCGGAGAACATCTGCATGGTGCCCGCCGGGTGTCCGCCTGCTGTTTGGTGCATGGAGCGCAGCACGGTGAATTTGTCCGCGATTTTCGCGTTCATGGGCAGCAGCTCGGTGAAGCGCGTGCCTGGTACCTTGGTGCTGATCGTCTTGAAGGGGCCGCGATACTCGCTGCTGGCGTCAGGCTTGGGATCGTAGGTGTCAATGTGGGACTGTCCGCCGGGCAGCCAGACCATGATGATGGACTTGCGCTCGCCTTTGGGTTTCAGCGCATTTTCAGCCCGCAGCCGCAGCAGGCCGGGCCAGCTCAAGGTGGCCATGCCCGCCAGACCGAACTGCATGAAACCACGACGGGACATGGGGCCTGCGCAACGCACAAGGGAGGGAGGTTGGATGATGGATGACATGGCGAAAAATTTCGTTGGGCTGGTGGTTTACTTGTTTCCAAACACGGCCAGTTCCTTGCCGCTTGTACCGTCCCACATGCGCAGGACGCTGTCCTCGCCGCCGGCGATGATGGTGGCGCCATTGGGCGTGCTGCCGCTGGCCTGCATGTAGTCCGGCAGATTGGCGATGGAGCGAACCTCGCCGCCTTCATCCGTGACGATGCGGACACGGTTGTCCCCGGCGGAGGTCACGATCTGGTTGGTGGCACCGATGAACTGGAGGGAGGTGACCTCCTTGGTCCAGCCTTCGATCTTTTTTTTCCGCTCTCCCATGAGCATGTTCCAGGAAAGGACCACTCCATCCGCGCCCGCAGTGGCCAGCACGCGGCCGTCGGCGCGGAAAGCCACGCCCATCACATGATGTGTGTGGCCTTCAAAGACATTCATCTGCCTGCCGGAGGCGATGTCAGTGACCTTGGCGATCTTGTCCGCTGCGCCTGAGGCGAGGCATTTGCCATCGGGTGAAAAGTCGAGGCACAGCACCGTGTCGGCATGGCGCTCTTTCCAGGTGCGTGTTGCCTTGCCGCTGGCCACGTCGAAGAAGACGATGTCTCCGGAGCGGGAAAGCTCGCCCCCGGCTGTGGCCAGGGTTTTGCCATCCGGGCTGAAGCGCACGGCGTTCACACGATCGGCGAAGAGGTCCTTCCCATCCAGCCTGCGCTCCAGCACCCAATGCGGAGCTGTTTTTCCGACGGTGAGCGTCACGGCCTTGGTGGCTGTGAAGGAGCCGTCCGCGCCAGCGGTGAGGGTGGTGGTGGCGGTGGCGCCGGCGCTGTTTTCCTCAATCGGCACACCTGTGGCGGCCGCCCAGACGCGCAGCATGCCGTCGTCAAACAAGGCGGCCACGCGCTGAGCGTCGCCGGAGAAGGCCACGGCGAGAGGCTTCGCCGTTGTTTTGCCCTGGGCCTGCTTGGTGGCGGTGAGCTCGGCGGCGGCCTTGTCCTGGGCGGCCTTGGCCATTGTCATGGCGGCGTTTGCGGTGGTGATGGCCGTGGTGTTGGCGGTCTTCGATTCCGTGATGCGTTTCACGTCATCCTCGGCGTCCTTCACATTGCTCTCGGCGGCGGAGACGGCGGCCAGTGCTGAAACTTCGGCCATCTTGGTGGTGATGAGTTTTTCCTGGGCGGTCTTGATTTGTTTGTCCAGCGTCGCGTCAGGCTTGCCGCCGGGGAGTTTCGCCGTCTGGGCATTCACCTCATCCAGTGCTTTCTGTGCCGCTGCCCTGGCATCGGCGGCCGGCTGGGTGGCCTTCTGTTTTTCGGGCAGCACCTTTTTCATGGACACAATCGCCTCGTTGGCCTTGCCGAGCAAGACATCGAGCGCCTTGTTCTGTGCCTCCATGCGGGTGACTTCAGATTTTTGAAAAGTCTGCTCCAGTGTTTGCGCGGCGACTGTCCATTCCAGCGTGGCGATCTTCTGCTGTTCGGCAATGGAACCACGCAGGTCGATGATTTTTTTGGCCGAGGCTGCCTCCCACAGGCGCACCGAGCCGTCCGCGCAGCCCGTGGCGATTTGCCTGCCGTCAGCGGACGCTGCGCTGCTCAAGACGGTGATCTTGCCTGTGTCAGCGATTTTTTTGACCGCTGCCGCGTCTGCAGGTGCGGCGGCCAATGGGCTGGCCTCCGCCTTCTTTGAATCCAGACGCCAGATTTTCACCTCGCGGAAGCTGCCGCTGGCCAGCCGTGTGCCGTCGGGGCTGAAGGAGAGTGACTGCACCAGCGCGCGATGCGCCGCGCCACCTTTCTCCGCGGGATCACTGATCTGGGCGACGAACTGCCGTGTGGCCAGGTCGTAGAGATAGATCTGGTTCGAGCGTCCGCAGGCCGCGTAGCGCCCGTCTTTCGTCATCGCCAGACTGTAGATGGGGTCCACGCTGGCGGTGAGCGGCCGCCAGGCCACGGTGCGCTCCTGCTGCACGGAGCTCTTGGCGCCCTGGTCGATCCACTGCTTCAAAATGCCGATCTCCGCCGGGGTCAGGTTCACCGCGCCGGACTTGTTGTTCGGCGGCGGCATCTCCATGTCCTGCGTGTGCTTTGACGCGGCGACGATCAGGCTCTCCTCGCTTTTTCCCGGCACGATGGACGGGCCCGACTCCCCGCCTTTGATCATCAGTTCCGGCGTCTCCATGTTCAGATCGGCCTTGGTGGTCGTCTTGTTGTGGCAGGAGATGCAGTTTGCTTTCAGGAAGGGGTAAACGTCGCGGTAGAAATCGTGGTCAGCCGCGAGGCAGCCGGTGGCGGCGGCGAAGGAGGTGGCGATGGCGGAAAGCAGTTTCATGCGTTTGCTCATTTTCATGCGGCAGGCTGCGGGACCACCTCCACCACGGCATGGGCGCCGGTGGCATTGGCGCCCACGACCATTTGAGGCACATTGTTCCAGACATCCAGAGTGGCCTGATGTGTGTGTCCTGCGAAAACCCCAAGGAGATTCGGCGCGGCGAACACCTCGCGGTGAAAGTCAAACGTCACCTGGGAGTGGGAATCCCGCCATTTCGGCCTGCGTTCGATGGCGAAGTTTTTGTCGCTCGCCGCGCCCCACTGCGGATGGCCGCAGCCAAATCCCACCGGCCTGCCTGGCACATACAGCGGAATGTGGACGCACAAGACCATCGGGTGGCCCTTGGTGGTCTGCTGGCGGAAAAACGCGAGCTGCTCCGGCTGGATCTCATAGGTGGAGTTGTCGATCAGCACCACGTTCACGCCATGGACCACCCTTGCGGCCATCATGGCGCTGCCGCCTTGGTAGAGCGGGCGGAGGCGCTGCGCGCACCATGTCTGGCGCAGCCCGGCAGAGGTTCCTGGCAGGCCTTCATAATGCCAGTCGTGGTTGCCGGCGGTGTAGAGCCAGGGGATGCCGGCCTTCTCCAGACGTGACTGCACCCACTCGATGGCGGCCTCGGACGGAAAGCTGAAAATGTCGCCCGCCAGCACCAGCAGCTCCACCTTCTCATTCTGCGCGGCTTGAAGGGTTTCTTCGAAACACTTTTCCGGGTTCGTCGTCTCCTTGCTGCGGAAATGGCGCGTTTGATTGTAGGCCCTGGCCATGCGCGCGCTGAACTCGCGATAGGGCGCGCCGCGCTCATCATCGCGGAACAGGTGCGTGTCGGCCAGCACCAGCAGTTTCACAGGCTTTTCCACGCCGGAGGTGCGCAGACGCATGCGGATGTCATCCACGGAGAAGCCGCCGCGCAGCGCTGGCTTGGCGTCCTCTGCCCACAGGCCCGCCGCTGGCAGGCATGCCCCTGCCGCCAGCAGGCCCTGGAGCAAGCGGCGGCGTGGCAGAGATGAGGATGTGGATGGCATGTGCAAGGTGGGAGAGGCTCACTTGACCGCGGTCACCGCAGGTGCGGCGGCTTTCACGGAAATGCGGATCGGCGCGGAGATGATGATGTCCACGGTGTCGGCCGGGGTGGCGGCGGTGGAGACGGCCTTCATGCGCTTGCTGGCGCTGGCCATGGCGGCCTCCGCCTGCTTCTGCTTCTCAGCGGCCACCTTGGCGGCGTTGGCATCGGTGGCGGCCAGTTTTTTGGCCTCGGCGGCGGCAGTGGCGGCGAGCTGCTCCGCCTTCTTCTGTTCCGCCTCGGCCAGCGGCACAGCGGCAGGATTGTAGCTGTACTTGCAGATGCCGAGGCTTTGGAGCGCAATCGTGTAATCCCCGGGTGCGACCTTCAGTGCGGCGAGGTCAAACACCGCCTCATGCGTGGCGGCCTTGAGGGGAAGGTCGAACTCCTTCAGTGCGGCGAAGCCTTCGCCATAGGCTTTCACCTTGAGCGAGGTGCCGTTGAATTCATTGCGCCAGGTGATCTTCAGCGGGATTTTCAGGGTTTCGCCCGCCTTGGCCTCCCACACTTTGTTTTCGGCGGCGGCGATGCTCACAGGTGCCTTCTCAGAGTCTGTGACGGAAACGGGAATGTCCGCCATGAGGCGCGGTGCGGGAATCTCGGACTTTGCCTCCTTCACCGGCCACTCCATGCTGGCCACACGAACCGGGCGTGCCACCACGGCCCCGTTGATCGTGGCCCTGCCGGTGATCGTGGCCAGGGAGAAGCCGCTTTTCACCTTTTCATCCGCTGTGATGATGAGATGGCCATAGGTCTTGCCTTTGCCAATTTTCAAACCGGCGGCGCTGACACCGGGGGGCAGGTTTTCCATGCCGATGTCGATCTCGCCGTCGAAGCCATCACGGCGCTGCACCACGACCTCAAACGCGCGTGAGTCACCCGCACGCAGGGCGATGGGCTTGGAGAGCGCGGCGCGGTCGCCATTGCGCAGGGTCATGTGAACGGCCCAGGCTGCGAGGGAGAAGTCCGGCGTGGCCTGGCGCACAATGAGGCGGTAGATGTTGCTGGCGTCGCTGCGGGTGCCGCCAAACAGATCGCGGATTTGCAGGCGGTAGGTGCCGTCCTCCTTGATCTCAAACTTGCCATTCACATCGGGGGAGCCGGCGTCGTAAGGCGGGCCGTCGTAGGAGTAGCCGTTGCTTGTGACCTTCATCGGCGGGGCGATGT
>CAZPSQ010000342.1:0-5761 GCA_964588755.1 uncultured Prosthecobacter sp. | reverse complement strand
TGCGCTGCGACACGCCACCATGAAAAAGTTGGGGCCGGGCGGCTCCCGATTCCACCCGGCCCCTGGTTTGATCAACCTCAACTTAATCCTGCCGTAAAGACAGGGTATCAGTTAACAACCAATCACTCTCAAGACCCAGTCTATGGAGGGCTTTTTGAATTCCCCGCACAAACTGTTCAAGGGTGTTAGTGTCCGCTGCTGAGAAGGTGTTGAAAAATGTGGCAAAAATTTTCGTCTTCACTCGCGCATGCCCGACCTCCCTGATTTGACAGCCTCAGAACGAGCCATTTACGAATGGCAGATGTGGGTGCCCGGCGTGGGTGAGGAAGGGCAAAAACGGCTGAAAGGGGCCAGCGTGCTCATTTCCCGGGTGGGCGGCCTGGGCGGTCTGGTGGCGCTGGAACTGGCAGCGGCGGGAGTGGGGAAGCTGGTGCTGGCCCACGGTGGAAACTTGAAGTCCTCGGATCTGAACCGGCAGCTCCTACAGACGCATGACCACATTGGCAGGCCGAGGATGGAGTCGATTGTGTGCCGGCTGCAGGATCTCAATCCGCGCTGCGAGATCGTGGGCGTGGCGGAGAATGCCAGCCCAGAGAACGCCGACGAACTGGCGGGGCAGGCAGACATCGTGGTGGATGCCGCGCCGCTGTTTCAGGAGCGGCTGGCTTTGAACGCCGCCGCATTCCGGGCTGGGAAACCCTTGGTGGAATGCGCCATGCACAGCCTGGAGGCCAGTGTGACCACGTTCATCCCTGGCCGCACCGGCTGTCTGGCCTGCTACGTGCCGGAACCGCCCGCCACATGGAGGCGCCAGTTCCCCGTCTTCGGCGCGGTGTCGGGCACGGTGGCCTGCCTGGGGGCCATGGAGGTGATCAAGTGGATCACGGGCATCGGAACCCTGCTGGCAGGCGAGATGCTGGCCATGGACCTGGGCACGATGCACTTCCGCAAAGTGGCGCTGCCAAGGCATGAAGGGTGCGCGGTGTGCGGCGGCGCGGCACAGCGGGCCATCGCAGATGGACCTGTCTGATCACAAGCCGGGGCAGAAAAGGCTGCATGGGCGCCCCCCCGGCGCACAGGTCCTGACACCTTACTTCTTCGACAGCGCCTCCAGGTAGTCCAGCAGGCTGGCGAACTCGCGCACGGTGAAGTTCATCATGAGGCCGGGGGGCATCATGCTCATGGGGAGCTTCTGACGTTCCTTGATGTCGGCGGTTTTGAAGGTGAACTCCTGCGCGGCGACGTTGCGCAGCTTCACCTCGGTGGCACTTTCCAGGGTGATGAAGCCCATCTGCTGCGCGCCGTCCTTGGTCAGAATCAGCTCGCTGGCGAAGCCTTGGGCGATGGTCTTGTTCGGGTCCAGGATGTTCTGTGCAAGCTCAGCGCGCTTGTAGGTCTGCGCGATGTTGCCGAGGTAAGGCCCCTTCTGCGCCTCGCTCTCCTTGGTTGTGTGGCAGGCCACGCAGGTGGCACGGGCAAAGATCTGCTCGCCCAGCACGACATCGCCCTTGGCCTTCACCACAGCATCCAGGGCTGCGGCGGGTTCCAGCGTGGCGATCTTCGGCGTCTTGTCCTCCACCTTCTGCAACTTCATGGCTTTGGCGGCACGCTCGGCGGCAGCTTTCACCTTGGGGTCTGGATCGTCCAGGGCCACCAGCACACGGGGCGCGCTGGCCTGATGCTTCACGGAGGAAATGGCGTCTATAATTTGGATGCGGCGCTTCGGATCGGCCTGCCAGCCGTGCTCGATGGCCTTGGCGGAAAGCTCTTTGGACTCAGGACTGCCACTGTTGCGGCTGGCCAGGTAAAGCAGCGCGGCATCGGCGGTGCGGGAGGCGGCGCCATCGAGCTTTTCAGCGGCCTGCTCCACCAGCAGGTGGTGGTTTTCCAGCTTGGGGGAGTTGAAGAAGGCGGCCGTGGCGGCCTCGTAGTCCTTGTACGACTCGGGCATTTTTTGCAGCACAGGCAGCGTGGCCAGCGTGGCGGTGACGCCCTCGGCGCTGTCTGTCTTTGTCAGCGCGATGATGGCCTGCGAGAGCGTGCTGGTCTTGGCCTCCGACAGCTTCAGCGCCTGCAACAGGAGCGGAATGGCATCGGCAGGGATGGTCTCCGCCACAGCCAGCTGTGCCACGGCGTCTGGCAGCACCTTGGGGTCCTGCTTGGCCAGGGCCAGGATGCGTTCCAGCGCGTCGTTGCTCTGGATGCGGTTGCGGTTCATCTCCTTCACCAGGAAGGCGGCTTCCTCGGGCGATGCATTGGCTAATTCAGCCTTCAGCGCGGCGGCAATTTTCGGCGTCTCCGCCCATGGCTCAGGCTGGTAGTACGGACCGCGCGTGTCAGGGCGCGTGCCCCAGGAGTCGCCCTTCCACTCGCCCTCCTGGAAGTGCAGACGGCAGAGGGCGGAGAGAATGCCTTGGCGGAGGGTGGAATCGGTGGCTTGAGCGAGACGGGAGATGAGGCCATCCACCACTTCAGGCTTGTGCATCATGGCAAGGGAACGGAGGGCGTTAAGCTTCGCCTGTGTATTTAGCTTGGTGGTTTCCACAAAGTCAAAAGCCAGCTCCCAGCCCTGATGCATTGCCAGCGCCCTGATGGCACAGTGCTGGACCACTGGATCCTCGTCGGCAATAAAGGTGCTGAAGATGGCATTCGCCATCTTAGAGTTCTTTGGATCGTGCAACACCAGACGTAACAAGTCTATTGCTGTCTTTGAAAAAGCCACTCTCATATCGCCAGGCAGCTCTGTGTATTTGGGTACTTCCTGAGTTTGAATGATTCGTGGCATTGAGCTGACGACTAGCCCCCTGCTTCCAGCGCGAAGAATTTCAGGCGTTTCGGTGTCTGCCGAAGTAACCAGACCCGAGTAAATAGCAGCCACTTTTGCCACTATGTTGCCGGGCTTAGCCTTCAACAGATCGCCCATGGCCGCCTCAATGGCTTTCGCTGAGTCGCTGGATATTTCGAAGAGATCCGGACCGTCCCGAGGCATCCTTTTCATCAACTCCCGCTGCGCCTCAATGCGCCGACGATAGCTCGGCGACTCAAGCTGCTTCACCAAGTCTGCATCACCCAGCTTTGAGAAATCTGGCAGCGGCTCCGCTTTGAAACCCTTCGGCGTCACACGCACGATGTAGCCCACGTCCGGCCCTTCCCAGTTGAAGGTGGCCCCCTTCCAACTGGAGGCATAGACATGGCCCATGCCATCCACATCCGCATCCGTGGGGCGGGTCATCTTGATGAAGGGCTCGGGCTTGCGGGTTTCCTCAAAGGTGGCGCCCTTGGGCTTCACTTGGTGGTGCCAGATGGCTCCGGTGCCCCAGTCAGCGGTGAAGGGCGCGTTGTTCCAGGCACCGAAGCCGGGCTCGTCGATGTAAACCGCGCCGCAGCCGGAGCCGCCGCCGTAGTCAGCCAGGGGCTGCACGCACTCGTCGTTGAAGTTTTTGTAGAGGCGCGGGTAGCCGTGGTCATCCAGACCGGTGAAGTGGTGGAATCGCACGTTCCAGCCGCCGCCGTCGTTGGTGTTGTCACGGGCAAAGATGTCCATCGTGGGGCTGATGGCCACTTCGAGAATGTTGCGCGTGCCCGTGGAGTAGATCTCCATCTTGCTGCCGTCAGGCCGCACGCGGATGACGCCGCCGCCGCGATGCTGCAACGTCCTGCCATCCGTGCCTTCCGCTTTCATGAAACCGAAGTCGCCACCGGCAATGTAGAGCCAGCCATCGATGCCGAGGCTGAGGCCGTTGGTTGTGTGGTCGGCGGGACGCTGGTCGTAACCGAAGGCGATGTTTTTGACGAGGATGTTCTGTTTCTCCGCCACGCCGTCGTGGTCCGCATCAATGAACTCGCTGAGGTGCGGCGGATGCACGAGGTAGAGGCGGTCGCGATCCCACACAAGGCCGCGCGGCGCATCCACCTCGCAGAAGACCTTGGTCTCATCGGCACGGCCGTCGCCGTCGATGTCGCGCAGGCGGATCACGCGGCCGCGCTTCGGATTGCGGCCCAGGGAGCCGTTGCCATCGCTGCTGACGTAGAGCGTGCCGTTGGGTTCGGCGGCCACATACACGGGATAGTTGGCGGCGGCGGAGTTCGCAAACAGAGTGGCCTCGAAACCATCGGCCACCTTCACATCCTTCAGGATGGCGGCTTCTTGCTCCGCAGTAAGCTTCACGATCTTCGGCACCACGTTCCCTTCTTTCTTGTAAGGATCGGCATCGTCCTTCGCGGCAGCAGCAGCAGCGGCGGCCTGCTGCTGCGTGCTCATCTTCGGCGCCAGGAGCTTGATCCCCTCCCCTTTGAGCTTCACCTCACGGATGCTGGCCCAGCCACCACTGGTCTTGCCCAGCGCGTTGATCTTCACAAATTTGATGCCTTCCGCCTTGGCGAAGTCGTGGCTGTAGGGCGCGGGTTTGTCATTGGAGCTGCCGTCCACCAGCGTGGCCCAGACCTTGCCATCGGCGCTGCCTTCCACCTTGTAGCGATACACGCCCTTGTTTTCCCAAGTCATGCTAATGCCGGTGAGGGCGTGCGGCTTCTCCAGCTCGAGTTGCAGCCACTGTGGATAGTCTGGACTGTTGGCGCACCAACGGGTGTTTTCGTCGTTGTCCACGGCCTTCCATGAGAAGTTGCCCTTGCCGCTTTCCTCGCTGCTGGCGGTCACTGTGGCAAGTGTGGCATCCTTTGGAGCAGGCGGTGGGGCAGATGTGGCGGCAGACTTTGCTGGCTCCTTGGGCGGCGCAGGCTTGGCTTTGACAAAGGTGACTTTGTTTTCGCCCTTGAAGGGAACGAGGTAGTCCGGCGTCAGCTTGTCGCAGGCCCACAGCAGGCCGCGGGTGACGAGGTCGAGGTAACGTGCGTCCTCCACGGTGGCGGTGTTGTGGCCGATGGTGGTGCTGAAGCTGCGCGCGCCGCTCTTTTCATTCGTCCAGGCCACGATGGACTGGTCCTCCCGTGTGGTGCCGTCCTTGTTTTTCACGATCTGCCTGCCCATGGCCAGCGGATGCGCGTCGAAGACGTTCACGTTGTTGTACAACTCCTCTTTGATGGTGGTCCAGTCCGTCAGCGTTTTGGTGATCGGATGCTCCTTGTCCACAAAGCTGATGGCGATGGGCTCCTGCGGGCCGTGGGAGGCGGATTGAAGGCCGAGGTGCCTGAACCACGCGTCCGTGCCGGTGCGGAAGCTGTGCATGGCGCAGTGCAGATGGACGGCGGGCACGGTTTTGTGAACGTCGAGGATGCGCTTCACCAGCGCCAGATCCCTCACGCTGGCGGCGCATTCGTCGTGGATGACGATGTCGTAGCCCTTGGCCCAGTCGGGATTGTCATACAGCGGCAGCGGCGGAGCGGTGGAGGTGTCGTCCGTCCAGATGACATCCACCTGCACATTGGCTCGGGATTGAATGCCTTTGCTCAGCACGTCCTGCTGGTGAGCGTAGTCATGGCAGCAGCCGCCAGCGACGAGCAGAGCCTTCAGCGGCCTGGGTTCAGCAAACACGGATGCAGGCGCGGCGAGCGCGCCCGCCAGCAAGGCAAGGGCTAGAAACTTTGGGGTCATGAAATTGAAGGGGTGAGCCTGCATGAGAGATGCAGGCTGAAGTGCTGTAGGGACTGCTCACACCATGCCGAGCTTTGCCCGCAGAATGTGACTGCCGAGAATCCACATCTTCAGGGGGGTGCTGAGGCGGGTGCGTTTGCTGAAGACGGGATAGCGCTCCTTTTTGAGCTTCTCCAGGATGCGGGAATAGATGGCGGCCATGATCTCGGA
>CAZPSQ010000341.1:0-5787 GCA_964588755.1 uncultured Prosthecobacter sp. | reverse complement strand
CCGTGGCCATGATGCAGGCCGTGGAAGGCGTGGTGCACGGCGGCCTCACCGCCGAGCAGGGCTTCCAGAAGTACAACGACCTGAAGGCTTCCGGCGTGAAGTAATCGAAGCTTCGCCTCATTCACCAAGAAGGGGACCATTCCGGTCCCCTTCTTTTTTGCCCCAGAAGGGATGTCCAGCAGGTTATGCCTTAGCTCAGGTTCCTTTGGGAGTTGCCATGAGAGCGGGTCTTTACCAGCGACGCTTGTTCTGCATTTAGCGAGTTGTGTATCCGCCGTTTGCAAAAATAGTTTGCCCGGTAATCCACCAGCCATCTGTCACAAGAAACTTCACAAGCGGGACAATATCTTCGATTTTTGTGAGACCGCCCAGAGCCGAGGCACTTTTGTGGTATTCGACGGCTTCGGGGGACTCTTGCCCGTAGAAGAACGGGGTATCCATTGGGCCTGGGCCTACTGCGGTCACCGATATGCCGCGTCCGCCAAACTCTTTGGAGGCGGCACGAGTAAAATGCTCGACCGGCGCCTTCATGCCTCCGTATGTGGAATACAGTCCTGTGTAAGCAGCCAAAAGAGAGGTGACAATCGTGCAAATCTTTCCTCCGTCGTTGAGCCGCTTCCCGGCCTCTTGGATGAAGAAATAAGCCGCCTTGGCGTTGATCGCTGCCATGCTGTCATATTCTTCTTCGGTTGTCTCAGCGAAAGGCTTCTTAAGAACACGGCCAACAGTGTTGATCGCGATGTCAATCCCTCCAAAATTCTCCTTTGCAGCCGCGAAGGCCGCGACAACATCCGAGACCTTGGTGAAGTCTCCTTTGATCATGGCAGCCGCGCCTCCAGACGCAGTGATGTCTGAGACCGTCTTCTCGGCGTCGGGCCTTGTGCTGTCACTGTTGTAGTGAACCACAATCTTGGCTCCTTCATTCGCAAAAGTGCGGCTGATGAGGCCACCGAGGTTCTTGGCTCCGCCGCCGACGAGGACGACCTTGTCTTTTAGTGAGTGGTTGCTCATAGGATCTAGTGGCTAGTGGGAGATGTTTTTTTGCAGAATGTCAAGGTGCAGGCACCGGCGGAACGCCGGTTGCCTGCACCCGATTGTTTCCCGTTTGGGGCTGCCTTCAAGCGGTCTTCTGGATCAGCAGCATCCATGAGGGCCGGGGGATCAAGATGCCCCCCCTCCCGGCTGACCTCCAGAGCCAAGCCCGCACTGACCGACGTCGTCATCCCCGGCAGGGATCAGCAACCTTGTCCCCCCTCCAAAATCCGTTTCACCGCCCCGCCATCCCGTGCTAAGGCAGCGGTCCCCTTCCCTGATGAAAAACCCTGTCTCCTTTCTGCGCACAGTCGGCCTGCTTGAGGCCGTCTCCTTCCTGGTGCTGCTGGGCATCGCCATGCCGCTCAAATACGTGTGGGGCATGCCGCTGCCGGTGCGCGTCGTCGGCTCGATCCATGGCGGGCTGTTTGTGCTTTTTTGTTTTGCCCTGTGGCGGGTGATGATGAACACAAGCTGGCCGTTCAGCCGGGCGGCGCTGGTGTTTGTGGCGTCGCTGATCCCCTTCGCCCCATTCTTCATCGACCGCCGGATGCGCGCCTGGGCAGAGGAGGCACCAGCGGGCGAGGCATGAAGAAAGTCATCATTCATTCCGACGGCGGCTGCCATGGCAACCCCGGCCCCGGCGGCTGGGGCGCCGTGCTGGTGTATGGCAAACACCGCCGCGAGGTCAGCGGCGGTGTGCCCGCCACCACGAACAACCGCATGGAGCTGCAGGCCGCCATCGAGGCGCTGCGCATTCTGAAGGAACCCTGCCAGATCGACTTCCACACCGACTCCCAGTATGTGCGCCAGGGCATCAGCCAGTGGATCGCCGGCTGGAAGCGCAACGGCTGGCGCACCAGCACGAAGCAGCCGGTGAAAAACGCCGACCTCTGGCGCGTGCTGGATGCCGCCACGGCCCAGCACAAGATCCAGTGGCACTGGGTGAAGGGCCACGCCGGAAACACAGAAAATGAACGCTGCGACGAGCTGGCGAACATCGCCATCGCCAAGGTGAAGGCCTCCCACTCAGGCGCGCAACTGGCGGCACACCTGGAGGAGTTTAAAGCGCTTTCCGACGTCTAGGCCAGCTCCACAAAGCTTGGCGTCCGCCGGATTTGTCAGGCTTTGACCGGCAGTGCCACGATGTTGTTCTCCACAAAGCCCACCTGCTGGTACCCGCAGTGTTCGATCTCGCGGCGGAGGTCTTCCCCGGTGTGGCCAAAGCGGACCAGACAGTCCTCCGCCAGTTCGATGATGAGCGCCGGCTGGTGCTGGCGGAGGATCTCGCGCATGCCCCGCAGCGCGAGAACTTCCGTGCCCTGGATGTCCATTTTGACGCAGGAAATCTTGCGGTTGAGGCGGGTGAGAAGGCTCAGCAGCGGCTCATAGCGGTCCAGCTGCCGGACCTGGACCGTCACGCTCTGCGCCACCCCCTCGATCGCCATGCCGCTGTCCCCGGAGTTCTCCAGATTCGTGAAGAACTGCGCTTCGCCGTCTGCCTCCCCGGCGGCGATTTCGAACGTGTAAACCCGGTCCTGCAGCCCGTTGTCGCGGATGGACTGGGCGAGCATCTGGTGTGTGAGGGGATTTGGCTCTATGCCGATGGCGCACATGTCCCGGCGGATGTGGGGGATGCCGATGGTGAACAGCCCCATGTTGGCCCCCAGGTCCAGGAAGATGGAATTCGGGGTGCAATGGCTCAGGAGCGCCCGCTTCGTGGGATTTTCGTAGCTCCTGTACAGCCGGAACCAGGTGGAGGTGAAGTCCCCGTTGTCATAGGTGTTCAGGGTGAAGCCTGTCTTCATCCGCACCGGGTTCTTCATCTGCTGAAGGTGCCTGCCCAGCGCCTTCTGATACACGAAGTGGTGAAAAAAGAAGATCCGCCCCCGCTCAAACGGATGAAAACTGACGGCCCAGGTGAGAAGCTTGTAAAAAAGTGTCATACGGCAAGCGGCGCCTGGGCGGAAACAGCTTCGACGTCCTGGCAACGGCCTGTGTACTAAACACCGCGCCTTCAAGACGCAACGACACTTTCCAAGGCAAGATGCGACCTAATAGAATCCCTTCATGCAGAAAGCCCGGGCATGTGTCTTTCCCCATCCGACGATCGTTGGCAGCCGCCGTCATCCCACAAGCGCCCGAAACTCGGCTTCCGTCACCGTCTTCACGCCCAGCTTTCTGGCCTTCTCCAGCTTGCTGCCTGCGTCCTCGCCAGCCAGAAGGCAGGTCGTCTTCCCGCTGACGCTGCCGCTCACCTTGCCGCCGTTGGCGCGGATGATGTCGGCAATGGTTTCGCGGTCCTGGCTCAAGGTGCCGGTGATGACCCAGGTGGTGCCGTTGAGCTTGTCAGAGGCGGCCTCCACGGCTTTTTGGGTGAAGTTCAGCCCGGCCTCGCGCAGGCGGCCGAGGAGCCGGATGTTTTCCTCATCGTGGAACCATGCGTGGATGCTGGGTGCGACGATGGCGCCGATGTCCGGGCATTGGGTCAGTTCCTCCACGGTGGCGTTGGCGATGGCGTCGATGCCGCCGAAGTGCTCCAGCAGCTTGCGCGCGCCGCCCGCGCCCACATGCAGGATGCCGAGGCCGAAGACGAGGCGCCAGGGGTCCTGCTGCTTGCTGGCCTCGATGGCCTTCAAGTGGTTGTCGATGCTCTTGGTGCCGGCACGTTCCAGCCTGGAGAGTTGAAACACATCCAGGGTGTAGAGATCCGCCACGTCCTCCACCAGCCGCTTTCCATCTGCCTTTTTAAAGTCCACAAGCTGCGCCACCACGGCCTCGCCCAGACCGGCGATGTCCATGGCCCCCCGGCTGACAAAATGCTCGATGCGGCGCTTCACGATCTCCGGGCAATGCGGGTTGGGGCAGCGGATGACCACCTGCTCCTCGTCCTTGCGCACGGCGGTGCCGCAGATGGGGCAATGCGTGGGTGCAAGCACCGGTGCCTCGCCTCCCTGGCGCAGCTCCTTTTTCACAGACACGACGGCAGGGATGATCTCGCCCGCTTTTTCGATGATGACGGTGTCGCCCACGCGGATGTCCTTGCGCTCGATTTCCTCGTAGTTGTGCAGGGTGGCATTCCCCACGGTGCTGCCGCTGACGAAGACGGGAACGAGGCGGGCGACAGGCGTCAAAGCGCCTGTGCGGCCCACCTGGATGTCCACGGCCAGGATCTTCGTCTCCGCCTGCTCCGCCTGATACTTGTAGGCGATGGCCCAGCGCGGGGCCTTGCTGGTGAAGCCCAGCTCACGCTGGTCGGTGAAGCTGTTCACCTTGATCACCGCGCCGTCCGTCTCGTACGGCAGCGCCTTGCGTTTTTCATCCAGCTCCCGGATGGCGTTGAGCAGCCCCTCGGCGCTGTCGGCATGCCAGAGGTGGTCGGCCCCGCGCAGCCCGGCTTTTTTCAGCAGCGCGTGCATGTCGTCCAGGGATTGCACCTCCATTCCGCCCGCGTCGGCCAGGCCATAGAAGACGATGTCCAGCGGGCGCTTTTCCACCATCCTGGGGTCGAGCTGCTTCAGCGTGCCTGCGGTGGTGTTGCGCGGGTTGGCAAAGAGGGCCTCCCCCGCCTCCTCGCGCTCCTTGTTCAGCCTGTCAAAATTCGCCCTCGTCATGAAGACCTCCCCCCGCACCTCGAAGGTCTGGGGGCCGTCCTTGGGCAGGCGCAAAGGCAGGCGCCTGATGGTCTTCAAGTTGTGGGTCACGTCATCCCCGGTCTGGCCGTCGCCACGGGTCACGCCGTGTTTGAACACGCCGTTTTCATAGCGGATGCTGATGGCCACGCCGTCCACCTTCGGCTCGATGACACAGTCGATCTTCTCCCGTCCCAACCCTTTCTGAAGGCGGGCAAAGAACGCTGCCAGCTCTTCCTCGGAATAGGTGTTGTCCAGGCTCATCATCGGCACCGTGTGCCGGATCTGCTGGAAGCCCTCGATCGGCGCGCCGCCCACGCGCTGGGTGGGCGAGTCTGGCGTGACCAAGTCTGGAAACTGCTTCTCAATGTCCTGCAGCTCGCGCAGCAGGTCATCGAACTGCTTGTCACTGATCTCGGGGGCGCCGAGATAGTACTGATGATTGTGGCGATGCAGTTCGGTGCTGAGAAACTCGGCGCGGGTGGCGGCTTCGGCGTGGGTCATGGTTGCGCCCTGATTAGCCGCAAAGAAGCGCAAGGAAACGAGAATCTGGCCCAAAGAGCCGCGTCAGGCCCTACCGCGCTGGCAGCGCCCTCGGCACATCCTCCAGCGACACAGGATAGTTCGGCTGCTGCGGGGGGGGATTGGCAAAGTCCACCGACTCCTGGAAGATATGGGTGCGGCCGGCCTCGATGTCGTTGGGCGTGTCCAGGCGGTCGTTGGACTTCACAATGTGCGGCTGGATGAAGATCAGCAGCTCCTCGCGGGTGGACTCCTTGCTTTGCGCGCTGAAGAGATGCTTGAGGAGCGGGACCCGGCGCAGGAAGATGCCGCCCCGCTCGGTGTTGTTGACGCGCTCTGTGATAAGACCGCCGAGGACCACGGCGCCGCCGTCCTTGATCGTGACCTCCGTCGTCAGCTCCTGGGTGCCGATGGTGGGCACCGTGTTGCCGGAGATCGTCTGCGTGCCCACAATGTTGTCGTTGATCTGCGCGATTTTGAGCGTGACCTCGTTGTCGGAGTTGATGAGCGGCACCACCTCCAGCTTCAGCAGCACATCACGGTACTCCACGCTGACACTGGTGTTTGCCACCCCTGCCGCAAACCCGCCGTTGGAGAGGAT
>CAZPSQ010000340.1:0-5792 GCA_964588755.1 uncultured Prosthecobacter sp. | reverse complement strand
AATGACCTTTCCGGCCAGCCCTTCCTCGCTCAGTGCCTGAATGGCGCCACCGGCGGTCCCATCATTGCTGGCAAGGATGGCGTCGATGTTTTGCCCCGCCTTGGTGATGGCGGCGTTGGTGATCTTCTTGGCGTTCTCCGGCTTCCAATCCTCCGCCCAGTCTTCAAAGACGACCTCCACCTTGCCCGCGGCAATGAGCGGCTGGAGCACGTTGTCCTACCCCTGCTTGAAGCGCTTGGCGTTGTTGTCCGTCTTTGCGCCGTAGATGCGGATGAGGCGCAGCTTTCCCCCAGCTGGGATGCGGTCGGCGAGGAACTTGGCCTGCAACTCGCCCACCTTCACGTTGTCAAAAGTCAGATACAGATCCAGGTCGCAGTCGGTGATGAGGCGGTCGTAGGAGAGGACGGGGATGCCGGACTGGTGGGCCAGATTCACCGCCTTGGCCATGGCTGCGCCGTCGTGGGGGATGATGACGAGCGCGTCCACCTTCTGGGTGATGAGGCTCTCGATGTTTTGCAACTGCACGGCGTCGTTGCTGTTGGCGGACTGCACCAGCACATCCGCCCCGGCGGCCTGCACGGCGGCGGTGAAGAGGTCCCGGTCCACCTGCCAGCGCTCTTCCTTCAACGTGTCCATGGACAGGCCGATGACGGGGCGCTGGCGTGCTCCGATGTTCGCGCCTCCGCCACCACGGGCGATGACGAGGCCCGCGATGACACTCAGGGCGCAGGAGACGAGGACAAGCAGTACACGGGCGTTCATGATCCCTGCTGTCTAGCGAAACAGGGCAGGGATGACGAGAAGAAAATCAGGGGATGCCCAGGGTGAAGCGATGTGTCAGGAGGGCTGCGAAGTGCGGGGCTTGGACGAGGCCGTTTTGACAGAGTGGCAGGATTATCCTGTTAATCCTGTCCAAATGAAGGGAAGGACCGAGCCGACTTACGCCTTTTTCTTTGTGGCGCGCTTGGCGGCGGCTTTTTTGGCCGGGGTCTTCTTTTTGGCGGCGGGGGCCTTTTCCTTCTTTACGCGCACCTTCTTGGGGCGTTGCTCCGGCTCGGGGGCATCGGCGGTGAGGGCCAGCTCTGGGGCCTCGCTCCACAGTTCCTCCAGCACATAATATTCACGCTTCTCGGGGGTGAAAACGTGCACCATGACATTGCCGTAATCGATGATGATCCACTGGCTCTCGTAGTCGCCATCCTTGTAGATGGGGCGGACGCCATGCTTTTCCTTCATCTCGTCCTCGATGTTGTCCCGCACAGCGCGGAGCTGCGGGTTGGAGAGGGCGGAGCAAATCACGAAATAGTCTGAGACAGGCGAGATGCCGCGCAGGTCGAGGATGCGGATGTTTTCAGCTTTCTTGTCGTCAGCAAAGGCTGCGCAGGCGCGGGCGATATCGAGGTCTTCCATGCGGTGTTTTCAGGTCGGACGGGAGACATACGCCTGATTTCGAGGTTTTGACAGAACTTTTACACAGACATCATCCCAATGAAGGCCAAACAGCGGGGACAAAGGGCGGGAAGGAGCATCCCCCTTGCCGCGCCGCCTCAAGGATAAAGCAGGAAGCGCTGGCGCTGGGAGCGGAAGCTGTTGTTGCCCGCCTGCCAGCGGGCGGTGATCTGGTGGGCGGGCACGCCACGGCGCAGGTCGTTGTAGAGCGACTCGCTGCCATAGACCTTGTGGAAGAGGTTCAGCTTGGACCCGCTCATGCGTCCCACCACTTTGCCGCCGCTCAGGCGGTTCAGCTCGCCCAGGAGCTGCACATCCAGCGCGGTGAGATCCGTGGTGTTACGCGGGTCTGTGTGGATGCGCACGCCGCCAAAGTTGTCCTTGGTGTAGGCGGAAAAACGCACGCCAGGTGTGTTCAGACGCTGGCAGAAGGCCAGCATGGCCTGCGGGTTCACCCCTGCGGCGCCCGCATAGCCAAAAGGCTCCTCCGTGCCGATGCCGATGTCCACGGAGGTGGCACCGCCCAAGATGCCGGTGGTCACGTAGTGGAAAGGGGAGATGGCATGTGGAATGTTGGGCGAGGTGGGGTGCCAGCGCAGCCCGGTGTCCTGCCAGACCATGCCACGCGTCCAGCCCTGCATCTTCACCACATCCAGGCGTGGTGCCCGGGCCATCCAGCCGCGTGCGGCGGCCATCATGGCCAGCTCGCCAGCCGTCATGCCATGCACATAGGGCACGGGGATCTGGCCCACGAAGGACTTCCACTTCGCCTCCAGCGGCGGGCCTTCCACGCGCCAGCCATTGAGCGGATTGGGCCGGTCAAGAACGACGAACTGCTTCCCGTTCTCCGCCGCCGCCTCCATGGCCACGATCATGGTGCTGATGTAGGTGTAGCTGCGGCAGCCGATGTCCTGCAGGTCAAACACCAGCACATCAATGGGCGCCAGCATGGCCGGGGTGGGTTTGCGCGTGGGGCCGTAAAGCGAGTACACCGTCAGCCCCGTCACCGGGTCCCGCCGTGTGCTCACATGCACGCCCGCGCCGATGTTGCCATCAATGCCATGCTCAGGTGCATACAGTGCGGTGAGGTTCGGCCCCAGCGCCCGCTGGAAGACGGTGCGTGTGCGCTCGCCGCGCCCCGTGAGGCTCGTATGGTTGGTGATCAGACCCACCCGCTTGCCACGGATGAGGTCAAAGCCGCGCGATGCCAGGACGTCCACACCAAGCATGAACGGCCCGCCGTATCCCTGAGGCGGTTGCTGCGGCTGCGGCCTAGGTGCATAGCCTCCATGCGTGCCGGTTTGGGGCATCTGGCAGGAGGGGATGGCAGCCAGGGAGGCCAGGCTGAGAAACGAGGCGAGGAAGGTGCTGCGGCGGAAAGTCATGCCTCAGCAGTAGAGTCAGATTGACGCCGGGGCAACGTGGTGAAGGTCGAACTTCACGAAAAACTGTCATTTCACGGTTCCTGCCGTACGGATGCGGGCCTCCTCCGTGCCCAGCAGCCGCTTCGCCTCCTCCAGCAGGAATTTCGTGTCCTGGAAGGGCTGCCAGCTCACGTCCTGCCAGCGTTGTTTGCCGGTGGTGTCGATCAGGAGCGTGGCGTGGAGGGGCTCGTTTTCGAAGTCGTCGTAGGCGCGGGCTGTCTTGAATGCCTTCAGGCCGCTGTCGCTGAGGATGGGGAAGGGCAGGGGCACGTCCTTGCTGAGGCCGAGTTTTTCGCGGATCTTCCCGGCGATCTGTGTTGGCTCCAGGGTGACGCCGACAAGCTGGATGCCTGCGGCGTCGAAGTCCTTGGCCGCCTTGGCAAAGGCCTGCATCTGCTCCACGCAGTGGCTGCACTCATGGCCGAGGTAAAACATGAACAGTGTGGGCTTCTTCTCCGTGAAGTCGCTGCTCTTCACGTGCTGGTTATCCAGCGTCAGGGCTTCAAAAACGGGCGCGGCAGGCGGACTCCAGTACACCGGACCCAGGGTGTGAATGTCGGGACGACTGCCACTGTCGGCACGTTTTGGCGCAGGCGCGGGCCAGTCACCACTGATGGCAAAGGTCTTGGCCAGCGCGTCGAGGCGTTTCGCCACGGGCAGGTCGCGGTCCATGGCAAAGGCCAGCTTGCGGGCCTCCTCGAATGCTTTTTTGGCATCGTCTGTTTTGCCGCACGCCTGCAGCACCTCGGCCTTGGTGGCGGTGCCGTGGAGTTCCTGGGAGAAGTTTTTGGCAAGGTCAGCCGCCTTCGTTTTGTCGTCCAGCTTCAGCCAGCAGCCGGCCTGCCGTTCTTTGGGCGTGTCGGTGTCCTTCAGCGTGTCGAGCAGCTTGATCTTGGCGGTTTTGGGCACTTTGGCGTCGAGCAGGGCTGCAAGTGCCTTGAGTTCGGCCACGGCATTGCTTTTGGCTTTCACCTCAGGCTTCTCGGCGGGCTTTGCCGCAGGTTTGCCAGCCGGGGTGGCAGCGGTTTTGCCTTTGTCCTCCGCAGGGGGCACCTTGTCATTCGCTGTGCCCTTCGTGCCCTTGCTGTCTTTTTGGTCCTTGGCTGCCGCTTTGACCTGAACAGCTTCCAGCTCTTTCAAAGACGCCGCCAGCAGCTTTGCGTCCTCTTGATGATACGCCGCCAGTCCCCGTGCGCGCAGCCGTGTCACATCATGCGCGGGCTGCCCGGCGGGCGTTGTGGTGAAGGCCTTCAGCTCATCCCACAGCTCCCACTTCGTGAGCGTGTCGATCAGCCGTGTGCGGCCGTAGCTGGCGGAGGTGTTCTGTTTGTTGAGGGTGTTGTGCTCCGGGTGGCGTGGATTGGCAATGAGGCTGCGCGCCAGAGCCTGGGCGTCCTTGGCCCTCCCCAGGTCGTTGTAGGTGCGGATCAGCCATTCCTCATTGTGCGCGTAGTTGTGGATCTGGTCCGGCAGGATGAAGTTGTGGATCATGTAGGCGTGGTCCACCCGCGTGGCGGCCTCCTGCTGCCACGCGGCATCGTCCATGCGCTTCAGCTTGGAAAAGGTGTGGCCCGGCATGTGCCACATGTGGGCGATCCCCGGGGCCGCCTGGCCGCAGTTCGCGCCGGAGGCCAGCGCCAGCTTCGGCTTGCTCTGGTCCCACAGGTGGATGCGGTAGTGGTGTGCGGGGTGGTGCGGCGCGGCGGCAAAGATTTGATCCAGCAGCGCGTCCACGCCTTGCAGGCTGGAGATGGGGGCCTCCGTGCGGGAGAACCAGATGCGCCAGACGAGGAAGGCCTTGGCCTCGATGTCCTTCGGGTCTTCCTGCACCAGGGTCTCCAAGTCCGCGATGCAGTCCAGGCTGCGCTGCTTCTTGTCCCGCTTGTCCTCCTTGTAGAGCTTTTCCAGCATGCCGATCCACAGTTTCTCGCGGGCGCTGGCCTTGTCCTTGAGGGCCACAGCCTTCGCGGTGAAGGCCTTGGCGCGCTTGTCATTGTTCACATTGGCCATCGCCATGCCCCAGTAGGCCATGGCGCACTCAGGGTCGATCGCCGCCACCTGCCGGAAGGAGCGCTCCGCCTCGTAATACCAAAAGCCATGCACCTGCCCCACCCCCTGGGTGAAGAACTCCTGGGCCTGCGGCTTTTTCGTGGAAATCGGGAACTTCACGGCGTCCCCGCAGCCTGGGATGAGCACCGCGGCCTGGCGCGGCCCCTCATTGAAGGCCTCCCCATGCTCGGAGTGGCCGGGCAGAAGGTCGGCCCGTGTGACAAGCACGGTGGCGAAAAGCAGGACAAGAGAAAGACGCATGAGGTGGAGACAGATCAAAACGTGCCTTCTTGGGACAATCAATCGCCCGCAAATATTCCATTTGCTGAATCCGATCATGCTGCGAATGAAGCGCCTCCCCCCAAGCCTCAACCTGATTCCAGCCATGAAACTCAGCGCTTTTCTTGCGGCCCTCGTCGCCAGTCACTCCCTAGTCCAAGCCGCCGACCATGATGTGGTCATCTACGGCGGCACCTGCGCCGCGGTGATCGCCGGTGTGCAGGCCAAGAAGATGGGCAAGTCTGTCATCATCGTCTCCCCGGACAAGCACCTGGGCGGCCTGAGCAGCGGTGGCCTGGGCTTTACCGACACGGGCAACAAGGCCGTCATCGGCGGTCTGGCGCGTGACTTTTACCACCGCATCTACATGCACTATGACAAGGACTCCTCCTGGGTGCAGCAGAAGAAGTCCGAATATGGCAACAAGGGGCAGGGCACGCCCGCCATGGACGGCGAGAACCGCACCATGTGGATCTTTGAGCCGAGCGCGGCGGAAAAGGTGTTTGAGGACTACGTGAAGGAGTTCGGCCTGGAAGTCGTGCGCGACGAGTGGCTGGACCGCGCCAAGGGCGTCAAAAAAGATGGCGAGAA
>CAZPSQ010000339.1:0-5807 GCA_964588755.1 uncultured Prosthecobacter sp. | reverse complement strand
GCGGAAGTGCTTTTCCCATGCCTGGGCGTGGGCGTCCCACACGCCGCCGGGGGCTGTCACGCCCATGATGCAGATCAGCGGATCACCGCTGCCGCGCTCTTGGTAAAACATCTTGATTCCGTTGGTTTCGACGTGGGGCATGACTGTGAATTTTTCGGTTGGGGTCGCGGTTGGCCGTGTGTTTCACCCGGCGGTTGCAACGGCGAGCATCGAATTGAGAACAGAGAACACCGCCTGCGACAAGGAAAAATCACCTGTCGCCCGGCAAAGTCCGCGCATAGTGACGCCCTCCCCCCCCCATGTCCGCCGCGAAGCCTGAAAGCAGCCAGAACACCCCCTCCACGCCGCCGTGGGAGGCCAGACGCCCCAAAGGCCGCGGCCTGCTGCGAAAAATCATTCTCTGGCTCATCATCGCGGGTGTCATCGGCCTCGTCGCCATGGCCCTGCAGGAGCGCCCGGTGGAGGTGGAGACCGGCACGGTGGGCCGTGGCCCCTTGACCGTCCATGTTTCTGAGGAGGGAAAGACCCGCATCCGGAACCGCTACATCGTCGCCGCGCCGGTGGGCGGCAGCATGCGGCGTGTCACCTTGAAGCCTGGTGATCCTGTGAAGGCGGGTGAAACCATCCTGACGCGCATCGAGCCAGGCATCTCCCCGCTGCTGGATGTGCGCGCCAAGACGGAGGCCCAGGCCCGTGTGAACGGCGCCACCGCAGGCCGCAGCCGCGCCCAGGAATCCCTGGAAATGGCGCGCACCGGCCTCAAATACGCCGAGACCAATCTCGGCCGCATCAAAGGCACCGCCAGCAGCGGCATCATCAGCGCCACGGACCGCGACAACTTCCAGCGGGAGGTGGACCTCAAAATCCGCGAGGTCCGCTCCGCCGAGTTTGCCCAGCAGGTGGCCGACTATGAGCTGGAGCAGGCCAAGGCCGCCCTTGTGCAGCTTGAGAATCCCGGCGGGGGCGCAGTCATGGAGCTCAAGGCCCCCGTCGGCGGCGTGGTGCTCCGCGTGCAGCAGGAAAGCGCCACCATCATCGCACCCGGCACCGCCATCCTCGAAATCGGCGATCCGTCCGATCTCGAAATCGAGGCGGAAATCCTCTCCCGTGACGCCGTCGCCATCCAGCCCGGCGCCGTGGTGACGGTGGAGCAATGGGGGGGGGGGCCTGTCGAGGCGCGCGTGCGCCGTGTCGAGCCCGCCGCCTTCACCAAAGTCTCCGCCCTCGGCGTGGAGGAGCAGCGCGTGCTGGTGCTCAGTGACTTTACTTCCCAGACACCCGCGCTCAAAGCCTTGGGCGACCGCTTCCGCGTCGAGGTCCGCGTGGCCATCTGGCACAGCGACGACACCCTCCTGGTCCCTTCCGGCGCCCTCTTCCGCGAAGGCAGCGAGTGGAAGGCCTTCCTCCACGACAAGGATCAGAAGAAGGCCCGGGCCATCACCGTCAAAGCCGGCCGCACCGACGGCCGCATGACCGAGGTGCTCGAAGGACTCAAGTCCGGTGACGAAGTCCTCATGCACCCGCCCGACAATGTCAAAGACGGCACCCAGGTGGCGAGGCGCGAGGAGCCGAAGTAGCCTGCTTTTGTCCGGCTTGATGATGCAAGGCACCAGCCCGCGCATCACCTGAAGTCGTGAGACTCGACCGCGATCTGGCCTGCATCCTCATCACGGCAGGCTTTTTTTTTGGGAATGCAAACGCCGCCGCAGCCCCAGGGGATGCGTGCCCACGGTGAGCTTGGTGATCCGGGCCTGCCCGCTTCACTTTTTCCCCTGAAGATCCTTTTCAGCGCACAAACGCCTGAACAAACCACCGCCCCATTCGTCTATTTCTCCGTATCTTTCTCAGGCCGGTTCCTCCAAAAAAATGCGACTTGAAAAAGTCAGAAATTTAAGAACTATTAACTAATCATGAACATTCGAACCTTTCGCATGAGTCTGGAGATGTCCTCCTGGCTGGGCTTGTGCGCTGTGCTGCTCCTTGCCGCGCCTGCGCCCGTTTCCGCGCAAAATCAGCGCTACTACCCGCAGCCGCAGGGCGGCTACAGCCAGCCGCCCCCGAATTACCAGCAGCCGGCTCAAGGCTATGGTTACGGCTATCCCCAGCAGCAGCAGCAGCCGGCGCAGACCCGCTATGAGAATCCCATCGAGTTCTTGCCCAAGTTCGGCAAGCGCATGGGCGAGATGGTGCGCCGCGTCTTCTATGGAAAGGATGCCACGGGCTATGACCACCCCCAGCAGGGCTATGGCAGCCGCCCCAACAACGGCTACAGCCTGGAGGAGCGTCCACGCCAGTATTCGACGGCACCCGCCTACCCGCAGCAGCCCACCACAGGCATCTATCCCCCGCCCAGCAGCTACCCGCAGCAGCCCCAGGGCGGCTACCAATACCCGCCGCAGCAGGCCCAGCAGCAACAGCCGCGCTACAGCTACCCGCCGCAGACGAAGCAGCCGCTGCCGCCTGCCCCTGCCACCACCAGCCGCAGCCAGAAGCCCGCGCCGCAGACCCGTTCCTCGCCCCCGGCACCTGCTCCGCAGAGCAAGCCGAGCACGCGCACCTACTCCCCCCCCAAGGTGAGCCAGACGCCGCCGAAGACGACGCCCCCGAAGCCTGCCACCACCACCGTTTCCAAGCCCAAGGAGCAGCCCCCGGCCCCTGCGCCCACCCCGCCACCGCCCCCCACGACGGCGCGCCGGTCTGAGTCCACACCGCCCTCACAAACCGCCTCCAACACCTCCAGCCTCGGCTCAGGCTCCTTCCTGAAAGGCAGGAAGGCCTCCAAGCCCGGCCGCGTGATCAGCCCCTATCCTCCTTACAAGGAACTGGACATCACCGGGCTGGAAAGCGGCTCCCTGGCCATGGACCCCACCACTCAGAAAGTGTTTGAGGTGCCTTGAGCACCTTCCCGCTTCCGCATCCCCCCTCATGGAATCCCCGGCTGACCGCTGGGGATTCTTTATTTATGCCAGCACTGTCTCTTTTTCAGATTTCCAAAAAAAATGAACTGATGGCCTGATGTTTGCTTGCGTGCAAGGTGGGGCTGCGCTTCGCTACCCTACAACCATTCATGGCCGATCACGGACTCCACCAGATACAGACGCAGAAGCTGGCCATCGGGCCGCAGATGCAGCAGAGCTTGCAGATCCTGCAAGCTCCCACGCTGGAGTTGCGCCAGATCATCCAGCAGGAAATTGAGATCAATCCCGTGCTGGAGCTGGAGTCTCCGGAGACCTCCCTGGAGGATGCCATTCCGGATGATCCGGATGACCGCAGCGTGGACGATGGCGACATCGACGCCCTGACCCAGATGGATGAAGAATGGCGCGAATACTGGCAGCAGAGCCGCCAGCAGACCGCCACCCGCCGCAGTGATGACCAGGAGCGCTGGCAGTTCATCATGGACTCCATCGTGGCCCCCACCACGCTGCAGGAGCATCTGCTCTCCCAGCTTCACACCGCCGAGGTGCAGCCGGACATCGCCAAGCAGGTGGAATTCCTCATCGGCAACCTGGACGACCGCGGCTTCCTCAACACCAAGATCGAGGACCTCAGCCTCCAGCATTATATTCCCATCGATGAGCTGCAGGCGGCCAAAAAGCTGCTGCAGAGCTTTGATCCGGTGGGCGTGGGCTCCGAGGACCTGCGGGAGTGCCTCATTGTGCAGCTCGACCGCCTGGGCAAAAAGCAGAGCCTCGCCTGGCGTCTGGTGGACCAATACATGGAGGACCTGGCCAACAAGCGCTACCCCATCCTGGCCCGCAAGCTGGGCGTGCCGCTGGAGCAGATCTCCCGCGCGGCGGACTTCATCAGCACGCTGGACCCGCGGCCCGCGCAGCGTTTTGCCATCTCCAACAACAACTACGTCACCCCGGACGTCGTGGTGGAGCGCCAGGGCGGCGAGTGGGTGGCGGTGATGACGAATGACGACCTGCCGCACCTGCGCATCAGCAACACCTACAAGGACCTCTTGAGCCAGCCGGTGAGCACGGGCGAGGTGCGCAACTACGTGCGCGACAAGATCCGCAGCGGCAAGTTCCTCATCCGCTCGATTCATCAGCGGCAGCAGACGATCCACCGCATCGCCACGCAGATCCTGAAGTATCAGCGCGAGTTTTTGGAGAAGGGCACCAACTTCCTGCGCCCGCTGAACATGGCCACCGTGGCTGATGAAGTCGGCGTGCATGAGACGACCGTGAGCCGTGCCATCGCGGGCAAGTACATCGCCACGCCGCACGGGGTGTTTGACATGAAGTTTTTCTTCTCCCACGGGGTGAAGACCGAGTCCGGCGACGACCTGAGCAACACCAGCGTCAAAAACGCCATCGCCGACCTCATCAAAAACGAGCCCAAGCACAAGCCACTGAGCGACGACAAGCTGGCGAAGCTGCTGGACAAGCAGGGCATCAAGGTGGCCCGGCGCACGGTGGCGAAGTATCGGGAGGCGCTGGGGATTTTGCCGAGCCATTTGCGGAAGTCGTTTTCGTAGAGGTGGGTTGCCGCAAAGAGGCGCCAAAATGCTGAATGGGGCTGCCATTCATGGCAAATAGGTTTGAACTTGGAGGCGTAGCTGCGCATGCTAGCATCTCTTTTGTTTCCCTAGGCCAATCCCGGTAAACTTCCCACACGCCCCCCCTCTCCCTCCGTGGCACGCAAAGCATCCGCCAAACCCTCTGACAAATCTTCCTCCGCCCATCTCGGCTTTGAAGCCAAGCTCTGGCTCGCCGCCGACAAGCTGCGCAACAACATGGACGCCGCCGAGTACAAGCACGTCGTCCTCGGCCTCATCTTCCTCAAATACATTTCCGACAGCTTCGAAGAGCACCATGCCCGCCTCACCGAAGGCCAGGGCGACTACGCCGGTGCCAATCCCGAAGACCCGGACGAGTATAAGGCCGAAAACATCTTCTGGGTGCCCCCCGCCGCACGCTGGAGCTACATCCAGGCCAGCGCCAAGCAGTCCACCATCGGCAAGATCGTGGACGATGCCATGGACGCCCTCGAGCGCGACAACTCCCGCCTCAAAGGCGCGCTGAACAAAAACTATGGCCGCCCCGATCTCGACAAGCACCGCCTCGGTGAACTCATCGACCTCATCGGTTCCATCCGCCTTGTCGATGTCGCCAGCAAATCCAAGGACGTCCTCGGCCGCGTCTTCGAATACTTCCTCACCCAGTTTGCCAGTGCCGAGGGCAAAAACGGCGGCCAGTTCTACACCCCCTCCTGCGTCGTCCGCCTCCTCGTCGAGATGCTCGCCCCCTACAAAGGCCGCATCTACGATCCCGCCTGCGGCTCCGGCGGCATGTTTGTGCAGTCAGAGAAATTCGTCGAATCCCACGGCGGCAAGTTGGGAGACATCTCCATCTACGGCCAGGAGAGCAATCCCACCACCCGCCGCCTCGCCATCATGAACCTCGCCCTGCGCGGCATCGAGGCCGACTTTGGCAAGGAGCACGCCGACACCTTCCGCGTCGATCAGCACCCAGACCTCCGCGCCGACTTCGTCCTCGCCAATCCCCCCTTCAACGACAGCGACTGGCACCGCAAAGACGACGACATCCGCTGGCAGTACGGTACCCCGCCAAAGGGAAATGCCAACTTCGCCTGGGTCCAGCACTTCATCCACCACCTCGCCCCCCACGGCATGGCCGGCTTCGTCCTTGCGAACGGCTCCATGTCCTCCAATCAGTCCGGTGAGGGAGACATCCGCAAGGCCATCATCGAGGCCGATCTCGTGGACTGCATGGTCGCCCTCCCCGGCCAGCTCTTCTACAGCACCCAGATCCCCGTCTGCCTCTGGTTCCTCGCGA
>CAZPSQ010000338.1:0-5816 GCA_964588755.1 uncultured Prosthecobacter sp. | reverse complement strand
CCCCTACCCAAAGCGTTGCCTCGTCTTCAGCCCGGAGCCGCAGGATGCCGTGGTCGGCATGGCGGGCACCATCGACCGCCTGCTTGAGCAGGGGCATGATGTGCGCCTCATCTCCCTGACCTCCGGCAGCCTCCGCGTGCCGGACAGCGAGGCGGACAAATTTGCCGGCACCCTCCTGGAGCTCGCCTCCAACGCCGCCAAACCGGAGGCCTGGGAACCCCAGGTCGCCTACGCCCGCGAGGCGCTGTCCCTGCTGGAGGCCAAGGGCGAATTTGGCGAGGACCCCCCCCTCCTGCGCCAGCTCAAGGGCCTCATCCTGCGTGGGGAGCTGCGTGACGCCGCACACACCCTAGGCCTCTCCAGCGACCGCGTCGTGTTTGCCGAGCTGCCCTTCTATGAGCAGGGCCGCTACCGCCGCTTCAAGAGCACCCAGGCGGACATCGATGCTTTCGTCCGCCTGCTGCAGGAGGCCCGCCCGCATCAAATTTACATCACTGGCGATGCCGCCGACCCCTCCAGTGTCTCTGGCATCTGCTTCCGTCTGCTCACTGCCGCTCTGCAGGCCTGTGCCGGGGAGGAGTTTGCCGGCTCTTGCAGCGTCTGGCTGTATCGCGGCAAGGAGCGCCCGCTGGAGCCACATGAGATCGACATGGCCATCCCCATGAGCCCCCTGCAGCTTGAGCGCAAGGCCAACGCCCTCTCCCGCTACGGCGCCCTGTCCTCCCTGGAGCGCGAGGCCCCCGAAAACAGCCGGGAAAACGCCCGCCTCTACGATTCCCTTGGCCTCGCCGAATACGAGGCCATCGAGACCTTCCAGCGCTGGCGCCGGGCGTAGGGTCGTCGCATGGCGTGGAGCTCTGTCTCTGATTTGCTGATCCGCCGCGCTCCGTTCTAACTCCTGTCCTCATGGGGGGGCTGGGGCTGTTTTCCCGCCAGAAAACTGTGCTTGTGGCAGCCCCAGCCAGCCCCGAGAAGCATGTAGGCGACAGAGTAAAAAAGCATGGCCGTCATCCCCAGCGTGATGAAGGCCGCGCAGCCAGCCACCGAGCCAAGAAAAAACGCGCTGACAAGGCATGCCGGCACCCACAGCTTCCAGGACGCCATCCGGTGTCCCCGCAGCAGCATTCCCAGGCTGGAGCCCAGGTCCGTCAGAATGCCCGTGACATGCGTGGTCCGTAACACCATGCCGCGATAATGGGTGGCCAGCGCATTCTGAAAGCCGCACGCAGCTCCTGCCAGCATCACAGACAAGGCCGGGGAGCCCTTCAGCATCGACTGCGCCAGCAGCAGGCAGCAGCCAATCCCCACCAGGGATCGTCCATAGGGGCGGCTGAACGACATCACCGGGTGGTGAATCAGGAAGCCCGCCGTCATCGCCCCGCCCACAAAACCCAGCGTCGCGGCAATGAGACGAACGAGGGCGGTGGAGAGCGCGTCACTGCTCAACGTGATGTCCAGCGCCACTTTTGAAACATCCCCCGTCAGGTGGCTTACCGACGTGCCGATTCCCGTGACATAACAGGCGTTCACCCCGGCGCTGAGGAACGCGAGGACGCAGCCTATGATCACTGCGGCCCTGTGTTCACCGTGATTCTCCACTGCTTGTCGGTGCTCTCTGGCAAAGGTCTCCATGGGGCGGGGATGATTGACTGCTTTTCCAGCAGCTTCCAATCCAAATACCTTGTGCAATAGGTCTCATCTTTTGTGACTCTGATTTGGAAACGGCTGGTTGGCAGCCTGACATGGGACCGCCGTCGCCCGTCCGGTGCCACCGGGGGGATTGCCGATTCAGGACATCGGTTCAAAACTCAATGAGCCACCGCGCCAGCTTCCTTCGCATCCTTGTATTGGCACGTGCCCAGGCGCTTCAATTCATCGCAATGCGCCTCGATTCGCATGCTCTTCATGCTGGGCTGGAAGCCAAGACGGCGGGTGATGCAGTCGTGCAGCAGGGCTGTGTGGTCGTCCTCAAACTCCACCACCCGGTCGCAGTCCAGGCAGATCAGGTGGTTGTGCTGCGGTTTGTCGAGGAAGTTGGGGTCGTAGTAGGTCTGGTCGCGGCCCAGGTCCACTTCCCGCAGCAGGTCGCACTCCACCAGCAGAGTCAGGGTGCGGTACACGGTGGCCCGTGAGACTGTGGAGTCCAGCTTGCGGGCTTTTTCCAGCAGTTCCTCAGCCTTGAAGTGTTCGTCCGTCGCAAAAGCCGCCTCGACAATCACGTCGCGCTGCTTGGTGCGTCGCAGGCCTTGGCTGGCCAGATGAGCGTCCAGGCGTTGGGTGATGCGTTCGTCCATGAGAAATTGAGGTTAGCCACGGCTTTCATCAGGTGCAAGGAGGTGCTCAACGGTACTGGCATTTTGTACCGGTCGATGAGCCGGGCAGACAGCCACCACCCCAGAGGCTAATTCTTTTGAGGTGATGTTGATCATTGAAAATGAGAAATGTAACCCCGAGTGCCGAGGCCGGTAAGCAAGAACCGATAACCAATGGGGGCCGTAGATCAGCGTACCAACAAAGTTAAATTATTTTCAAAAATTTATGGATTTTATAATTAATATTGCTAAAATGACCAGTATTGCCTGATTCCACGCATGCCTTTATCATTTTCATTCTCAACCCAACGCCACAGTTTTGACAGCGAGACCGCAGTCAGAACGGGAGGTGCTGCGGTGTTGGAGGTGGTCATGCAGCAGCCCCCGGGAGTCGTCATCACCGAGCCCCTGCAGGGCTTCACGGATCAGGCTTTTGTCCCCCCGCCAGCCATCGATCCGCAGGCTTCTGCGGGCAGGGAAAGAGACTTCCCTGTCCCTGCCTTTTTACCCCCGGCACCATCCCCCAATCAGCGGCCGGTCCTGGCCGCAGATGCGCCACGCCTGCCCGTGGTGCGGCTGGCGGACTCCATGCCTCCACCCGCACCGGCGCCGGTGGCCCAGGCCCCGTCCACGCCATTGCTGCAAGCTCTGCCGCAGGCGGAATGGGCGGTGCAAATCGAACAGCTGCGCAACGATATTTTCGGCATCGCCATGAGCGTAAGTGCCTTGAACGACCGGCTGGACCGTCTCGATCAGCGTGTTCCCCAGGCAGGTGCAGGACTGGCCGCGTTGCGGTCCGAGATCGGAACCTGGCTGGAAAATCACCTCAGCACGGCGGTGGAGCACTGCATGCATCGTCTTGCCAGCCGTGCTCCCTCCGCCCCGGCCACCGGCCCTCTTCCTTCATCCTGATCCTCTTTCCGCCCCAACCCCCCTCTCTCCCACCCCATGAACTCGCTGAGACTGCGAATCCTCTTCCCCCTCTGGTTGTTCGGCTTTTTGCCGGCCATGGGGGCCACGCGCATGATGGGCCACTCCCTGGACTGGTTCTTCGGCATCACCGGCGTCTTGCTGGGGGGCGGCGTGTTCCTGGGGGCGTACCTGGTTTCCGGCTGGCTGTTAAAGCCCACCACGGCGGTCATGAAAGGCACCACGGCAGTCCTGCGCGGCGTGCCGCCTGACGCCCAGTCCGCCGAATGGTTGCCCTCTGACTTCTGGAAGCTCCGCTGCGACATCAACATGATCTTTGCCAAGCAGCGCCAGGCCCTCAATGCGGCAGAGCAGCACGCCTGCCAGACCGCCCAGCGCCTGCTCACCGCCGAACGCCTGCTGCGGGAGGCCTTCACCGCCCTGCAGGGCCTGTTTGCCGCCAGCGACGAAGGCGTCCTTGTCGTGGATGCCCAGGGCTCCATCATCGCCTCCAACTCCAAGCTCGACGACTTCATCGGTCAGGCGGTTGAAGATGTGGCTGGACGCGACGCCACCCGCATTCTGACGGCCCTGGGGGAACGGTTCGCGGAAAAGGCGGAGGTCAACGCCTGGATCGAAAAGACCGCCGCCAGCCTGGACGCCCAGTCAGAGACGCCCCCCATGGTGGCGCATGACAGCCGCGTGTTCTCCCTTCGCTCCAACCCCATGCGCACGGAGGCGGGGGAGGTCATCGGCCGTATCTGGATCGTCAAGGACCGCTCCGAAATCCGGGTGCTGGAGAACCAGCTGCGCGAGTCGCAGAAGATGGGCACCATCGGCCAGCTTGCCGGCGGCATTGCCCATGACTTCAACAACCTGCTCACCGCCATCCGGGGCAACCTGACGCTGGCGGAGCTCACCCCCTCCACCAACCCGGCCGGCGTGCGTGACAAGCTGCAAAACGCCAACCACGCCACCACGCGCGCGGCCGAGCTGGTCAAGTCCCTCCTGGGGTACTCACGCCGCAGCACAGGCACCAGCATCCGCAAGACCACCAACCTCAAGCGCCTCCTGGCCGACGTGCAGAACCTGCTGAAACACAGCGTGGACCCCCGCGTCACCATCCAGATGCGTGCCGGCATGGATGCCTCCTACGTGAACGCGGATGCCACGCAGATCGAGCAGGTCATGCTCAATCTCTGCCTCAATTCCCGTGATGCGCTGCCTCCAGACCAGGGCGTCGTGGAAATCGCGGTGGAAAACGTGACCCACCGCCTCCCCGGTCAGGCGGACAGCGGGGAAGTCACCGACTTTGTGATGCTCGTCGTCCGCGACAATGGCCACGGCATCGCAGAAGAGCACCGCCAGCGGATTTTTGAGCCCTTCTTCACCACCAAGACCTCCAGCAAAGGCACCGGCCTCGGTCTGTCCACCGCGCAGGACATCGTCCGCGATCACGGCGGCTGGGTCGAGTTTGATAGCGAGGTGGGCCGCGGCAGCGAGTTTCGCGTCTTCCTGCCCCGCGTCGTCAATCCCGACAAAGTGGACGACGAAGGCCCGGTGGACACCGGCCCCACGGTCTCCGCTCCGGTCGGCGCTCAGACCACAATCCTTGTGGTCGATGACGAGGCGCCTGTCCGCTCCATCGCCACCAACATGCTCGGCTTCCTGGGCTACCGCGTGCTGGAGGCTGGCGACGGTCAGGCCGCGCTGGACATCATCCTGCGCGGCGGGGAGAAGATCGACGCCGTGCTGCTGGACATCTACATGCCAAAACTTTCCGGCCGCGACACCTTCAAGGAGCTGCGCGCCCAGGGCAACGACGTCCCCGTGGTGGTCTGCTCCGGCTTCGTCATTGATCCCGATGAGTTCATGATCCTCAGCCAGGGCCATCCGCCTCCTGTGGACATCATGCTCAAGCCTTACTCCCTGGACGGCCTCAGCAAGGCTCTGGCCAAGGCCGTGCAGAAACCGGAGAACCGTGAGAACGCCTTCGATCTGTCCATCGGTCGCAGCATGCAGCCCGACACCGCCGCGTTGGTTTCCTGAGTTTCCCCCAATCAGCTCCCAAAACAGGGCCGTGTGGTGCAAGCCGCACGGCCCTGTTGTTTTTGACGCAGGGCTGGTGGGGCAGGGAAGACGTGGCCCTGCGCACGCACACGGGCGCGGGTGACAAATTTTTCTTTCGGACAGCGCCAAAGGGCGTAAAATGCGCGCCCCCATGATCAAAGTCGGCCTCGTCTCACTCGGTTGCGCAAAAAACCTCATCGACTCAGAAATCATGATCGGCCACCTCCAGCAGGCTGGCATGGTCATGACGCCCGAGGCAGATCTTGCGGACGTGCTCATCGTCAACACCTGCTCCTTCATCGACATGGCCAAGAAGGAGAGCGTCGGCGCCGTCCATGACGCCGTGGACCAGCGCGCCGGATCGAAAAAGCGCGCCCGGCAGAAAATCATCGTCGCCGGCTGCCTCTCCCAGCGCTTCTCCAAGGAGCTGCCCGGCCTCATGCCCGAGGTGGACGCCTTCATCGGCCTTGACCAGATCACCCAGGTCGCCCCCATCATCCAGGGCCTCGTCGGCGTCGGGGACGC
>CAZPSQ010000337.1:0-5849 GCA_964588755.1 uncultured Prosthecobacter sp. | reverse complement strand
CGAACCCGCTATGCTCCACCACCGGTCTGCGCACCGCACGCAAAGATGCGAGCACATCCGCCGATGGTGATTTCCAAGGCATGGCTTTGAGGATGAGCCATGGACGACGGCCTGCCGAACCTGTGCCCTGCGGCGTCGGTGGCCCGCTGTTTCTGGTCTGGGGCTTCTGGCGGTCGAGGGCCCCTGGCCGCACATGGCTCAGCCCGGCCAAGACGGGGATATTCAGAATGACGGGGACCCTAGATTGGAATTAGACACTCTAATTTTTCCGCTCTATATCCTTGCCGTTTCATCGGGGTTTGTTAACAAATCGCCGCCAAGCAGGCAATTTTATGAAGTTCACCATCAGCAAGGAAGCATTCCTGGGCGCCATCAACCAAGTGCAGCATGTGGTCAGTTCGCGCACCACGCTGGCCATTCTTTCCAATGTGCTGCTCAAGGCCAGAGACGGCGTGCTTGAGCTCACCACCACGGACCTGGACGTGGGGGTGACGTGCAGCGTGCCTGCCGAGGTGGACGAGGCCGGCGCAACGACCTTGCCAGCACGCCGCCTGGCCACGATCGTGCGCGAGCTGCCCTCTGAGGAGATCGAGGTGAAGGTGGACGAGAAGAACGTGGCCTCGATCCGCAGTGGTCCGAGCTTTTTCAAGGTGCTCGGCCTGACGAGCGAGGAATTCCCGGCGCTGCCGCGCTTTGATGACGCGCGCGAGTTCAAGATCGAGCAGCAGATGCTGCGTGACTGCCTGCGCAAGACGAGCTACGCGATCTCCACGGATGAGACACGCTACGTGCTGAACGGCATCCTGTTTTCCTTCAAGGACAACGCGCTGACGATGGTGGCGACGGATGGCCGCCGTCTGGCGATGGTGGAGCAGGAGCTGGAGTTTCCGCAGAGCCAGGAGATCGACATCATTGTGCCGACGAAGGCGGTGAACGAGCTGTCCCGCCTGCTAGGGGATTCGGGCGAGGTGTCCGTCCGCGTGACCGGCTCGCAGGTGGGTTTTGACCTGGGGGATGCGCTGCTGGTGAGCAAGCTGATCGACGGCAACTACCCGAACTACAGGCAGGTGATTCCAGGCGAGTCGAAGGAGCGGATCCCGCTGGAGCGGGAAGTGTTTCTGCGCGCGATTTCGCGTGTGTCGCTGCTGACCACGGACAAGTCGAACTCGATCAAGTTCATCTTCACGCCGGGCAGTGTGGAGATCGTGGCCTCCTCCCCGGATGTGGGCGAGGCGCGTGAAACTCTGGCCATCAATTACAAGGGGGCGTCCATCACGATCGCCTTCAATCCTGAGTTTTCCATGGCCCCGCTGCGCAACCTGAGCGCTGACGAGGTGCACCTGCATCTGATTGATGAAATCAGCCCTGGCGTGCTGCGCAGCGGCACGAACTTCCTCTATGTGCTGATGCCCATGCGCGTGAACGCCTGACCCCGCCACGATTGACGCCCCCCTGACGAACGAACCCATGAAGACTCTGCTGCCAGCCGCCCTGCTGATTGTGTATGCCGCCGGAATGACCGCCTGCGTTGGCCCCACACCGCCGCCGCCGGGCCCCCGGGGACGCAGTCTGGATGTGCCGCCGCGCTACGGCGCGGGTGAGGAGCAGACGCGGTATTTTGAAGGTGCGAGGATGGAGGACCCTGCCACGGTGCAGACGCCGGACCCGAGTGTTCCGCTTCCAGGCACGGGCGCTGTGACGCCGCCGCCGACGACCGGCGGCACGACAGCGCCGCCACCGGTTGTGGTGACGCCGCCGACGCCATCGGCCCCGCCGCCTGCGCCTGCGGAGATTCCGTATGCCTCCCGCATCACAGGCAAGCCTGGCTTTGTGAAGAGCCCGTTTGACCCGAATGGCCAGGCAATCGACGTGCGTGATTTCCAGTCCGGCCAGAAGGCCAAGTGCCCCTACACCGGCAAGATCTTCCGTGTGCCGTGATGGCGGAGAGCTGAGGGCATAGGGTTCAGAGCCGGAGCCTCGCCGCCGATGGGTTGATCGAGGCCGGTCCATCGTCTCTGTTTTTTTTTTAGTTTTTTTCATCTGCGGCCACACCCTCAGTTTCCCAGCTTCCGTTGCTCCCCGAACGTTCCATCGCCATTTTCAGCCCTGGCCTGCTCGGCGGGTCGCTGGCCAAAAGCATCCTGCAGCGAATGCCCGGGGTGGGGATAAGCATCTGGGCACGGCGGCCTGAGGCGGTGGAGGAGGTGAGGCGGGTGATCCCCGAGGCCTTTGCCACGACGGAGGTGGCCGAGGCGATGCGGGGGGCGTCGATGGCGATCCTGTGCATGCCGATCCAGCACATGGGGGCGGTGGCGGCGCAGATGGCGGTGTGTGAGCTGGCGGAGGATCTGATTGTGACGGACGTGGGGAGTGTGAAGGGGAGCGTGGTGGCGGAGCTGGAGCCGCTGTTTGCGCGGGTGAATGCAGCGTTCATCGGCAGCCATCCGATGGCGGGCTCCCAGCACACGGGTCTTTCCCATGCCAGCGGGGATCTCTTTCACCGCGCGGCCTGCCTGCTGACGCCGACGGCCCGGACGCCGAGGCCGCTGCTGGACCGGCTGCGGGGGTTTTGGCTGAAGCTGGGCTGCCGCATCCAGGAGATGACGCCGGAGCAGCATGACTGCCGGGTGGCGCGGATCTCCCACCTGCCGCACACAATGGCGGTGCTGACCACGGTGGCGGCCCTTGGGCGGGACTCTGGCGTGCTGGACAGCGCGGCAGGGGGCTTTCGCGACACGACGCGGGTGGCCGGGGGGGACCCAGCCATGTGGGCCGGTATTTTGCTGAACAACCGGGCGGAGGTGACTGCGGCGCTGCAGGATGCCTCGGCTGCGATGACAGAGCTTCTTGAAATACTTCAGAGCATGGACGAAGAAGCCCTTCGCCGGTTCCTCGTGCGGGCCAAGGCCCTGCGCGATCTCCTTCCGGCGGTCTGAAGCATCATGGCCGTCCTCAAGTCGAAGAAACTCAAAAGCATCCCCGCAGAAATCACCGTTCCCGGTGACAAAAGCATCTCCCACCGTTCCGCGATGTTCGCCGGACTCGCGAAGGGCACCACCGTCATCGAGGGCTTCCTGCCCAGCGAGGACTGCCTGTGCACCGTGAAAGCGATGGAGGCGCTCGGTGCGATCGTGGAGCCGCTGGAGGAGGTCGAAGGCGTGGGCTTGGTGAAGCTGGCCATCACGGGCAATGGCATGAGGCTGAAGGCCCCCTCCAAGCCGGTGGACTGCGGTAATTCCGGCACGACGATCCGCCTTATCTCCGGCATTCTTTCCGGCCAGGACTTCAAGACGGAGCTTTTCGGGGATGAGTCGCTCTCCCGCCGTCCGATGAAGCGCGTGGCTGACCCGCTGAGCCAGATGGGGGCCAAAATCACCGGCCAGGGTGAAAAAATCTGCGCGCCCCTGACGGTGGAGGGCTGCGAGCTGAAGCCGATTTATTACAAGCTGCCGGTGGCCAGCGCCCAGGTGAAAAGCGCGATCCTGCTGGCGGGCCTGTTTGCGCCAGGGAAGACCACTGTGGTGGAGCCTGTGCCCACGCGGAACCACACGGAGCGGCTGTTCAGCCATTTCGGCATCAAGTGGCTGCGGGAGGACGACTGCGTCAGCGTTTACGGCGGGCAGGAGCCACGTGCGACCGACATCGTGGTGCCGGGAGACATCTCCAGCGCCGCCTTCTGGATGGTGGCCGCCGCAGCCACGCCGAACGCGCAGATCACGCTGAAAAATGTGGGGCTGAACCCCACACGCACCGGGGTCATCAACGTGCTGCTGCGCATGGGCGCCCATGTCACCTCGGCGGAGACGCATTCCGAGGGGGAGCCGCGCGGCCATGTCATCGTCCGTGGCGGTGAGCTCAATGCCACGGTCATCGGTGGGGCGGAGATCCCGAATGTGATCGACGAGCTGCCCATCCTGGCCGTCGCCGCCGCTCTGGCCCGTGGGAAAACCCTGATCCGCGACGCGTCCGAGCTGCGGGTGAAGGAGACGGACCGGATTGCCGCCGTGGCCTCCAACCTCCGCCTGATGGGCGTGACTGTGACCGAGCATCCGGACGGCATGGAGATCGAGGGAGGTGCCAAGCTGCACGGGGCGACGCTGCCGAGCTATGGGGACCACCGCATCGCCATGGCGTTCCTGGTTGCGGGGATGTTCGCCGAAGGCACCACCACGCTTGAGGGGGCGGAGTGCATTTCCACCTCCTACCCGGGCTTTGAGCGCCATCTGGACTTGTTTTTGAACGGGGGCCCAGGCGGCACGCCGATCCCTGTGATGTCCGGCATCCCGCAGACCGTGGCGGAAAAAATCAGCCGCAACCACCAGGCATGACCATGGAACACCCTGTCATCACCATTGATGGCCCGGCGGCCTCGGGCAAAAGCAGCATCGCACGCCTTGTGGCCCAGCGTCTTGGCTTCACTTACGTGAACACCGGCAACATGTACCGCGCCATGACCTGGGCGGTGCTGCAGGAGCAGACGGACCCCCATGACGCCGCCGCTGTCTGCGCTGCCGCCGCCACCATCATCATTGACTCGCCCGTTGTGGACGGCAGGACGCAGGTCAGCGTGGCCGGCCACGCCCTGACTGATGCGGAACTGAACAGCGACGCGGTCAACCAGACGGTCTCCCTCATCGCCCGCGTGCAGGAGGTGCGTGATCGTCTGGTCGCCGACCAGCGCGCGCTGATCGCCCTGGGGCCGCTGGTCATGGAGGGGCGCGACATCGGCTCCGTGGTGTTTCCAGACAGCCCGCACAAGATCTACGTGGATGCCAGCGAGGAGGTGCGCGCCAGCCGCCGCAGCGCGCAGGGGCACGCCGACCAAGTGGCAGCCCGCGACCGGATGGACATGCAGCGGAAGAACAGCCCGCTGGTGATTCCGGAAGGCGCCAAGATCATCGACAACTCCCACATTACCCTGGAAGAAGCCGTGGAGCAGGTGATTGCCGCCTTGAGGCTTTGACCGGTTCAAAATGACGAGACCCGAATGATGAATGACGAAGAAATGACCAAGCCCGCAAAGCGCCTTATGGCAGGGGCTTCTGGGGAGTCATGCGTCATCACAGCCCCCCCTTCTGACAGCCAACCCATCCAGTCCGCCCGATGAACCTCACCTACTGGCTCGGCAAGAACCTCTTCCATGAGGTGGCCCGTGGTTTGTTTGATCTTCGTATCATTGGCGAGGAGAAGATGCGTTTTGCCGGACCCGCGCTCGTAGCCTGCAATCATGTGAGCTTTCTTGATCCGCCTTTCGTGGGCCAGGCGTTTGACGAGCCGATCCATTATTTTGCCCGCAAGACTCTTTTTGACCACCCCGTGGCGGGCTGGATCCTGCGGGAGTGGCAGAGCATCCCGATTGACCAAGACAAGCCTGACGCCTCCTCCCTCAAGGCGACGATCCGCTTCCTGCGCCAGGGGGAAAAAGTGCTGATTTTCCCGGAAGGGACGCGCAGTCCGGATGGCACCCTCCAGCCTGCGGAGGCGGGCGTGGGCCTTTTCATCGCCAAGTCGAAGGCTCCGGTGCTGCCGGTGCGCATTTTCGGCTCCTATGAGGCCTATCCACGTGGTGCGAAGACTTTCCGCCCGGCCCGCATCACGATCGTGGTGGGGGATCTGTGGCAGCCTGATCTCGACAGCTATCAAAAGGAAGGGAAGGACCTTTATCAGGCGCTTGCCCAGGATGTCATGCAGCGGATTGGCGAGCTTGTGTCGTGATTTTCACGACGGCATTGAGGCGGCGGGGTGAAAGTTATGCAACGATGTTTCTCCTTGGCTTGTCGTAGAGGGGGAAGTATTTTTTGGTTCTACGCGGGATTTAATGGGTTGAAGGGCTTGAGATCAAGCCTGCC
>CAZPSQ010000336.1:930-5853 GCA_964588755.1 uncultured Prosthecobacter sp. | reverse complement strand
CACTGCGGCAGGCTTGATCTCAAGCCCTTCAACCCATTAAATCCCGCGTAGAACCTGAAAATGTTATTATAGGATTAGGAGGACTAGGAGGTTCCAGCATTACAACAGATAACATAAGTGGAAATGCAGGAACCGCTGGATCAGGAAGTAGTTTGGGTTCTTTATTTGCCCCTGGAGGGACCGCTGGACTTGGAGGAACCGGGACAAGCACTAACACGGGAGGAGCAGCCCAGATTGGAGGAAACGCTTATGAATTCATAACCACAAGTTCATTAGCTGGAGGAAATGGATCGAATTCTAATGCTCCATCGCTTTCGGCATTAGTCCTTGCATCAGGTTCCCCTGGGGTTGGAGGAGGAGGCGGGGGAGGAAATTCTTCTGTTGAAAATTTTGGACGAACAGGAACCCAGTTATTTCTCGATGCGAACAATCCAACTTATGGAGGATTAGGAGGATCAAATTATGGAGACCCAGGAGGAAATGGGGAATTAAGTAGAAATAAAACTGGAAGTGGAGCTGGTGGAGGCGCCGGAGGATCAGCAACAATTCCAGGAGGAAATGGAGGAAACGGAGTCGGCGGCTCAGGTGGAGGAGGGGGCGGAGGCTCTGTTAATGGAGCTAACTCCGGCGCGGGTGGCAACGGCGGCGACGGCTACGTGCTCATCATCACCTATTAGCATCACATGGCCATGAACGGCCCCGCCTCCGCATTAGCTCCGGGGCATTTTTCCAACAACACCCTCTCAATGCGCGAAATGGCGCTTTTTTGAAATCACTTATTCTTCATCATGAGCGACGACACTCTTTCCCAACTGGTGGCGAAGTCCATCGCCAGCAATCTGCGGCCGCTGGTGGGGTGGCTGTATGCGGTGTTTGCGGCGGTGGTCTTTGGCACGGCCACGCTGGTGGGCATGTGGTATGACCTGAAACATTCCGTGGCGGCGGCGGAACGCGCTGCAGCGGAGGCCAGGGCGTCTGCGGCGGAGGGGCGCACGGAGACACGGACGCTGGCGGGCACGGTGGCCACACACAGCATGGAGATCGCGGTGATGAAGGCGCAGCGCCTGCGGGCGGCGCCACCGCCTGCGGAGAAATGAGCCTTCATCCAAGCTCCAAGCCCCCCCCATAACCCCATCCCAAGACCATGCCCCGGACACCGGACATCATCCCGCTGCGCGACGCCTCCTTCGGCTTTGGCCTGTGGCCGTGGTCCAGGGGGCCGCTGTGGCGGCTGGCGGAGGACTGGTCTTTTGTGGTAGTTTCTGGCACATCGCCTCCCCTGCCCTTCACGATCCCGGCGGGCTATGAGTTTGACAAGGCCAGCGTGCCGTCCGTGCTGTGGGGCTTCCCCTTCAACTACACGCCGGACGGCCTGTGCACGGTGCCGGCGCTGGAGAATGACTTTTTGTGCGTTCTGCGGGGGGGCGGCTGGGTCTGGCTGGGGGGGCGGCGGGGGCGGGTGCCTGCGGCCCCGGCGGCGGGGGTGATCCACCGGCACTTTTATGACAAGCTGCTGCTGTGGGGGGTGCGGCCGGCGAAGGCGCGCGCGATGTGGGAGGCGGTGCGGCTCTTCGGCCCGGGCGGGCGGGCGTGGCCGGTGAACTGGATGAAAGCCCAACATCCAAATCCCAAAACCTAGAACCCAACGATGAAGACGAAAAATAAGATGAAAAGGTGGCTCCTGCTGCTGACGGCGGTGCTTTCCACACTGGTGTGCAGCGGCTGCGGCACCACGCGGGCGCAGCGGCTGCTGCTCTACGGCACGGTGCTGGATGCCGCAGGGCATCCGGAGCTTGGCGCGCCGGTGCGTGCCTTTGGCCTGATGCTGGCTGCGCCGGGCGCGGCCGGGGGACGGGGGGCGGGCACCAGCGGGAAATGATGACCATGATGACGATGGAAACGATGACGATGGAGCTGCTGCCGCTGCCTGCCTGCATGGGCATCCCGGTCTGGGCGCTGTTCACGCTGGGCTTTGCGGGGGTGGTGTTTGGGGTCTTTTACCTGATCGACAACATGCGGCCGTGAGGGCGGAACGCAGGGAGCGAGGATCTGGGTGGAGAGCGCGGACACTCCTGTCCGCCAGGCGGTGGGCGGCGGATGAAAGGCGGGCACAGGGCGAGGCGGGGCGCCTCGATCGAGGACGATTCTTTTAACAACGAACCGAGGACTTTTATAACCATGAACGATGACACACGTTTCCAGCGCTGGTTTGCCTGGCTGCTGAGGTGGGAGGGGACAAAGTACACGAATGATCCGGATGATCCTGGCGGGGCGACGAAGTATGGCATCGACCAGCGCAGCCACCCGAAGGAGGACATCCGCAACATGACGCGGGAGCGCGCGGCCACCATTTACTGGAATGAGTACTGGACGCGCTGCCGGGCGCATGAGATGCCGGCGCGGGTGGGGGAGGTGGTGGCGAACATCGCGGTGAACGCGGGGCATGGCCGGGCCTCCCGCTGGCTGCAGGCGGCGGTGGGCGCGGCGCAGGATGGCGTGATCGGCCCGGTGACGCTGAAACTAACCTGGCAGGCAAACCGCGACACGCTGGTGAGGGCGCTGCTGGACCGCACGGAGGCGCACTACCGCAGCATCGCGAAGGGGAGCCGGCTGGCGAAGTTCCTCAAGGGCTGGCTGAACCGGAACAACAGCCTGCGGGAGGTGGTGCTGACCTGGTGAGGGGGTGGAGTTCTCGGTTCGCCGTTCGTGGTTCGCCGTTCGCCCTGCGGGCTGCGTCAGGCGGGCGGGAGCGCCCGCGCCACCTGCACTTTTCCTTTTGTGGTATTTTATGCCATTTGTTGACTCGGTATTTTATGGAATGAATGCGCGCGGGCATGTGTTTTCCCCTTGCGCGGCGGCGTGCGTCACCTGACGGGACTGGAGCGTTCTTTTTCCCCCGCCGGACCTCACCCCACTTATCCATCATCACTTATGCCACTGGACATTTACATCTATCTCAAAGGAGGCCGGGGCGACGGCTTTGTGCCTCAATGGAACGGCTCTGACCCGATGGCGGTGGAGGAAGGCACGCTGGCCAATGGCGAGGACTCCCCCGCCGACGGCAAGGGCCGTGAGGTGAGCGAGCCCTACCGGGACATCTTCCCGGCGGAAACCCAGGTGTCTTTCATCGCCCCCGGCGTGAACAACGATAATGAACCCAGGGATTTCATCGGCTCCGCCGCCATGAAGACCGCCATTCTTCCAGGGGAAGGGCTCTTTTTGAAAGGCGGTGAGAGCGGGCCTATTGTTGTGGGTGAAAACGCATACGCCAGCATCTTTGCTGACGAGCCAGCGTTCACCACCTCGGATGAGGTGGCCCACACGGCGCCACGGCAGTTCACAAAGGTGTGCACCTGGCTGGTGTTCACCTCGGTTGATGCGGAGGAGAACGAGTATCCCTTCAAATTCCGCAAGGCGGACGTGGTCGGCTGGGGAACGAAACAACGCACGGACTGATCTCTTTTTTTTGCCATGCCCTCCCTCAATGCCAATTTTGACTGGGTGGACACGCCCAACCCCACGGAGCGCGCGTTTGCCATCGTGGCCCAGGAGGGGCCTGCGGATGCGGTTCCAGACTTTCTGTCCGCACCGGTGACGTGGGAGGACTGCCCGGCGTGGGTCCGGCGGGCGGAGGCGGTGCCCGCTGCGCTGCGGGGCCACACGCTGGTGCATTGCGAGAAGGCGGGCTTCCAAAAGCGGCGCTTCATCTTTGGCCGCACACGCACGGAGGCGGAGCGGGAGACGGCCTTCAAGACGGAGTGGGTGAAACGGCCGCACGCCTGGCCGCTGGTGCTGCTGAAGCTGTGGTTTGAGGAGGGGAACCTGCCGCTGTCCGCCCTGGGCGGGGATGGCAGCATCCAGACAGCGGCGCGGCCGCATGAGCGGTCAAAGTACCGCCGCGGCGGGGTGTACCCCACGTGGTTCAAGGTCCGCCACCTGTTGGGCGAGCGGCCCTACCGCAAGGGGCGGTCCATCACGCCGATCACCGACTCCATCAACTACAGCTTTGACGGGCTGACGGGCAGCTTTCAGGACTGCCTGCACCCGGGCTGCCGCTTTCCGCAGTACCAGACGAGCGGGCGCGTGGTGTTCGGCGCGGGCACGCCGGGGGTGGAGGTGGGCGGCGACATCGTGGCCCAGGAGTTCCCGCCGACGAACATGACGGACTGGGAGAAGCACGTGGTGGAGGACACGACCATGCCGGTGTTTGGCGACCGCTCCACCATGTACTACCGCCGCGTGGTGGAGGCGATCCCGCCCATTGATGACCGGGAGAACATGGTGTAAGGCGGGCGGGGGCAGGAGTGCCCGCTCTTTGCTCTTTGCACTTTGCTTTTCAGCATTGACTTTGCCCTGAGTCGCCAGAGAGGCTGTGGATGCGCGAGACTTCGGACAGGGGGCCTTCCGGCGGGCGGCAGTCGATGCTGCCGTATGATGCGGGCTATGAGATCAAGCCGTTGGCCATGCCGCCGGCGTGGCACCAGCAGGCAGGTTTTGCGGCGCAGGACGGGCTGCAGGTGACGTCCGGCATCACGCAGAACTACACCACCCTGCGCCAGACCACAGGACACTCCAGCCGGCAGGACCAGGGGCAGAGCATTCAAAGCATGCCCATCGTGCCAGGCACGCGCATCAACATCGTGGACGGCGTCGTGGCAGGCATCCTGCCGCCGGTGAGGCCGGGGCCTAATGATGGGCCTGATGATGGGGCGGATCCAGAATCGCACCCACACCCACACCCACACCCACACCCGCACCCGCACCCGCACCCGCACCCGCACCCGCATCCGCATCCGCATCCGCATCCGCATCCGCACCCGCACCCGCACGATCCACCTCCACATCCGCACGATCCATCTCCACATCCACACGATCCATCTCCACATCCACACGATCCATCTCCACATCCACACGATCCATCTC
>CAZPSQ010000336.1:0-830 GCA_964588755.1 uncultured Prosthecobacter sp. | reverse complement strand
CACATCCACACGAACCAGAGCCACATCCACACGAACCAGAGCCACACGCACCCACACCTCACCCACATCCATGGACCTAAATTTACCGCCTGAAACACGCTGCGTTCTTGTAGGAAACGGCCCCTCAGTCCTCCGTTGTGATGGAGCAACCATTGATTCCTTTGACGAAATTATTCGCTTCAACCGATTTCGCATTGCCGGCTTCGAACAACACACGGGAAAACGTACAACATTGTGGTCCACCTTCGGCCACGGCTACCTCCCAGGGGATGAGCAAGAACGTCCCCGGCGCGTCATCTTCGTTTATGGTGACAGCGGCAATCCTGCCTATGAGCCTGACGAAATCTACCGCATTCCCATGTCGTTTTACCGGAGTGTCAAAAAACGTGTGCGCGAGCATTCCAAGCGCACCAGCGCCCATCTTGAGAAGACCGGCATGACAAGCGGAATGGTTGTCGCCGCGTGGCTGTTGGAAGAAGTGGGCCTGAAAAGGCTGTCCTTGGCAGGCTTTGACCACTTTTCCAAGCAGCACAGCCGATTGCACCACTACTACAACCCAAAAGCCTATAGCCGCCCACCTGAGCTTGATGGTGATGCTGAGGCAGCGATCTTTGCCAAGTGGAAAGAAGAAGGAAGAGTAAACTATTTAAATAACCAGTGAAAGCCATTGCCTTGGTTAATTCGACATTGGCCTCAAGCCATTTGTGCAAATGGCTTGAGGCCAAATGCGAGGCGTCAGATGTTGACCTTATCATCCATGTGATAGGTTCCCGCAATAGAGCCTGTAATTAACTTTTGATGGCTGAAGGAAGCATCAGCATGATGAAGGC
>CAZPSQ010000335.1:0-5904 GCA_964588755.1 uncultured Prosthecobacter sp. | reverse complement strand
CATTAAATTTCTTAGTTGTAAATACAAATCATCATCATCTGGCGATATGTTTTTTTTTTTTTTATTTTACCCAATAATATAATCTGGTTTAAAATTTTCTTGCATCACATCTATAGGAAAATTATCGTATAGCCCACCATCAAAAAGCAATTTATCATTAACAATAATTGGGCGCAGGTAAAAAGGATAGCTCATACTAGCTCTTAATGCAGTAGATAAACTACCTGAATTAAATACAACCGATTTTTTATCTTCAACATTAGCTGCAACACATCTAAAAGGGATTAATAAACTATCAAAATTATTATGGTTAAAACTAGAAAATCCTGTAAAGTTTTCCATTAAATAATAATCAATAGGTACTGAGTTTATAACATTTGTAGGCAAATTTTTTAAATAAGGTTGTTTAGGTTTAATTTTAAAAGTAAGCCATGTTGCATAATCTTCTCTTTTTTTAATAAGATAATCGTACTTTGCAGGTAAATCGCCCTTTGTAACACTTTTAAAAAATTCAGCTTTAACTATTTTCTCAATTTGTTGAGGTGTATATCCACACGCATAATATGCACCAATTAAACTCCCAATAGATGTGCCGGTAATATAATCAATTGGAATACTATCTTCTTCTAAAGCTTTTAAAACACCCACATGCACTAAGCCAGATGCCCCTCCTCCACTTAATACTAAACCAACTTTTTGTGCATTTAAATGCTTATTTAAAAAACCAATTAATAGTATAAAAAAATACAATTTATGTAATAAATCTCTCAATCGTCTTTACAAATTTAATCTTTATCTAAATTTAATTGTAATTTGTTTTAATTAATTATATTCGCTTTTGGTTTTTTGTAAATAACAAGTGATTAAATTTATTTTTAAAAAAATAGGGTATGGTGTGTTGGTTCTTTTTGGAGTAATTACCGTTATTTTTTTCTTGTTTAATGTTTTACCAGGCGACCCTGCAACTGTAATGCTTGGGCAGCGTGCTAATAAAGAATCGGTTGAAGCTGTACATAAAGATTTAGGGCTTGATAGGCCAATTAGTGAACAATACTTTAATTACCTTAACGATTTATCATTTATATCCTGGCACAAAACAACAGATAAAGATTTTTGGTATTTAAACCCCAACAAATACAGCTGGATACCACTCTTAAAAACTGGGAAAAACAGTGTAATAGTGTTAAAATTTCCTTATTTACGGCAAAGTTACATTACAAAACGTCCGGTTTCTGAAATTATTAAAGATACATTGCCCGAAACGGCAGTTTTAGCTTTTACCTCTATTTTAATAGCATCTTTTATAGGCATATTTTTAGGCATTGTATGCGCCATTAAAAAAAATTCGTGGTTAGATAAAGGTGTATTTGTATTTGCAACTACAATTGGTATGAGTGCGCCTAGTTACTTAACTGGTTTAATAATATCATGGTTATTTGGATATGTATTATCTGATTACACAGGTTTAAACCCATCTGGTAGTTTATTTGAATTAGATGATTGGACAGGAGAGGAAGTAATATCATTTAAAAATTTAATTTTACCTACAATTACACTTGGATTAAGGCCTCTAAGTATTGTAATTCAATTAACACGCAGTTCGTTGTTAGATGTGCTAACACAAGATTATATTAGAACTGCAAAAGCAAAAGGATTAAGTACAAGTGTTATAATAATTAAACATGCTTTAAAAAACGCACTAAATCCTGTTGTTACAGCAATAAGCGGTTGGTTTGCAGGCTTAATGGCTGGCGCAGTATTTGTTGAACGTGTTTTTAGCTGGAAAGGCATTGGTTATGAAGTAGTTGAAGCTTTAAGCAAAAACGATTTGCCTATTGTAATGGGCGCAACACTAATATTTGCAACTATATTTGTAATAATAAATATAGTAGTTGATATTATTTATGGAGTATTAGACCCACGAGTTAGATTTAAATAAAATGCGTAAAAAAATTGTTGCCGGAAATTGGAAAATGAATTTATCTTTTAATGAAGCTAAAGAATTAATTAATTCATTAAATCAGTTTCAGTATCCAAACCAAAACATTACTAAAATAGTATTTCCACCTCAACTTTATATACAACAATTAATTAATCCAGACTCACATTTTTTTGTTGGCTCCCAAAATGTAAGTCAATATAACAATGGTGCTTATACTGGAGAAGTTAGTGCAACTATGCTTAGCTCTATAAATTGTAATTATGTACTAATTGGGCATAGCGAAAGGCGACAATATTTTAACGAAACGGATGATATCTTAATAGAAAAAGTAAAATTAGCCCTCCAAAATAATTTAAATATTATTTATTGCATTGGCGAGGATTTAAAACAACGTCAAAATGAAACTTATTTAAAACATTTAAGCAACCAAATAAGCAATTTGTATAACAACATTAATAAAATAGGTTGCGATAAAATAAGTATTGCTTACGAACCAATTTGGGCTATTGGTACAGGACTAACAGCAAGTCCTAATCAAGCCGAGGAAGTTCATGCCTTTTTAAGAAATGAAATTTCAAAATTAACAACTCAAAATATAGCTGATAACACAAGAATAATATATGGCGGAAGCTGTAATGCTCAAAATGCTATAAGTTTGTTTGAATGTGCAAATATTGATGGCGGATTAATAGGTGGGGCAAGTTTAAAAGCTGAAGATTTTTATAAAATTATAAATTCTTTTACTTTATAAAGCAAGCAGTAAATTACAATTATCTTAATAAAATTTAATTCAAACACCAAAAATTAAATATAATTTTAACGATTTGTAATTTAAAATTAAAGTATTATTTTAGCCTTTTATTTTAAGTTTGAATAAACTCATTTATATTGTATTTACAACTTTAGCCATTTTAATTTCATCATGCAAAAGTGGTGGTATTGGAGGTAAAAACGAAGGTGAAATTATTTTTGACACTAAAGGAGTTGACGAAACACACCCATTGTACGGATTAGCTCCAAGCTCTGCAACTCTTAAATTTAAAGAAGATAAATTTGTTATTGAAATGAGCACAATGGGTATGTTTAACACTGCAATTATTGGTGATAATAAATTAAAAACCTTAACTCAAACGGTAAAATTTATGGATATAAATCAAGCTTGTGTTGAAAATGAAAAAGAAATTTTAGACAATAATAAAGATTACGAATTAAAAATTGAAGAAACTAAAGATACTAAAAAAATTGCAGGATTAAAATGCCATAAAATTAAAGTTACAAAAGTAAATGAGCCAAATGTTATATTTGATGCTTGGTACACAAAAGAACTTGGCAATGAAGATTGTAACGCCTTAACTCCTTATGCACAAGTAAAAGGTATGCTTTTAGATTATAGAGTTAAAAAAATGGGCTTAGAAATGCACTTTTGCGCTAAAAAAATAAATAATGTAGCTGTTGATGAAAGTACTTTTGAAGTACCTAAAAACATGAAACTTGTATCTGGTGCTGAAATGAGAAAGTTTTTTGATAATTTACAATAATAATTCAAAAGGATTTTATAATCTAAAATTTTTAAATTCTAATTCTTCACATCTTTAAATTATTTTAACAACATTAAAAGCATTTTGGCATTATATTTGGCTTTAATATACTAAAAAACAAAAATGAAAAAAATACTTACATTAGCTTCGGTTGCATTATGTTCTATAACATATGCACAAGATAGTTACACTATTAAATCTGCTTTAAGCGTAGAAGGTTTGCCTGCTGAACAAGCAGCTTTTGGCGAAATGGAAACTACAACCTATTTAAAAGGTGATAAAATGAAAATGGAATTAACCAGTATGATGTATAACATGACTGTAGCAAACGATGGCGAAAAAACATTTATGTTACAAGAAGTTATGGGCGAAAAATCTGGTTTTTACATGACAAAAGCTGAATCAGAAGCAGAAGAAAAAGAAGCAGAAGCAAAAGGCGATAAAACCAAATCAAAACCAAAAATTGAAGTTACATCTGATAAAAAAATGATTGCAGGTTTTGAAGCAACTAAAGCTTTAGTTTACAATGCAAGAAAAGATGGTAAAATGGATACAGCAACTGTTTGGTTTACGGATAAAATTAAAAAACCAAAAACTAAAAACGGAAAAGGAATGGGCCCTAATTTAGAAGGGTTAGCAGGTTTTCCTTTAGAAACTGTTTATAGACAAAATCAAATGGGAGTATCTATGGTGGTAACAAACAAAACTAGCGAAGTTTTAACAACCGCATTAGATGATAAAACATTTGTAATAGATACTGTAGGTTACAAAGTAAGCAATTACAAAGCATTTAAAGATAAAATGAAAAACCAAGGTGGACCAAAATAATATAAAGAAAATTAAATTTACACTTCAAAAGCTGTAATATTAAATTAGTTTTTTAAAAACATTAAATACAAAAACAAAAAAAAGCCTCGTTTAATTTCTAAACGAGGCTTTTTTGTTTTACAATAATTTTTTTAAGCTTTTAATAAACGTTTCCATAAAGGTTCAACTTTAGTACTACCTTCTCCGTAGCCGTAACCATAACCATAGCCATATCCATAACCGTATCCATAACCTTTTTTATAATCGGCACCATTAATTAAACAAGCCATGTTTGGTAAACGTTTTTCTTTGTTTAACGATTCTGCTATTCTTAATAAACGTTTATCTAAATAATTTGCCCTTGCCACAAAAACAGTTGCATCTGCCTGTTCGGCAATTAGTAAAGTATCGGCCACCAAACCAACAGGAGCAGTATCTACAATTACATAATCGTAATTAGATTTTGCATATTCAAACACCTCTTTAATTTTAGGGCTTAATAATAATTCAGCAGGATTAGGAGGAATTGGCCCAGAGGGTAAAATATCTAATGTTTTAAAATTTGGTGCATTAAAAAAAACCTCATTTAATTTTAAATCTTGTTCAACTATAAAATTGGTTAATCCTTTTCTATCAGCAATATTTAAATAATTTAAAATTTTTGGAGCGCGTAAATCTGTACCAATTAACAACACTTTTTTACCAGAAAGCGCAAAAGATGCTGCTAAATTTAATGCAATAAACGATTTACCTTCTTTACCTATTGAAGAAGTAACAAAAACAGTGCGACTTTGCCCTTTGTGGTTGCTTGTAATAAAATCAACATTACTTCTTAATAATCGAAAGGCCTCGGCAATATTAGAACGATCGTTTTCAACCACTACCAGTTTTTCTTTTGTTTTAGTTAAAGGAATGTCTCCTAAATAAGGAATATTAACCGCATCAATTTCTTTTTTGCTATGTACTTTGGTGTCTAATAAATCTAATATATACAAAACAATTATAGGCAATATTAAACCTATTAAAATAGAAGATAAATAAATTATTTGTTTTTTAGGCGCAACAGCCTCACCGTTACTATACGCTTTATCAATAATTTTTGCGTTGGCTACTGTAACAGCTAATGCAATGTTGGTTTCTTCGCGTTTTTGAAGTAAATATAAATACAAAGCTTCTTTAATTTGTTGTTGACGTTGTATGGTTCTGTATTCACGTTCATATTTTGGCACGTTTCCTATTTTTGCATTAATTTCATTTTCCTTTTTTTCTATTTCTTTGGCCTTAATTCGCAAGGTGTGCAGTAAATTTGTTAAGCTTTCTTTAATAGAATTACGTGTACCAACTAATTGATTATCGATGTTTTGAACCACTGGGTTTTTTTCACCAGAATTTTTTATAAGACGACTGCGTTCTAAAATTAGTTTATTGTATTCGCCTATTTGTAATGCTAATGCAGGGTCGTTTAAACCTAAATTAGTAGGAATTAAATCGGAAGGTAAATCGTGTTTTTGTAGATATTCGTTTACAAATTCAGCAATACGCACTTGTGTTGTTGCTTCTAATAAACTCATTTCGCTTTCGCTACTGGTTATTAAAAATTGTTTAGCTTCAGATTCT
>CAZPSQ010000334.1:0-6009 GCA_964588755.1 uncultured Prosthecobacter sp. | reverse complement strand
AGTCTACCTGTACACTTATCAGCGTTCATCCGCGTCCATCTGCGGTTTCAAACTGAACGAAGAGTAAAGCCATGCCCATCGCCGAAGACCACGTCCGTGAAGCGCTCAAGGAGGTCATTGACCCCGAGCTCTTCGTCAACATCGTGGACCTGGGCCTTGTGTACGACTGCAAGGTCGAGGCCGACGCCGAAGGCAAAAACAAGGCCGTCGTGAAAATGACTCTCACCGCCCCCGGCTGTGGCATGGGTCCCACCATCGCCGCCGACGCGCAGAGCCGCATCATGACCATCGAGGACATGGACGACGCCGCCGTCGAACTCGTCTGGGATCCCGCCTGGAACCAGGGCATGATCAGCATCGAAGGCAAAATGAAGCTCGGCATGATCTGATTCGCCTCCAACATCAGCGAAGACCAGTCAGAACCGTCCAATCGGACGGTTCTCTCATATACCCGCCTGAAGGCCCCAATTTTTTTGAGCCCCCTCGCGCTCTTTGCGCCCAACTCTCCGGTCCCAAATCCCCCTTTTTGCGCCTCTTTGCGCTTTTTGCGGCCAACTCTCCGATCCCCACACCCCTCCTTTACGCCTCTTCGCGCCCACCCTCCGTAGTAGTCCTCCAAGCGCTACTTCCGCCAAGCCTTCCAGCAAGTCACAAACCCTTTCGCAAAGTCTTGCGGCCGGGCATCCACCCAGGCGGTGATGTCCTCAGGCTTGAACCACGCTCCCGTGGCGATCTCCTCCGGCAGGCATTTGATGGGGCCGTCGTGCCGTGCCACGCGCAGTTGCACAAATTCATGGTCCGTGTTGTCTCCGGCCGGGATCTCCGCCACCAGCGCCGTGGATTCCACCTCGATGCCGATTTCCTCCCCCAGCTCACGCACTGCCGCCACCGCGTAGCTCTCCCCGGCATCCAGGTGCCCTGCCGCGCTGCTGTCCCACTTCATCGGGGAGACATCCTTCAAATGCGAGCGCTGCTGCAGGTAGATCTGCCCGCGTTTGTTGATCACAAAAATGTGCACCGCCCGGTGCAGCAGTTTCTGCGCATGCACCTCCCCACGCGTGCGCTGCCCGACCACCTCGTTCTGGTCGTTCACCACGTCGAAAACCTCGCTCGCCTTCTGCCCGGCATCCACGCTCCCGTGGCGGGCCTCATACCAGCGCGTGATCTGGATCCACTGCTCCAAAGAAAGCTCCTCCGCCCGCACCGTGCCGGACACCCCCAGCGCCGCCGCCAGCGCCTCAAAGCCCCCGTTCGGCGCGTCGGGCAGCAGATTTTTCAGCTGCTTCCGCCGCTGGGAAAACCCCATGCGCACCAGCCGGTCAAACTGCACATGGTCAAACACTGGCAGGCTCGCCGGGTCCTTCGGCGTCAGGCGGATCACCGCCGAGTCCACCTTCGGCACCGGCTTGAACACATGCGGCGGCACGACGCGCAGCATCTCCACATTCCAGTCCTTCTGCACCAGCAGGCTCAGCGCTCCGTAGGCATTGTCCGTGTGCTTTGCCGCCAGCCGGTCGCACACCTCCTTTTGCAGCATGAACACCGCGCAGCCCACGGGGGAGGGCGCGCCCAGCCAGTGCTTCAAAATCTCTCCTCCCACCGAATACGGCAGGTTTCCCACAATCCGCAGCGGCCCATGCTTGAACCACGGCCGCAGGTCGATGCGCGTGGCGTCATTGTGGATCACCTCCACATCCGTGCGCTCCGCGAAGTGCGCCGTCAGCTCCGGCGCCAGTTGTGAGTCCTTTTCAATCAGCACCAGCCTCTTCGATCGTCCCACCAGATGCTTCGTCAAAGCGCCCAGCCCCGGTCCCACCTCCACCACCAGCTCGGCCCCGTCCGGCTCGATCTGGTCCGCGATCCACCGGGAGATCTCCTCGTCCTGCAGGAAGTTCTGCCCCATGCTCTTCCTCGGCGCCACCCGCATCCCCGCATCATTGGACACAAGGCGGGACTGGGGGCCGGAGCGGCGTTGATCGCGGAATCTCATGGGTGTGATGGAAAGAAGGGGTGCCATGTGCCACGAAAGGGGACGCGGGGCAAGTGGTGCTGACATTCACCGTTCGCCGCGGGCCTTGTGGGGCAGGGGAGTGCGGAGTTTGCCACATGGAAACGCGGCCGCTCTGCAACAAACCACGGTCAACCACCGTCAACAACAGTTCAGCCACCGTCAACTCCTCCCTCCTCCCCGCATGCTTCCACGCTCTCTTCTCCTGCTCGCGGCCACCGCCACTCTTGCCCACGCTGTCGCTCCCTCCGAGCACGTCATCCTCGTCAGCATTGACGGCTGGGCGCACCAGTATTTTGAGGACCCCAGGTGCCACATGCCGGCGGTGAAGTCCCTTGCCGCCAAAGGCGTGCGCGCAAAGCGGATGGAAACCTCCTTTCCCACCGTCACCTGGACCAACCACACCACGCTCGTCACCGGCGTGCATGCGGACAAGCACGGCGTGCTGGCAAACGAGTATTTCGACCGCGCCCAGCGGAAGAAAATCCCCCTCATTCCAGACCCGCTTTTCAACAAGGATGAGATCGTCAAATCTCCCACCATCTATGACGCGGTTAAAGAGGCTGGCATGAAAACGGCCGCCGTCATCTGGCCCGCCTCCCGTGGGGCAAAGACCCTGGACTGGACCGTCCCGGATGTCTTCGACCAGGAGTTGTTTGAAAAATACGGCACCCCGGAGCTTCTGGCAGACGCCCGCGCCGCAGGCATCCCGGTCGAAAAACAAATGGAGTGGTGCAAGATGGGCAACCCAGGCAAGGCCATGCGCGACTACATGTACACCCTCCTGGCCACCCACATCATCAAAAAGCACAAGCCCAACTTCCTCGCCCTCCACCTCGTCAGCCTCGACTCTTTTGAGCACGCCCACGGCCGTCAGGTGCCGGAGGCCTACTGGGCCGCCAACGATTCCGACAACCGCGTCGCCGACCTCATCCGCGCCACCGAGGAGGCGGGCATCCGTGACAAGACCACCTTCGTCATCACCACAGACCACGGCTTCGTCACCTTCACCAAGTCCATCAATGCCAACGCCGCGCTGAAAAAGGACGGCTTTGTGAAAGCTGTGCTGGGCAAGAACCTGGCCCCCGACTCCCAGGTATTCGCCATGGCGGAGGGCGGCGCATGCTTCGTCTATGTGCTGGACGCCGCCAACCGCGACAGCATCCTCAAACAGATCACCCCCAGGCTGGCCGGGCTGGAAGGCGTCAGTGGTGTGGTGGTGGCCAAGGACTTCGCCACCAAGCTCAATCACGTGACGCCGGACAAAGACCCGCGCGAGCCGGACCTTGTGTTGCTCGCAGGGGATGGCTACACCTTCACCGACTCCCTTGCCGACACCAACGAGATCATCTCAAACGATCCCCCCAAGGGCGCGCACGGCCACTACCAGAAAGACGACAACCTCTACGGCTGCTTCGTCATCAGCGGTGCCGGCGTGAAGGAAGGCAAGGAGATCGGCGAAATGAAAAACATCGATGTCACGCCCACCATGGCAAAGCTCCTCGGCGTCCCGTTTCCACATGCGGATGGCAAAGTGCTCGTCGAGGCCCTGAAGTAGCCTTGTTGCTGTGCAACAAGAAACGCTCCATCTACCCCCGGACATTCAGAGCGATCCTGGAAACCCCTTTCCGGAAAGAAGCCAGGAGACATCCGGCGGAGCTTGGAGGCCCAAGCTCCCCACCTTCGACTCTCGGCGCGTCCTGAGCATTCGAGTGTCCTGTGGCGGGTGGGGCGGCTGGTCCTCCAGCCGCCGTGGTGAACGAAGGAACAGATTCCCCAACTCCCTCCTCGCCTCCTTCGTCACTCAGAACTCAGTTCTGAAAATCGCCATGACAAGGCATGACCACATCTCTCAAACGCCTTTCGATGCCTGACACAACACCATCACGCAAGCTCCCAGGCGTGAGATAGGCAGGCTGGCACTCCTTGGGCTGTCCCATGATGGGCATCCGGCGCTCCTACAGCATCCCCGGCGCGTAGCGCGGGCGGCCACTGTCCGAACGCCCGCTGCCCAGGCGCTCCCGCATCGCGGGATCATCAAGGGCGCGGTCCACCGCCTCCTGCAACGCGCGGGAGGAAAGCTCCCGCAGCATCGGCACCGGGGAGCCGGAGCCTGGGCGGTAGGCATTGCTCTGGCGCTCCGCCTCATACACCTTGCTGTACACCACGCTGCCATTGGCCTGGTCCACCACGTTCACCCGGATGCGTGCGTAGCCATACGGATGCACCAGAAGCTGCACCCGCAGATCCTGAATGTCACCTCTGATCAGGAAACGCGGGCGGGGTGTCTGGGACAGCATGCCCCGTGCCTCCAGCCCGTGGGCAAAGGCGTTGCGCACAATGTCGCTCACAGGCAGGCGCGTCTGCACCGTGTCCACCGCAGGCCCCACCGGCAGGCGCACATGGCCCAGCACCTGCTCATGCATGCCACGCTTGTCTCTGAACTGGCCCACGGCGAAGTCCGGCGCGCCGCGCACCAGCTGGCCAGAGGGCACATAGTCCAGGCTGACAACGGAGGTGTTGCTGGTGCAGGCAGAGAGGCCGAGCGCGAGGACGGCTCCGGCAAGAGCGAACAAAGATCGGGAGATCATGGTGGTGGTTGACCGCATTTGTAATGCGAAGACGGATTGAATCAATGACAGGGAGAAAAAAGCCGGAAACAGACGAGAAAGGGCATGGGGGCCGGGTGTAAAAGACGAGACGTTGTTTTGGGAACGGGATTCAAAAAAAGAAAACCCATCATCATGCCAATCCGTCAGAAGAGGCTGCTTCCACTCCCACACGAAATGAGCCATTTCCTCGGATGTGGCAAGTCATGCGCTCATCACAGATAAAAAAACAACCCTGCCGGCACTCGGAGCTCAGGAAAAAAACCCCCAAAACCTGAATCCAATTAACCCGGCAGGGTTGATTAATTGAATTTATATTCGGAAAGTGGCCCGCCATGCAATATCAAAAAATTTGCCGTCAAAAAAAATCACTCATTCCCCTGCTTCTCATTGGGGCGTGCCTGCTGTTTTACACCTCGGCCGCGCATGCCCAGCTTGGTCGGGCCGTGCGTCAGGTGATCGTGGCGCAGGCCCCAGGGTGGAATTCCAACACCGCCTCCCTGCAATGCTGGCAGCGTGCGGCCCCAGGCGCGCCATGGCAGCCCGTGTTTGCCCAGCCGGTGCCCGTGCTGCTGGGGCGGAAAGGGCTGGCGTGGGGCAGGGGACCCTTCACCCCGCCCCGCAATGGCATCCCGCCAAAAGTGGAAAAGGACTGGCGCGCACCCGCCGGCGTCTTCCAGCTTGGCAGCCTCTTCGGCTACGCCCCCAGACCGCCCGCCCGCTGGCCCTATGTCCAGGTCGGACCATGGGACGCCTATGTGGACGACTCCACTTCCCGTTACTACAACCAGCACGTCCGCATCAACCCGAACCAGGGCGTCCCGCCATGGTTTGAAAAGCAGAGAATGCGTCTCGGCGATGCCGCCTACAAATGGATGCTCGAGATTCGCCACAACCAGCGCCCCGCCGCCGCCGGATACGGCAGCGCCATTTTCTTCCACGTTCGTCGTGGCCCCAGCACCCCTAGCGCTGGCTGCACCACCATGGCAGAGGGCGACCTCGTACGCATGCTGCGCTGGCTGGACCCCCAGGCCTCTCCCCATTACGTCCTGCTGCCAAGGGCCGACTACGCCGCCCTGCGCGGCTCATGGGGCCTGCCGTGACCTTGGGGCCGCACAGCCGCCAGATCATCCTCCCGCCATCCCAGGCAAAGAGCCCCATGATCTGGCTCTCATTATGAGGGCGTTCTCTTGAACAGCTCTTGACTCCCGGCTGCATCGCTGGCATCAAAAAGAGCGCCCTCTTCCTCCGGCAAACCTTCACACCAGGGACGAGCACGCTTGCCCAAGCCAGCGCCCCTGCCAACCGTCATTCCACCTTCGACATCCGTCATCCCTTTCATGGCCGCCACACCCGCCCACAACTACACCGAAGACTCCATCAAATCCCTCG
>CAZPSQ010000333.1:0-6010 GCA_964588755.1 uncultured Prosthecobacter sp. | reverse complement strand
GCGCGCCCGGCCCACATGATGATTGATCACGCGCCACAGTCGGCGACTGCGCACGCGCAGCAGTCGGCCGGCGGCCAGGACCGAGCCTGTTCGCGCTGCGACTCTCTGGAAAAGCTTCAAGTTGCTTCGTTTTTTTCAGTTGACTTAAGATTGGTGTAGGTAAAGGAATGGTTCGAAATTTCCAGTCCAGGTTCAGGGGAATCGAGCCAAAGCACAAGGGAGTCCCACTCGGACGCCAAGAGTGCACGGTAGCACCAAGCGTACGGACACCATCCGATAAGGTACACGGCCGCCAGCACGGCACCGAAGCAAGTGGGATTATCTGATGCGACTTTCAGGAAGGAATGCCTCGGGGGTAAGTGTGGGACCGGATCGCCAATGCCGCCAACGATGTAGACCTTATGTTTCTTGCGCAAGGCACCAAGCCACTTCCCGAACGTATCGTTCCCGACCTGTGGAGCCCCAAAGGTGACAAGCTCAATGACCTTATCACCAGGAGCGTGGGTCAAGTAGTAGTCTACAAACGCGAGCGTCGCGAGTGCTCCCCCTAGCGAGTGGCCTATGAAGACGATCTTTTTCTTGTTCTTCGCCTTGTCCACGACGACCTCTGACAGAGGTGGGCCGAGGAAGAGCCTGGTCCCCCGCTGAAAGAAACGTTCGAAGAGACCGAAAGCGAACAGTAGCTGCGCCGCAAGCACAAGAACGCCGGCCAACAGTATCAGGTATAAGTACCCCCGCTCCGATAATCCTGACGGTGGCCCGAACATGGCCAAGTCTGACTCGCGGGCCAAGTACAGCGCGAGGTACATTGGGACGGCCAAGACAATCGCCCACAATGGTGCCAGTAACCACTTCTTCAACTTGTAACGGTTGGCAGCCGTCCAGATGTCTGTAGAATTACCCGCGGCGCCACGTTGTCTCGCTTTAGACGCAGCCTCGGACGCTGGCTTCGCCGTAGAACAGTCGTACCACAAGTCGCGATACGCCTTGACGAACCCTTGGTGCACTCCACCCTTTACATCTCTCGAATCGAACACTTCGCCCGCCTCTACCATGTGAGCTTGGGCGTTAGTGAGGAACCAATTGCCGAGCTCTGACGTTCCACGAAACGTGACGTACAGTTCACCGTTGTCGTTATCTTCAACCCAGCCGAACACTCCTCCTTCGAACCAAAATCTATCGACGTACCTGAACACTCCATGAGGTTGGTTCGCGTAGGCTCCTAGGGCTCGCTCGGCGTATTTTGCCAGGTAACTGGCCGAGCCAGGCGAGCCACACTCAGGCAACTCCGTTGGGGTTAACGGGGAAGCAGTGCGGCACCATTTAGACCTAAGCGAGCTGAGCAGATAGAACAGAATAGCCACGGCGAGGATGGTGATCAGCGTTAAAGCCACCAGCCAGACGAGGAAGTGGAGCCCCGAGAGAACCCAAGGAATGGCCCACATCAGCAACGCCAACACCGCTCCGAACAGGATAAGAAATAGGGCCATTCGACACACTTTCCTTGAGGAACTGATTTCCTTCACGCTGTGCCTCCAGATGTGGCTGAACTGCGAGGAATTATAGTCGGCGACGTGGCGTTTCAGGCGCGCATGCCCTTGCTCACGATTTTGCCCGTGCCCGGTGCGGGCAATACGGCCACGACTGGCTAATCTCCCACTCCTGCGAGTGCCGAGGCGTGTGTACGGTGTCGGCCTACAACGCCCGGCGCATGGTCGAAACTGCCGCCCATCTGGCCGATCACGTCATGCTGCGGCTAGCGGTGCGCCACGGGTGCTGTCGGTGCCAAAGCGCGTGCGCTACTTTCTGGATGGAGAACCATCCGGCAGCCGAGACCCTGACGCTGCACATCTTCCCCTCTGCGGTGGAGCAGGGCTTGCACCAGTGCAGCCCGGGGGGCGAGCCCACCCTCCCGGCTCGGCACAGTCGCCTTCATCCACCGTGTGAGCGCGCCCTGCTTAATCCCCACCTACATTTCCACTGCCTAGTCATCGAGGGCGTATTGGAGGCTGATTTTTCCGAGGCGGCGACGTTTCATGAAAGCCGTGCACCCGAGCAGAAGTTCCTCGACGAAGCCCAAGCCATGGGCCGCTGCGCCGGCATTGCCATGGTTACTGCAGCGTACTGGCACTCAGCGCACCCACATAGCCACAAGTCCGGTTTCGGCGGCTCAGCAGTCGCCGAAACAACGAAGTTCTCGATGGCTGTCACCTGCCGCCGCTCGCAGTTTCCAGGAAACCGCCACACAGATGGCTGCTCCACCTTGAAAATGGACGTTTGCCGACAAAGTCGCGAACCGGCGCTCCCGACTCTTTACCGCCGCTCACCAGCCTGGTTGCGTCGGAGCAAAATAACCCCTCGCGCCTGACAGTCGGAAGTTGGCCTGTGTGCGTGGCGCATTGGCTTTCGCACTGTTCACAAATAAGTCGACGTTGCAGCTACCTGCGCCGCGGCAGCGGGTGGAGCCCGACGCCGGCCAACCAGCATCTTGGCGTGCCGGATCTGCGTCATGGCATAGACACACTTCCCAGCGTGCTGGAACTCGATCGCCCGTTTGCGTAGTACTTTTGCGTTCATGACATCGTAGGGCGTCGTGGCAACTTCGCGTTGCCCCCGGCGGCTGCACGCTGGTAACCCCGACGAGTCACACGAGATCGAGCGGCAGCACGCGCTGCAAGCGTGCTCAACGGTCGGTCGTGCCTTTCCCAGCGCCTTGCGCGGGCAACTACTGGGGAGGCGGCACTTGCGCCATCCGGTGGGCATCGAGCCCATTAAGGACGTCGGCCGTAAAGATCCTGCGTGCCTGCTGATAGCCCAGCGCCCGGTAGCTCTCCCATTGCGCTTCGTCGAAGAATTGGTCCGCGGTCGGCTCCTGCGGAAAGGACGGATGGGTCACGGCGTACTGGTGCACATCGGCCGGGACGCCGGCCGTCACATGCGGCTTGATAAGGACGATCTGCGTTGGCGTGAAATCTGCTCTTGCCTTGATGTCCATTGGCCACGCATAGAGCAGCACGGCAATCGGCCCTCCAGACGGTGTTGAAGAGGGAGGCGTCGTCTGCTCCGTCGTAAGTTCACCCGATGACGTGGCGGGCGCGGCTGCGGCAGTCGGGGCTCTCGGCCGAATGTAAGGTTGGAAGTCTTCGGGCCGGCCGAACAAACCGGCGAGTGGTCCTGAGATCGGCGGGTTGGCTACCTCGACATCCACGCGCAGGTCGATGCGCGCCAGCCGAATGACGTTGGCCAGGTCATCGAAGTGGTACGCCGGATCTGCACCGTTGTCGCTTGCAAATATCTGCGCGATCCGGCGCTCTGGACGCAGCAATTCATACAAGCCGGTATTCTCGAAATGTCCGCCGTCAGACAGGTATTGCCAAGTCCGGTGCGTGCCGTGAAAGCGCGCTCGCAATTCGTACGACAGGTAACGCTGCGTTATGAACATCAGGCCGATGGCCTTACGCAGCCATTTAGCAACCGCCCATGAGGACGGCGCGAGCGGCAACCGCCCGGCCTGGCCCCGACCGGTGGACCACCAGGTGCCGAGCCGCACGTTGGCGGCTCCCATAAGCAAGGACATGCCGAGCGTGGTCTCGCGACCGATTCCAGTAGAGATGGCCGCGCCTGAAGTGCCAATCCATTCTCCGATGCTGAGCGGCCGGTCCACCGTACCCAGGCCCCACTTCGTCGGCTTGGGGAACGGGAGCACCTGCGGGGTATCGAGCGCTAGGCCGCAAGGAAGGACCGCTAGCGGCTGCCCCTTACGGTCGCGCTGTACCAGTTGCTCCGCGGGGTCGACGGTCTTGTTGACGCAGACGTTAATGATGTGCAGCGGCGCCAGCGTCTTGATCACCGAGTCGGCGAAGTAGCCCTCCATCCTGATCTGGTCACTGTCCATCGGTTCGGCGGCGCTGCGCTTGGCAAGATTGCGGTCGCGGAATCGCTCGCCGTTGGACGCGCCCAGGTAGGCCCGTGTCAGACGGGACCCGTAGAACGGCTGCAGGCTTGACAGGTTGATGAAGTCAGGGAAGAAACCGGTGGCCAGCGCGATGGCGAACGATGCAAACAGCGTCCATCCGAGAATGTGGAATTGAGCGGGTCCCAGGAGCTGCTCAGGCTCAGGCGCGTTGCCTCCCCAGATCATCAGGTGAACCAGCATAGCCCACAGCGCACCAACCAGGAGCAAGATCACCACGCCCGCAATCCCAGCCAGCGACTTCAAAGGCAGCTTAGGCATTGCGTCGGGTACTCTTGCACGGCTCTTCTTCGCCAGCCTCTGCCCCAGCCACGCCAGCGCCCCCGCCAAGGCAGCAGGTGACAATACCGACGCGGTCCCGGGACCGTGGAAGGCGGCGAGGTATAGCGTCTGGCCTAGGGTGTCGATGACCGCCAAGACGGCAATCACGAGCGACGCGGTAAGTGTTCTGGCTAGGTAACGCGTCAGCACCACGCGCTGGTTGGACGCAGCCGGCTGCCAGGGTGCAACCAGCAGCGCGTAGACCAGAGTGGCTGACAGTGCGACCGCGCTAACCGCCAGCACTATTGCCAAACGCCGCACCTCGGCCTTGCTCCATTCGCCTTCGAACAGGGCAGGGAAGTGGTCTCCCCATGCCAGCCAGGCAATCCCAAGGAGCGCCAAGCCGATGATCCCCATAGCGACGACGCCTGGGTTGAACCACTGGCTGTGGCCTTCGCGGTCTTCATGCACCAGCCAGTACGCTGTGCCCAGCACAAGCCCGACCGTGAGCAGCGGAACTGCCCAAAGTACTGACAACGTACTCCACCAAATATAGTCGGTGAAGGCGCTGTTCTTGACAAGATATGCGCAGCGAGCGGCCTCCAGCAGGCGAACCTCCCAATCCAAATAGGAGAGTTGCCAATGCGCGCCCAGGGTTCGCAGCAGCATGAGGAAGGAGACCAGCGCGGTTATCACTGTGCCGATGACCCAGTGCACCGAGATCCAGTTGCGCAGCCCGAGCGCCATGACGTAGACCGCGTCGCCTGATCCGTTGGGCAAGAGGTAGCGTCCATTCTCCCGCAGCCAGGCCAGCGGCGCCTTGAGAATGTGATCACCAGAGTAGTCGACGTCAGAGCGAATTCGCCCCGGCGCCCCGTCGCCCAGTACCTTGACCGCATCGTTCGCGGCCTCGTGCATTTTTAGTTCAGCGGAAGGCGGTACCGGCGAGCAGCCGGCGTCGCCAGCGGCCATGGCGGTTGTGGCCGAGCCGGACGATCGCAGGCGCCCAGGCAGGAACAGGCTGCACAGGAAGCCACCCAAGTAGCCACCGCCGCTGACGGTCGACAGGTAGTCGAACTTTGACAGCATCGAGGTCCTGAAACTGTCCACAGCCGCGGTGCCGAATGGCGCTTCAGCGATTGCCTGCACAACGCCCAGCGAGTAGGTTGCGCTGCGGATGCCCCCGCCGGACAGCGCCAGTGCCACCCGAGGGGCATCTTTCAGTTGGCCGAGAGATTCGCGGCGCTGCGCCACCACGCAGCCCTCGGTGATCAGGGTGCCGCCGTTGTTCCGGCCTGCGGCGGGAGTGGGTTCAGCCATCTGTGCCTTTCTACCGACTGCACCCAGCGAAGAAGAGGAAATCTAACAGGAAAACTCGGAGTATATGAGCCTCCATCAAGGGGCGTCAATCTCGAATTCTTGGCCCCGGAAGTTCCTGAAAAGTCATCCGAATCCCGCCGCTCAGTGCCGGCTGTCTTGTCGAGCGCATGTCCGCAGAGTGATCAGGACCGCTCATCTGATGTTCGAGAGGGCCAATGGGGGGAAGGGGTCGTGAGCACGCGTTCACTGAATCGAAAAGCTGCCATTCGGCGCGACTCTCCGCTGAGAGGCAGCTTATCGATGCGTAGCGACCGTTCAGACGACGAAAGTGAGATGCGCAGCCGAATGACCGCTTACGGCTGATCGTTCCAAGTCAAGGCTTTTGAGAAAAGGCCATCGTGTGCTCTCCTGGCCGGGAGGGGGTCATTGACCACCGCAGCGACGCCCGCAGGCCTG
>CAZPSQ010000332.1:0-6047 GCA_964588755.1 uncultured Prosthecobacter sp. | reverse complement strand
GAGTATATTTTACCAATGCACCGAAATTTAGGTGTTTTTACTACTCGTCAAATTCCTTTAAATAGATTGTTTTCTCAATTTCAAGGTAAGCCAGGTGGTTTTACTCAAGGCAGAGATAGAAGTTTTCATTTTGGAACGCAAGAGTATAAAATTATAGGAATGATTTCACATCTCGGTCCACAATTAGGAGTTGCTGATGGAATTGCCTTAGCAAATAAATTACAACAAAATAAAAAAGTTACTGTTGTATTTAGTGGTGATGGTGGCGCAAGCGAAGGCGATTTTCATGAAAGTATAAATACTGCTGCTGTTTGGGATTTACCAGTTATTTTTGTTATAGAAGCTAACGGTTATGGATTGAGTACACCAAGTAGCGAACAATTTAGATGTAAATCTTTTGCAGATAAAGCAATTGGATATGGTATTGAGGGGCACAGTATTGATGGTAATAATATTTTAAAAGTTTACGAAACAATCAAAAATTTAGCTGAAAGTATTCGCGAAAATCCACGCCCTATTTTATTAGAGTGTGTAACCTTTCGTATGCGTGGACACGAAGAAGCAAGTGGTACAAAATATGTGCCAAAAGAATTATTTGATTTATGGGGAAGAAAAGACCCGGTAAATAATTTTGAGAAATTTTTAATTAACGAAGCTGTTTTAACCGAAGATATGATTGAAGCTTTTCGTTCGGAAATTAAAAAAGAAATTGATGCAGGCTTAGAAATTGCGTTTGCAGAAACTCTTCCACCTCCAAATACAACAAAAGAATTAAGCGAAGTTTATAAACCAATTGAAATTCAAAACACAAAACCTTTAAATGCACAAGCTACTAATATGCGTTTAATAGATGCTGTAAGTAACGGTTTAAAATTAGCTATGCAAAAACATTCTAATTTAGTTTTAATGGGACAAGACATTGCTGAATATGGAGGTGTGTTTAAAATTACTGAAGGCTTTGTTGATGAATTTGGGAAAGATAGAGTTAGAAATACTCCTTTATGCGAAAGTGCAATATTAGGAACAGGTTTTGGTTTAGCTATTAACGGACATAAAGCAATGGTTGAAATGCAATTTGCAGATTTTGTTAGCGAAGGCATAACTCAAATTGTAAATAATTTAGCAAAAAGCCATTACCGTTGGGGGCAAAATGCCGATGTTGTTGTGCGAATGCCAACAGGAGCTGCTGTTGCGGCTGGCCCTTTTCATAGCCAAAGTAACGAAGCATGGTTTTTTAAAACGCCAGGCTTAAAAATTGCTTATCCGGCTTTCCCTTCAGATGCTAAAGGCTTATTACTATCAGCATTTGAAGACCCTAATCCTGTTATGTTTTTTGAACACAAAGCATTGTATAGAAGCATTAGCGAAGATGTACCTAATGATTATTATACTATCCCTTTTGGAGTTGCAAATATTGTAAATACAGGCAATTTAGCAACAATTGTTACTTATGGTTTAGGTGTGCATTGGGCTTTAGAAATTGTGAAATCAAAAAATTTAGATGTTGAAATTATTGATTTAAGAACATTAGCTCCTTTAGATGTGGAGTGTATTTACAATTCAGTTAAAAAAACAGGTAAAGCATTTGTTTTACACGAAGACACTTTAACTGGTGGAATTGGAGGCGAAATAAGCGCATTAATTACCGAGCATTGTTTTAATTATCTTGATGCTCCGGTTATGCGTGAAGGAAGTTTAGACACTCCTGTACCAATGAATGCAGATTTGGAAATTAATTTTTTACCCAAAGAAAGATTTTCAATTAAATTAGAACAATTATTAAATTACTAAATTATGGTAATTGATTTACGCAGCGATACAGTTACTAAACCTTGTTCAAATATGTTGCAAGTAATGATGGAGGCAAAGGTTGGTGATGATGTATTTGGTGAAGACGAATCAATTATAAATCTACAAAATTATACTGCAAATTTATTTGGTAAAGAGGCTGCATTGTTTTGTCCAAGTGGTACAATGACAAATCAAATTGCAATTAAAGTACACACACAACCAGGGAATGAATTAATATGTGATGTAAATGCTCATATTTATAATTATGAAGGTGGTGGAATTTCATTTAACAGTGGAGTACAAGCTAAATTATTACAAGGGAATGAAGGAAAATTAAACCCAAACTTAATTGATGAAAATATTAATGGTGATTTTGATTGGCTTACTAAAACAAGTTTGATTTGCCTCGAAAATACTGTTAATAGAGCAGGAGGGAGCTTATACAATCTTAGTGAAATAAAACCAATTGCAAAATTGTGTAATGAAAAAAACTTAAAATTACATTTAGATGGAGCAAGATTGTTTAATGCCTTAGTTGAAACAAAAGAATCAACATTAGAAGTTGGGAAATGTTTTGATACTATTTCTGTTTGTTTAAGCAAAGGCTTAGGCGCTCCGGTTGGCTCACTACTTATAGGAGATAAAGAATTTATTTATAAAGCTAAAAGAATTAGGAAAGTTTTTGGCGGAGGTATGCGCCAAGCTGGCTTTTTAGCCGAAGCTGGTTTATTTGCTTTAAAAAATAATGTGAATAGGTTAATTGAAGATCATAAAAAAGCAAAAGAAATTGGTGCTTGTTTGCAAAAACAAAATTATGTAAATGAAGTTTTAAACGTTTATACCAATATTGTAATTTTTAAATTAAATCCAAATATTATTACTGGAGAATTGTTTGAACAAAAACTTGCTAAACATAATATTAAAATAGCCGCATTTGGAAAAAATACCATTAGAATGGTTACTCATTTAGATTATACTAATCAAATGCACGACAAAGTACTGTCTGTTTTAAATAACGGTTTTTAAAATTAATTAAACTTAATTTTTAATGAATAATATTATACTTCTTCATGGTGCAATTGGCTCAGCAGATCAATTTATTCCTTTAGAAAATGAATTAATAAAGCTAAATTTCAAAGTATTTAAATTTTCATTTAGTGGGCATGGAAAAACCCCTTTTGAAAACGATTTTAGTATTAAACAATTTTCAAAAGAACTAGAGTTTTATATCTCCGAAAATAATTTAATTCAACCCACAGTTTTTGGTTATAGTATGGGGGGTTATGTTGCTCTTTATTTAGCAACTCAAAAACCTTTATTACTAGGAAATATAATTACACTTGGTACTAAATTTAAATGGACAACTGAAATTGCAAAAAAAGAAATTCAATTATTAAATCCTCAAACTTTAAAAGAAAAAGTACCAAAATTTGCAAACGCTTTACAACAAAGGCATGGCGATAATTGGATTTTTTTACTTAACAAAACAGCTCAAATGATGCTTGATTTAGGACAAACAAATTTATTAAATGAAGGTAATTTAAATATAATCAATAATAAAGTGATTTTAGGATTAGCAGACAATGACAGTATGGTAACGGATGAAGAAACAACAAATGTTTTTAAAGTTCTAAAAAATACTCAACGATTTTATCTTAAAAACACAAAACATCAAATAGAAAGCGTAGATGTACAAGAGCTTTGTAAATTAATAACTGTAATGCAATTATAATAAAACAAAAAAAGCCTTGTAATTACAAGGCTTTTAAAAGTTTTTAGAGAATGTTAAAACATAACACCTATGTTTATTCTAATAGCTTGTAAAATGTAATTTTGTTTTACGTATTTGTAGCTGTTCGTTCCATTTTCTACAGTATAATCATAAAACATTACATTAGATTCATTTCTCATTTGATTAGTAAAAGATCTAAAATAATTTACACTTGCAAATAGAGATGTAGTGCCACCTAAACGGTATTCAATTCCTCCACCTACGTTTAACCCTACACGTAAAGGAACAATAGAGCCTTCTGAATTTCCTAAATTAATATTTTCAATACTTTCTGGACTGTCTTTTGATGGGTTAGGTATTCCATTACTACTATAAGTTTGAGAGGTTAAATAACTATCCGTTGCTACATTTTTAATTCTTATTCCAATTTCAGTCCCAAAATTCACAAAATATTTCATGCCACTATATTCTTTTGTACTTAATTTTAAAATAACAGGCAATGTAACATGTGTGGTTTTTACTTTTCTTTCTTTTAAGTAATAAGCCGTGTTTTTATCGTTAAATAATTCAGAGCCATCACCTTTCCCGTTATCTTTTGGCTCAACAAACTCTCCTGTAGAATTATTTATGAAATAAACAGGAGTATATAAATTAGCGCCATCATTTCTAAAACTGTATTTTGCCCCTTCAAAATCTCCACCAATTCCAAATAAAAGCCCAGCCACTTGAGATAATCTTCTTTCAACATTTAGGCCAAATCCAAAACCAAAAACAGAACCAAAAGGTTTATTGTTATTATCTGTACTCGAAAACCAAGTAGGTTGTGGAGTAACTCTAACACCAAATCGCCATTTTTTATCAAACTCTTCTTCTTTAGCGGTAGTGTTTGAGCTTGGAGCAGGTGTAGGGGTTGTAGTTTGCCCATTTGAAATTGCAATTGTTAATGCAAATAATGAACCATATAAATACTTTTTCATTTTGAATGATTTAATTTTAAATTTGTTACTACAAATATAAAAAAATCTTAATGCCTTTTTCAAAATACATATTAATTTTTGCTTTTATTTTATTTATATCATGTAAAAACAATTTAGATGTTGATATTTCAGATATTGAAGTAAAGCAACTAAATGCTTTATCATTAAATAAAGACTTTTTTAGCTTAACAGATGCTAACTTTAGTTCAAAAAACAAAGATTTTCAATTAAAATATGGTCCTTTTTATAACAATTATGTTAAAAGTTTTTTAAATCCATTAGGGGTAAACGATAGTAGTTCTAAAGATTCTATTATTCATTTTATTTCTGATAAAACAATGCAACAGGCAAACAATCAAGTTAATAAAATTTATACTAATGATGTTTTAAATTATTTATCAAACGAAGTAACAAATTGCGTTAAAAGATTTAAATATCATTTTAAATCAAAATCAATTCCAAATAGATTTATCACTTGTACATCGGGCTTTAATTTTTATATTGCATCATCAGATAGTGCATTAATAACAGGTTTAGACATGTATTTAGGAGACACAAGTGTTTTTTATAAAATGTTACAATTGCCCGAATATCAAACGCGTTGCATGCGCCAAGAATATGTTTTACCAGATTTAATGCGTGGTTGGATATTAACTGAATTTGATAATGAAAACCCTATAAATAATTTATTAAATCATACCATTTTTTATGGAAAATTATATTATGCTGTAAATTGTATGCTTCCAAATTTAAACGATAGTTTAATTATAGGTTATACTCAAAACCAATTAAATTATTGTAAAAAATTTGAGAAAAATTTATGGGGTTATTTTGCCGAAAAAAACCGTTTATATGAAAATAACATGAAAACCGTTCAAGAATTGACCACCGAAGGCCCTTTTACAGCTGCAATAAGTAAAGATTGTCCGCCACGTATTGCAATGTGGGTGGGGTGGCAAATAGTTAAAAGTTATATGAAAGAAAATGAAACAGTTACTTTAGAACAGCTTATGAATGAAAAAGATGCACAAAAAATTTTATCCAAAAGTAAGTATCGCCCGTAATTATTTTTAACTTTATATCAATTATAAAAACATTTTTAACATATTTTCTTTTTCTATTAAGCATACCTGTTTTTTCTCAAACAAAAAAGGTAAAATCGTTTGATATACATTTAGGGGATACCGTAAATAAAATTGACGAGTATGGAAATAAACAAGGTAGATGGATAATTTATGGTAGAGACACCAGAGGTTGGACTCATAGGCTATTTAATAGCAAGCAAGTTGTTGAAGAAGGACATTATTTAGATAATAAAAAAATTAATACTTGGAAAACATACCATGACAATAATAAATTAAAAAGTGAAATTAATTATAAAGATGATTTACCTTTTGGTTTAGCAAAATTTTTTAATTCAGATGGTAAACTATTATTAGAAGGAAATTTAGATGATAAAAACTTTGTTGGAGATTATTATTTGTATGATGCAAATGGAAATAAAGTTTCTAAAAAAGCTAAATTAATCCCAACAAGTGCTTACATAG
>CAZPSQ010000331.1:0-6069 GCA_964588755.1 uncultured Prosthecobacter sp. | reverse complement strand
GTGTTTCGGGGGGGGGGGGGGGGGGGAGGGGGGGGGTGGGGGGGGGGGGGGGGGTGGGGGGGGGCGGTGCGGCGCGGCGCGGGACTGTCAGCCCATCGGATTGGAAAGGGTGCCGATGCCGTCGATGGTGATCTTCACCACGTCGCCGCTGTGGAGGGTGAACTCGTCGCCAGGGACGATGCCGGTGCCGGTCATGAGGAAGGCGCCGGTGGGGAAGGTGTTGTCGCGGAAGAGGAAGCCGACGAGCTCCTGCGGGGTGCGCTTGAGCTGGGCCAGCGTGGTGTCGCCCTCGAAGACGTTGGCACCGCCGCGTTCGATCTGGAGCTGGATGGGTGTGGTGGGTGGCAGCGGCTGGCTTTGGATCAGGATGGCCGGGCCGAGGGCGGCGCAGAGCTTGAAGCACTTGGCCTGTGGCAGGTAGAGGGCGTTTTCGCCCTCGATGTCGCGGCAGGAGAGGTCGTTGCCCACGGTGAAGCCGATGATCTCCCCCCGGCTGTTGACGGCGAGGGTCAGCTCCGGCTCGGGCACCATCCACTTGGAGTCGCCGCGCAGGTGCATGGGCTGGCCGGGGTTTGCCACGCGCTGGGGGGTGGCCTTGAAGAAGATTTCGGGCCGTTCGGCGGAGTACACGCGGTCGTAGAAGCTGCCGCCGCCGGCGTCCTTGCTTTCCTCCATGCGGGCGGTGCGGCTGCGGAAGTAGGTGACGCCCGCGGCCCAGACCTCCTGGGAGCCGATGGGGGCCAGGATGGTTTCCGGCGCGGGCGCGTCCACCGCGGGGGTGGTGCTGGCGATCTGGGCCAGGAAGGCGGCGAGATTGGGGGAATCAAAGAGCGTGTCCCAGTTGGTGTCCGGCAGCGGGTGCCAGACGTCTGCGTTCTGAAGATAGATGCCGTGGGTGGTGCGGTAGAGGAGCATGGCGGGACGGGCAGACTAGGCCGCGACCTCCGCCACGCAACCGCCCCGGCGTCATTTCTGGAGGTTTGCCAGCGACTCCTCAAAGCCCTGCACACAATTGGCCCAATGAATGTCCAGGTCGGCCACGCCGGGCCGGTAGCCCTCTGCGGCGCGGCCGCCGACAATGAGGCCGGTGGTTTTTGGCAGCAGCTCGCGCATGCGGCGCAGCTTGGCCTCCACGGTGGGGCATTTTTCCGGATACACCACGCTGAGGGCCACCGCACGGGCGTGGCGGGCCAGCGCGCAGCAGGCGATCTCCTCCACTGGCAGATTGGTGCCCAGGTAGGTGACGTGCCAGCCCAGGTCGCGGGCGGAGGCGGTGGCGATCAGGGCGCCCAGCTCATGCACCTCCCCTGCGGGGGTGGCCACGATGAGCTCCGGCGCGTTCTGGGGTGCCCTGCTGCCGGAAACCGGGGTCAGCAGCAGCTCGCGGATGACGGCGGTGGCGATGTGCTCATGGCTGGGGCGCAGGCTGCCCTGCCGCCATTCGTCGCCGATCTTCATGATGAGGGGGCAGATGACCTGGTGCAGCAGGCCGCGCTGGCCCAGCTTTCGGCGTGCCTGCAGCAGCACGCAGCAGAGTGTGTCCGAGTCGTATTTTTTGGAGGCGGCCATGGCGGCCTCCACACATTCCGTGGCTGTCTCCAGGTCAGCCTCCGACACCTCTGTGACGGGGGATGCCAGACTGGCCACCAGGTCCTCCAGCTCCGAGGTGCAGAGTTTTGCCACGCTGCCGATGCGGTGCCCGTTCTCCGTCAGCACCCGCAGCAGCTTCAGGCGGGTGATGGCCTCGTCGCAGTACATGCGGCGGTTGGTGCAGGTGCGGCTGGGGCTGAGCGCGCTGTAACGGCGCTCCCAGATGCGGATCACGTGGGCGGTGAGGCCGCTGAGCTGGCTGGCACGCTGGATGGGGCAGGGCATTGAAAAAGGGAGGAAACGAAAGGCAGAAGGCGCTTGAGGCTGGCGCTGGAACGATTACGCATTGCCGCCGCCTCTGGCTACCGCGTTTGTCACACATTTCATGCCATGTTGAACTACATCTGGGCCTCCCTGCTTCTTGTCGGCCTGTGCGCCGCCGCCCTGTTTGGCAATGTCTCCGGGGACACCGGTGTCGTCGCCGCCATCCTGGCGAAATCCAAGTCGGCCGTCATGGACATCGCGCTGCCGCTGGCTGGCCTGATGATTTTCTGGCTGGGGGTGATGCGGGTGATGGAAAAGGCCGGGCTGCTGGAGCTGGCGGCACGTGCCCTGGCGCCCATCATGAGCCGGCTTTTTCCCGACGTGCCGCGTGACCACCCCGCGATGAGCGCCATGATCATGAACCTGGCCGCGAACATGCTGGGGCTGGGCAACAGCGCGACGCCCCTGGGCCTGAAGGCGATGACGCATCTGCAGGAGCTCAATCCAAACAAGCAAACCGCCAGCAATGCGATGGTCACCTTTCTGGCCATGAACACCGCCGCCTTCACCCTGGTGCCGATGACGGCGATCAACTACCTGAACGCGGCAGGCGTGAAAGGCGCGCACCAGATCATCATGCCCACGATCCTGGCCACCGCCTGCACCGTGGTCACTGCCGTGGTGGCGGCCAAGCTGTTTGGACGGCTGCCCGCGTTTGCCATCAAGCCTGAGGACAGCGCCCCGCTGGTGGACCCCACCGGCCAGCCTGCGGGAGAGGCGGACAAGGCTGGGCACGCCATGATCACTCCGAAGCGCAAATTCTGGATGGTGGCGCTGTTTGTGGTGTTCGGCGCGTGCGCCACGCTGGAGTTTCTGCCCGCCACGGCACGCGAGAGCGTGCTGCGCGGCACGGGCCTGAGCCAGGTGGTGGAGAACGCCCGGAAGAAGGCCGCGCCCGCTGCAAAGCCCGCCACAGCGGCCACACCGGAGGCGGCGGTGGCAGAGGCGGAGCCCGCGTGGAAACGCTTCATGAACGGAGGCTCGGCCCTGGCCATCCCCATCGTGCTGGTGATCACCCTGGGCGTGGGCATGGCCAAGGGAGTAAAGGTGTATGAGGAGTTTGTGGAGGGCGCGAAGGAGGGCTTTGCCGTGGCCACCCGCATCATGCCCTTCCTGGTGGCGATGCTGGCGGCGCTGGCGGTCTTCAACAGCTCCGGCGCGCTGCTGCTGCTGGAGCACGCCCTGCGGCCGGTGCTGGGCTTCATCGGCTTCCCGGTGGAGCTGCTGCCCATGGCCCTGATGCGCCCGCTCACCGGCTCCGGGTCGCTCGGTGTCCTGAATGACATTCTGCTGCGTCCGGAAAGCAGCGACCTGCTGAAATACACCGCAGCCATCATGTATGGCTCCACGGAGACGACCTTTTATGTGCTGGCCGTTTATTTCGGCAGCGTGGGCATCCGCCGCATCCGCCACGCGCTGGCCGCCGGTCTCACGGCGGATGTGGTGGGCATGGCCATGGCGGTCATCATCGCCCGCATGTTGTTTTCATGAAACGCCGCGTCCTTCTCCTGCTGCTGCTGTCGTTGAGCGTCCCGGCCCATGCCGGTGACATCGTCGAGCACGCCCGCGCGCACCCGGATGGGAAGGCCGCCTTCAGCTTTGATGCCAGCGCCTGGAAAGACCAGGAGGCCACCCGCCATCTGCCCATCGGCGTGTTCGACTCCGGCATCGGCGGTCTGACGGTGCTGGAGGCGCTGCTGACGCTGGATGCCTTCAACAACGAGACTTTGCAGCCCGGCGCGGACGGTGTGCCGGACTTTGCGCAGGAGCGCTTCATTTATTTCGGGGACCAGGCCAACATGCCCTATGGCAACTACTCCGCCGTGGACCGCACCGACTACCTGCGGGAGCTCATTGTGAAGGATGCGGTCTTCCTCCTGGGCCGCCGCGCCTGGCCGAAGGAAGGCACTGAGCCGCACTTCAACAAGCCGCCGGTGAAGGCCATCGTCATCGCCTGCAACACCGCCACCGCCTACGGGCTGGAGGACCTGCGCAAGGCAGTGGCCGCGTGGCAGATTCCGGTGATCGTGGCCGGCGTGGTGGAGGCTGGCGCGCGCGGGGTGCTGGAGGCGCGGGGCGAAGGCGGCATCGGGGTGATGGCCACGGTGGGCACCTGCGCCAGCGGCGCTTATCCACGTGCCATCACGCAGACGCTGGGGCTGGCAGGCCGTGCCGTGCCTGCGATCGCCCAGCAGGGCAGCGCCACCCTGGCAGGCGCCATCGAAGGGGATGCCGCCTTTCCACAGCCGGTGGCCGCCTACGCGCTGAAGGAGGCCCGCGCCCTAGTCGAAGCCTACCGCAGGACAGACGCCTCCACACCGCTGCAAACCATCGTGCTCGGCTGCACCCACTACCCGCTGGCCATGCGGGAGATCGACAGCGCGTTCGACACCCTGCGCCAGGAGCCCGCCTTGCGTGATCTCATCGCCGAAAAGCGCGCTTTCGTGAATCCCGCCGAGGCCACCGCCAAGGAGCTGTTCCGCGAGCTGGCGCAGGCCCGGCTGCGTCTGAAAAAGGGGGAGGCCTGCGTCCTTGAGCACGGCCAGTTTTACCTCTCTGTGCCACGGGTGGAGGAGGTGGGAATCCAGCTGGCCGCCGACGGCAGCCTGGACCGCGACTACAAGTACTCACGCCCGCCGGGCAGCCTGAATTTTGAGGACACCAAGAATGTGCCGCTTTCCCCGGAACTGATCCCGGCGGCCAGCGCCAGACTGGTGCGCGAGCGGCTGCCTGCGGTGTGGCGGCAACTGGGGAAGTGAGGCGGGCTCCGAGCTTTCTTGCTACTCGCTGCCCGGCTGCGGCAGCCCTTTTTTCTCCGTGGGCGCGGGGTCCGGGGCCGGGGTGGCCGCGCCGTCATCCGGCAGCCAGGCCTCTGGGGCTCCGGCCTTGGCCATCACGTCCCGCAGCATCACGCGGGCGCCGCCCTGGCGCTTGCTTTCCTCGGCCGCCTCCATGAAGGCGTAGATTTCCAGCGTCTGCTTGGGCGAGACCGGCGGCTGCTTGGTCTGGAAGAATTTCACAATCTCCCGCAGCATGGGGGTGTAGTCCCCCTCGGACTTCTGCTCGGTGATCTGCTTGTCGCCAAAACGGATGAGCTTGTAGGCCTTGGCCCCCTCATGGATGGCCACCAGGGTGCCGACGCGGTCCCCGGTCCAAAGTCCGGTGACAATGGACTGGGAGGGGGTGCTGGTGCGCGTCACGGAAAGGCAGCCCGCGCCCATGGCGGTGAACAGCGCCTCGGTGGGGTGGATGCCATAAAAAAACAGGTCTGGGTGATGGGCCAGAATGTGTGCCGGACCGTAGGAGACGATGCCCCGTGCGGGTGTGGGCTCCGCATTGGCGACCTCCAGCACGCCGGGGTACCAGCGCACGGCGGAGGCGCTGAAGACAGGCACCTGGGCGGTGGCGGCCAGCTTGAAAATTTCCACCGCGTCCTGGAGGGTGGCGGCCACGGGCTTGTCCATGAAAACCGGCCTGCCCGCGGCCAGGATTTTCTTCATCAGCTCCAGACGTGGGCGGCCGTCCAGGCTCAGCAGCAGCACGGCATCCACATCATTGACGGCCTCCTCCACGGTGCCGACAATGCGCACGCCGAACTTGCTCCGCACGGCGGCGGTGAAGCCGTCGATGCGTGTGCTGCTTTCCTCAATGTCCGGGCTGCCCCCGGGGTAGGCCGCCACCACGCGCGCGCCGGGGATGTGGTTGGGGTTGGCGGGGTCGTTCAGGCGCAGGGTGAACTGCTCCGAATGGGAGGTGTCGAGGCCGACAATGCCGATGCGGATTTCTTGCGACATGAGCGGGTGGAGGGAAAGCAACAAGAGCCACCCCGTGACAAGGGAGGCCCAGACCGTGGGTGTGTGTGGCGGTCGCATAGTGAAAAAGTGCCGTGCGCTGATACATACGCAACTGCTGAGTCGCTTGACCGCCCGGCACTGCCCGCTAGGCTCAATCCATGGACACCGTCAGAATCGGCATCGTTGGGCTGGGAAACATGGGCAAGGCACACCTTGCAAACATCCGCGCGGGCAAAGTGCCCGGGCTGCGCGTGACCGCGCTGTGCGAGAGCGTGGGCACGCTGCCCCAGCTCATCGAGGGGGAGAAGGCGTTCACGGACGTGAACCTGATGATCCGCAGCGGCCACATCGACGCCATCCT
>CAZPSQ010000330.1:0-6137 GCA_964588755.1 uncultured Prosthecobacter sp. | reverse complement strand
TTGAGAATCATCCGGTTCTCCGCCGTGGGTTGCCACACGTCCATGACGGCCTCGCTGATTTCCTTGGCAAACTCCACCTCGGTGGCGCTGAAGCTTTCCGGGGAATATTGCAGCGTGACCTGCGTGCCGGTGGAGGTGAGGCGATGCAGGCGGTCCTGGATCATCTGAGCGCCTTTGACGGCGACGGCGATGATCTCCTCCTTGCTCTTGCCAAACACGTATTTGCGCTGTGCTGGCGAGGTGGAGTTGTACATGTGGATGATGACCTTCTTTGCGCCGATCAGGCTTTCCACGGTGCGCTCGATGAGGTCTTCACGGGCCTGCACCAGACACTGGATGGTGACATCCTGCGGGATGCGGTTTTCCTCAATGAGGCGGCGGTTGAAGCTGAACTCGGTGTTGGAGGCGGAGGGGAAACCGACTTCGATCTCCTTGAAGCCGCACTTCACCAGGGCGTCGAACATCTCCAGTTTTTGGGAGACGTTCATGGGGACGGCCAGGGCCTGGTTGCCGTCGCGCAGATCCACGCTGCACCAGATGGGCGCGTGGGTGAGGTGACGGGCGGGCCACTGGCGGTTTTGAACGGGGATCAGCGGAAACGGCTGATATTTGGAGGCAGGATTCTTCAACATGACGGGCGTAAAATAATAAACAGGTTACCGGGACAGGCACAGGAGACGTTTGCTTCGAAAGAGACTCCTGGCAGGCGGGGGATGCCGTGACATGACGGCAATGCATGGCGAGGAAACGCGGGCCGCCTACCCTAGCGTAAGTCGCAGGGGAAGAAGAAGCAGAGCCGTGGCGGGCGGGGTCATGAAGAGCCACAAGAAAGCAGAAGCGGGCGTGGAGGCAAGGCGGATTTCGTGGAACGAGTTTTCCCAGCCGGGGGGATGTCTGCGCGGGGCGGGGCGTAAACTGTCAGAGGTGAGTAGTCAGCTGTTGGCCACTGCTGACATCTGACTTCCCACATCCCCTCCTCCCGCCGCAGGTTATTCATGCTTTGACATGACGACGCGCCAGAACACGCTAAAGCGTGAACAACGCACCCTTTTTATGACCCAGTTCCGCCCCTGCATTGACCTCCACGACGGCCGCGTGAAGCAGATCGTGGGCTCCTCCCTGCGCGATGATGGCAGCGGATTGAAGACGAACTTTGTGAGCGACCGCGACGCGGCGTGGTATGCGGAGCTTTACCAGCGTGACGGGCTGAAGGGCGGGCATGTCATCCTGCTAGGCAAAGGCAACGAGGACGCAGCGAAGTCTGCCGCAGCCGCTTATCCGGGCGGGCTGCAGATCGGCGGCGGCATACGCCCGTGCAACGCGGCGGAGTATTTGGAGGCGGGCGCCAGTCATGTGATCGTGACGAGCTACCTGTTTGAAACGGATGGCACCTTCAACCAGACGAGGCTGGACAAGATGGTGGCGGCCGTGGGCAAGGAGCGGCTGGTGATCGACCTGAGCTGCAAGGCGACGCCGGAAGGCTGGACAGTGGCGATGAACCGCTGGCAGACGCTGACCACGCTGCACGTGACGCCGGAGTCGCTGCGGTTTCTGGCGGACCACTGCGCGGAATTTTTGATCCACGCCGTGGATGTGGAGGGCAAGTGCGAGGGGATCGATGAAAGCCTGACGCTTTTTCTCGGCTCGCACTCCACCCTTCCCATGACCTATGCCGGGGGCATCCGCCATCTGGCCGACCTGAAGCGGATCGACGAGCTGAGCCTTGGCCGGGTGGATGGCACGGTGGGCAGCGCGCTGGATTTGTTTGGCGGCGCCGGGGCCAGATATGATGAGCTGGTGGCGTGGAACCGGCGCTAAAGAGCATTTCTTTTTCCCCCATGAAAATCATCCGCTACTCCGACCCCCAAGGCAGGACATTCCACGCAGCCCGGCAGGACGACGGCCCGGCGCTGGTCATCGAGGGCGATCTTTTTGGCGAACATCGTGTCACAGATCGAAAGGCGGACGTGGCCAAGATCCTGGTGCCCATCCAGCCGGTGGCGATTGTGTGCATCGGACTGAACTACAAGTTTCACGCCGAAGAAACCAAGGCCCCCATCCCACGGCATCCGGTGGTGTTCATGAAGCTGCCGAATGTGGTGCAGAATCCCGGTGATCCGATCCTGCTGCCCACACACCTGAAGAGCGAGAAGGTGGATTACGAGTGCGAGCTGGCAGTGATCATCGGCAAGACGGCCAAGAATGTGAGCAAGGCGGAGGCCTTGAAGCATGTGCTGGGCTACACCTGCGCCAATGACGTGAGCGCGCGCGACTGGCAGAAGGAGGGCGGCGGCGGCCAATGGTGCCGTGGCAAGACCTTTGACACCTTCTGCCCGCTGGGGCCTGTGCTGGTGACGGCGGATGAGATTCCGAATCCGAACGGCCTGACCATCAAGACGGTGCTGAATGGCGAAACGATGCAGGACTGGAACACGGGCGACATGATCTTTGACGTGCCCACGCTGATCGAGTTCCTCAGCGGCAGCACGACGCTGGTTCCGGGCACTGTCATCCTCACCGGCACGCCGCACGGTGTCGGGGCGGCCCGCACGCCGCCCGTGTTCATGAAGCATGGCGACACGGTGAGCGTGGAGATCGAGAAGATCGGCACGCTGACAAATCCGGTCCAGGATGAGACGTGAGGGCGCGTCAGCCGCAGCATCCCTCAAGCTCGCGAATCAGCACCTCATAGCGGCGCTGGGGGCAGCATTCTTCAAGAAGGTCCCGCAGCACCTCCTTCCTGCGCACAAAGTGGAAGGCGATGATGTCGCAGACGATCTCGGGCTCGTCCATGTCCTCCAGCGTTTGATGCAGCTCATGCATGGATTTGCAACTGTCGTTCTGCGGATGAGGCAGCAAGTCCAACGCACGCGACTTCAATGCCTCCAAGGCCGAGGCCGATGCCTTGGCTGAGAAAACGGGCTCCACCTGGGCGATGCGAAAAGGCTTCATCTGCTGCCAGCCGGTGATGCGCACACGACAGAGGCCGTAAAGCATGACCTGGGAGGTTCCGTCCGGGTTCTTCATCGAGGCGCGAATGAGACCCGCTGTGGTGACGGGCAGCACGCCGTCCTCGCCATCGCTCACGCCCACGCAAAACATGCGGTCCTCATGCAGGGCGTGGTGCAGCATACGGCGGTAGCGGTCCTCAAAAATGAACAGAGGCAGGTGGCAGCCTGGGAAATGGTAGCAGCCGTCGAGCACAATCATGGGGAGACTGTGCGGCAGGACGAAATGCTTGCACTGGGATGGCTGGGACGAGGACGACTCCATGTGGTATCAATGGACGGGATACGCACCACCGCTGCCGCTGGTTCCGCTATTATCCCCTTCGCGCAAATGACTCATTCGAAGCGAAAGGAAAACACGTCCGCATCCTTCAGCACCCAGCGCAGGCGCACGGCTTTGCCCGCCAGAGCAGAGACATCGCCGCCCTGCTTCCAGGTCATGACCTTGTCAATACTGTCATAGGTGATGGGCTGGCAGTCGGCCAGGGCGAAGCCGGGCAGCGGCTTGCCGGCCGCATCCTGAATCTCCACGGCCACGGAGCCGGAGGCCCCTGTGGCGAGGTTCAGATGGAGGGCCTTGCCGGTGAATTTAAGCGGTTTGGAGAGAGCCTCCCCGCCGCCGTGATCCGCATGCAGGGAGGCGAAGCCGTCCACACGCAGGGCGAGGCGCTCCAGCTGCGCGCTGGTCTGGCCATAGTGACGCTCCACGTAGAGGGACATCTCCCCTTCCCCGGTGCGCACCACGCCGCAGGCTGGATAGTTGGTGCGGCTGGTCCAGTTGCGGAAGTCGTGCCCGGGGCGCACAAAGCCCTCAAGAAAGGTTCGGTTGAACCCTGTGGTTCCCGCGCGGCTGGTCATCAGCACGGCTTCGGAGCAGTCCTGCGCCAGGGACACATAGGCCTTCATGTCATCCGCCAGCTTTTGCTTTGCCTCATCGTCCAGCACGGCCTTTTTGTGCATGAAGCGGGCCGCGGTGGAGACGTAGAGATGCGGGGCGTTGAAGTACGGGTTTGTCTGGCTGACGTAGATCTCATCCGCCAGGGGCTGGTCGCTGGTCATCTGCGTGGCGTCTGACCATGTCAGGAAGTCCTTGCTGGTGGCGCGGCTGACCCAGCGCACGTTTGGCGGCTTTTTTCCCGGCGCCACAGGTGGCAAGGCCCCCGGCACAAAGACACGGAAGTAGGCCACGTAGCACTGCTCCGCCTCCGACCAGAAGGACACGTTTTGCGAGTCGAACGCGCCTTTGGTGATCACGGCCTCCTCCCGCATCTTTTTCCAATGCAGGCCGTCGGCGGAGACGAAGGCGCTCAGGCCGCCATGCTTGCCGGCCAGCCCCGCCAGCGCCTTGTACCGCTCTTCCTTGGGCACGCCGGGACGCTTGTCGATGAAGGGCGCAAAGTTGTGCGTGTAGGGCGCGAGGTCGGCCAGCATGACGTTGTTGTTCTTGCTGCCATGGAGCTCATGCAGACCGAGATTCGGCTTCACCCATGTGGCGCCGTCCTGGGACTCGGCATAGCAGGTGACCTCCCCCGGCGTGCCGTCCTTGAAACCGGCGTTGCCACGGTAGTACATCTGGTATTTGCCTGCCTCGTCATTGTGAATGACGGTGATGTAGGCGCTGAAGCGCCCCTCCCACGGCTGGTCAAATTTGATCGCAACACCCGCCGACTGCGGGTGGTGCAGGCGCAGCGAGGCGCCTTTGAGATCATCGACCAGCAGACGGTCCACAAACAGCTCACGCCTCGAGCCAATGTCGATGACTTCGGCAGTGGCGAAACTCAGGGTGGCAAAAAGGAAAAGGGCAAGGCGGCAGAACATGCCTTCCACATACAAGGCCACCACGGACCTTATTTCAAAACACACGCCTGCACCAACACATCCACTTTTGTGACTGGTGCGCCCGTCAGGAATCGAACCTGAAGAAGAAGCCTGTAAAATCAAGGGTTCCAGTGGTACACTGTCCCAAGGACTGTCCCAAAAGGCGGAAACGTTCCAGGAATTGGCCGAAGTTCTCGCCATTTGGCCTGAGCTTCCATTTGCACTGCGGGCTGCTGTGCTCGCAATCGTTCGGACGCATACTGCCACCCAATCCTGACCCCAAAACTGGTCGTTTATGGGGAAGGATTACACCCTCCAGGGCCGTGCTGCGCCTGGATACAAAACGTGGGCACCCAAAACATGCCAGCCACTCGCCGGGACGGGATGCACCTTGCGTGCGCCCGGCCCGGCGAGTGGTGGCCGCGAGGATGCGGCGGGCTTGTCTAAGCCGCATATCAGAACAGGAGGGGCATACCAGAAGCCCAAGCCAAGCATCACTTGGTACCCAGGGGCCTCCCTGGTGGATGTCCATGTGCCACTCCTGCCACCGCGAGAGCCACGCAAGGATGCCAAGCCACGCGGCAGGATCACAGAATGGAGTGCAGCCAGCCGTGGCCGCCTCAAACGCTTTCTAGGCACCCTACGACGCGAGGAACTGGCCCATGCGCTGGTGGTCACGTTGACCTATCCCGCCGAGTTCCCCGCGCCGGAAGATCACGCCGTTTACAAGGCGCATCTGCACACCTTCCAAATCTACCTGCGGCGGAAGTGGCCCACGTGCTCGGGCATCTGGAAACTGGAGTTTCAGAGCCGTGGCGCCGCGCATTATCACCTGATGCTCTACGGCTTGCACGCTGTGCCGATCGAAGCCGTGCGGGCGTGGGTGCGCGAGACGTGGTATCGCATCGCCCACAACGGGGACAAACATCAAGGAAAGGCAGGCACCCAGGTGGACCAAATCAAGAGCGTGGGCGGTGCCGTGTCCTACCTGGTCAAGTACTTGAGCAAGGAGGACCAAACGATGCCAGGTAACTTCAGCGGTCGTTACTGGGGTCTTCTTAACAAACCACACCTCCCCGTCGTTGAGCCAGTGACAGTCCAGCCAGACGAAAAACGGGCGCTTCTTGTTCGTCGAATCGCTCGGAAAAAGATGCAGAAAGACGTGGAGCACAGTCGCTGGAAACGGTTTCTTGAAAAGGAGCGTGCACAGTTTTGGCGAATGGGCGGGCGCATATTTTGGGACACCGTGAAGTCTGCTAGAGCCTGTAATTAACTTTGAAAAGTGCTGTACGAAGGAGAAGTTCCAGGTAA
>CAZPSQ010000329.1:0-6140 GCA_964588755.1 uncultured Prosthecobacter sp. | reverse complement strand
ACTGCGGCAGGCTTGATCTCAAGCCCTTCAACCCATTAAATCCCGCGTAGAACCGGAAAAGTGTTCATCTGTACATCTAGGGTTTCATCCTTATATCATCATAAGATGATATGTTTTTCAGCTCATTGCGCGATTGCAGACAGGCTCTACTGCGTCACTCACGCTTGCCACCAGGGTCGTTCCCGGCTTGGATAAGGAAGCTCTTCACGAATGCACTCCTGTTTCCATGCCTTCCAGGGTTGTCTATGCTCAGACAACCCCCCAACCTACTATCTTGAAGGAAGACGGCATCGAATACGGCTTCGTCGGCAAGCTCCAGGGCCTGAAACACGAATATCGCCCGGACATCACGGACCGAGCCTCGCTGCAACGAAACTTCCGCGAGAAATTCAAGGAGTTGAACCGCGTCCGCCTCACCGATGCCGAGTTTGCCCGTTTTTCGAAGGCAAAGCCCAGCGATCCAGCTCAGAACGGCTATCCCACAGATTTGGCTTGCCCTAGCATGACGGGCAAAAAAGTCGCCGATTTGTTTAACCGGTGAAAACTTCACCGGGATGACAGCATAAAACTTCACATTTTCCAACCAAACGGCTTAGAACTTTACACAACGACCGACCGATGAAAGACATTCCGCTAAAAGCGCAGCCAGACCATTTGGCTGATTATATGAAAGTCAGGAATCCCGTCGCCGCCGTTAGCGAATTGGTTTGGAACTCATTGGATGCAGATGCAACATCAGTTGCCGTGACCCTCAGTCGCAATGGGCTTGATGCACTAACCGGGATAACCGTGACTGACAATGGCGACGGAATTCCCCACAATGAGGCCGAATTGGCCTTTGGAAACCTCGGTGGATCTTGGAAGAAGACAAAGGGAAGGACCAAACAAAATCGCACGATGCACGGACGGCATGGTCGTGGCCGCTTTCGTGCTTTTGCCTTGGGTAGCCGCGTTGAGTGGCGAACAGCCTACGAACACGATGGCGGACTTCTCGCATACTCGGTAGTTGGCAACAGACTGGGGCCTTCGGTTTTTCGTGCTGACGAGGCACCTCATACGAACGCATCCACGACAAAAGGCACGACAGTCGCAGTATCAGGCATTGATGGTGATTTTCGCTCGCTAGACAAAGACAAGGCCGTTTCCTCGTTGACCGAGGAACTGGCGATCTACCTCTCGGAATATCCAGGAATAAAGGTGAGCTATGAGGGAGAGCTAATCAGCCCATCGACCGTAATTAGCGTGAAACGCGATCTCGGCATTGAGGGGATCACCGTAGCCAATGGGAAGAAAGTAGATGCGACGCTAACAGTGGTTGAATGGACATTCGAACCCGAAAAAAGAAGACTATATCTGTGCGATCCTCGTGGAGTTGCGCTCGCCGAAGTTCAGCCCGGCATCCAGGCCCCTGGCTTTCGATTTACGGCCTATCTCAAATGTGAATATCTCAATGAGCTGGCTACGGGTTCAGAACACCAGCTAGAACTGGGTGAGTTGCATCCAGGCGTGAAGGCTCTTGTCGACGCAACCAAGGACCGTCTAAGGGACTATTTCCGTGAGAGGGCCGCAGAGGAAGGGGCCGTGATGGTCAAGCAGTGGAAGGACGAGAAGATATATCCTTATGAGGGCGAAGCGGTGAATCCGCTTGAGAGCGTGGAACGCCAAGTCTTCGACGTGTGCGCCGTAAACGTGAACGCACATCTCAAGGATTTCGAAAATGGCAATGCCGAGAACAAACGTTTTACATTTACTCTTCTTCGTCAAGCTATCAGTGAAAACCCTGAGTCCCTGCAACGCATTATCCAAGAGGCCTTAAAGCTTCCCAAGGAAGCACAGGATGATCTGGCTGCCTTGCTACAAAAGACCTCACTAACAGCAATCATTGAGGCCGCTAAAGAAGTTACTGACCGACTGAACTTCATTCAAGGATTCAGAGATCTAGTATTTGGCGAAGATAAAAAACGCTTCAAGGAACGAAGCCAGTTGCACCGGATGTTGGTTGGTAAGACGTGGTTGTTTGGGGAGCAATATCATTTAACTGTCGATGATGAAGGTCTAACTGCTGCGCTTCAACGGCATCTCAAGATACTTGGCCGGGAAGAACTAGCCCCTGACCCGCCGGTGATCAACGTCGATGGTTCCAAAGGAATTCTGGACCTAATGCTCTCTCGTCGAATCGAGCACATTCCCGGCAGGGATGTGGAGCACCTGGTAATCGAGCTTAAACGGCCAATTCAGAAGATAACAGAGGATGTGCTGAATCAGACCCGAAAATACGCGCTAGCAGTTGGAGCTGATGAGCGATTCAGAACAGTCGAAGAGGTTCATTGGACATTCATTGCTGTAAGCAATGATTTCGACAAAGAAGGTCAGATGCTGATGAAACAAAAGGATAAGAAGCCTTCCGTTTATTGGGAAAGCGACGATGGCAAGATAGTCGTGAAAGCCATGACTTGGGGGCAAATGCTCGAACAAGCTGTGGCCCGCTTGAGTTTTTACAGCGAGAAACTGAATTATTCCGCCGACCTTGCCACAGCGAAAGAATACCTCACCAAGACTCATGCCAAGTATCTTCCTTCTTCGGCAGTGAAAGAATCTGATCACGACGAAGGCGAGCTAATCAAAAAGACAAAGCGGATGAGGAAATCAAGTAAGCAAAGTCGTAAAGATCAAGCCACCTGATATGAAGCGCCAAATCATCATTACCGACCTAACTCGATTTAACAACGAATTGAAGGTTTGCACCGCAGGCATCGACTACAACACCAAGGAGTGTATTCGTCCATTGCCTTACATCACGCGAAGCCGTTGCGATGAGCTATCGATTCTTCCTGGGGGTATCCTCAGCGGGGACTTCGAATTCAAGAATGAGAGAGGAGGCCCACACAAGGAAGACTGCCTACATGAAGGGTTAAAGTATCTCGGGGCATGCTCGTCCGAGGCCTTTCGGGAGGTGTTGGAGGCCACGTGCTATCCAAGTGTAGAGCAGGGCTTCAACATCGAACTGCCGGATGGTGATCGAGGTGTGCCAATCAATCACTCCTTGGATCGATCAATCATCAGTCTGCAAGTTGATCCAATGGCGGTTTTCATTGATGAAGGTTACAAGCAAGGCACATTGAAACTGAGGTTTCGAGATTCTTCTGGTCGCAGCTATCGAAATTTTCCCATCACAGACCTTGGGTTTCACAAGTTTGCGCAGTCTCGCCATCATGCTGGTGATCTCGCTGCTCTAAATGATTGGATTCACAATCAGACGGAAGTCTTTCTCAGAATCGGACTGAGTGGAGCCTTCCAGCCGCCCGAGCAAAAGAACGCCTATTGGATGCAGGCCAACGGCATCTATACCTTTCCTGAGGCACCGCCAGGGATCCGCAAGCATGCGTAGGGTTTGCCGAAGGCCACGTTGAAAACATGAACCCGCTCTTCACCATCGGTCACTCGACCCTCGAGTTTCCCTCATTTCTTGGGCTGTTAAAACAGCATGGCATTGAAGTCGTGGCTGATGTCCGGTCGCGTCCCTTCAGTCGATCTCCGTGGTTCTGCCGTGGTGAGTTGGAGAAGAGGTTAAAGGCTAACGGCATTCGATATGTCTTTTTGGGGACCGAGCTGGGTGCTCGGCGCGAGGAACGCGAGTGCTACATCGGCCCAAGGGCTGACTACCAACTGATTGCACAGACGGCCGCCTATCACAGTGGAATCGAGCGACTGCGGAACGGGGTGTCCCGCTACCGAATCGCGCTCATGTGCTCCGAACGCGAGCCGCTGGACTGCCACCGCACCATACTGGTTTGTCGCCATGCCAAAGACTTTGCCGACATTTTTCACATCCGCACAGATGGGCGGCTAGAACCCCATGCGGAAGCCGAAGCGCGACTGCTATCCCGATATTTCTCTGACAATCATGACTTTTTCCGCTGTGAGGAGGAGATGCTTGATGAAGCCTATCTGCGACGCGGCGAAGAGATCAACTACGTTGACGAAACCCAAACCTCGGTGCTGAGAGAGACACCCTTGAACGATGAATACTGAAACGACTGTTTATACCATTGGCTTCACCAAGAAGACCGCCGCTGAGTTCTTTGAGATGCTGCGCAAGAGCGGCACCAAGCGGGTGGTGGATGTGCGACTCAACAATGTTTCCCAGCTTGCGGGATTTTCAAAGAAGGACGATCTTCAATACTTTCTCAAGGAGATTGCCGGCATCGACTACATTCATCAGCCGCTACTTGCGCCGACGGCTGACATTCTGGACGCTTACAAAAAACACAAGGGGGACTGGAGCATTTATGAACCCGCATTTTTGGACCTAATGCGGAAACGGGAGATCGAGAAGCGCATTGATCCAGCGACGATCAAAGGCGGCTGCCTCTTGTGTAGTGAGGATAAGCCTCATCATTGCCATCGACGGCTTGTTGTCGAATACCTGCGGTCGAAGTGGGGGGATTTGGACATCCGACATCTTATTTGACGTCCCTGGTAAATGTGCGCTTCTTTTTGAAACGTTGGTCGGCTGGCACCGGTACGGTCGTCCAACTTAGTGCCGTTGCTTTGATGCTCAACCTCGCCCGCATGAACATGCTGCTGCACGGGGTGAAAGACACGGAGTTCGACATCTTTCACGGCGACACTCTGCTCAACGACTGGGACATGATGCGAGAGCAGATCCGGCCAAGAAGCCGAGCTTCGATGCCATCGTCGCCGACCCGCCCTTTAGCCTTCGGTGGTAACCTATCGACGCGCTGGCCGACGATGTGCGCTTTAAAAGCCATAGGCTGGCCCCCAAGTCCGCCGCCGACCTCGCCTTCCTGCTGCATGGCTTCCACTACCACCTGAACATTTCCCGCTACATCAGCACGGCGGTGGGCGAAGAGGATATCGACCTGGAAACGAACTTTGCGGTGCTACGGGAAACAGTGAAAGCCGTCCGCACAGCCACGCTCAAGCACAATGAATTCTTTAAAGAGCTGGGCTTGCCTCTTTTGCCATTGGGTGATTCGGCTCGGGGGGAGTGATGGGTCCGTGGGTGGGTGTGGGGAGGCCGGGTAAGCCCCCAAAACAACGGCACACCTCCTCCTTGCCTCGGTTCGTTTCCGCGAGAGTGTGGGCGGCGCTTTTCCCCCAACCCACCCACCATGCCCAAGAAGTCTGCCGCCAAACAGGAGTCTCCAGCCACTGCTCCTTCTCCCGAGTCTTCGTCTTCCATCCGCCCCATCCGGAAGCTGATGGTGGCGAACCGGTCCGAGATTGCCATCCGCGTGATGCGGGCGGCGACGGAGCTGGGGATCCGCACGGTGGGGATTTATGCGCAGGAGGACCGGTTCTGCCCGCACCGCTTCAAGGCGGACGAGGCCTATGAGCTGAACAAGGACAAGGGGCCGCTGGGCGCCTACCTGGACATCGAGGGCATCGTGACGCTGGCGAAGGAGAAGGGCGTGGACGCCATCCACCCAGGCTACGGGTTCCTCAGCGAGAACCCGGAATTTGCCAAGGCCTGCGCGAAGGCGGGCATCATCTTCATCGGCCCGGACGCGAAGATTCTGAACATGATGGGCGACAAGACGGCGGCGCGCAATGTGGCCCGCAAGCTGCGCGTGCCGATCCTGGAAGGCACGGACGAGCCGGTGAGCGACCGCAAGGAGGCCCTCATTGTGGCGAAGAAGATCGGATTCCCGCTGATCATCAAGGCGGCCTTCGGCGGCGGCGGGCGCGGCATGCGCATCGTGCGCGAGGCGAAGGACCTGGAGAAGCTGCTGGACGAGGCGCAGACCGAGGCGGAGCGCGCGTTTGGCAACGGGGCGGTGTTCCTGGAGAAATTCGTGGGCAAGGCGAAGCACATCGAGGTGCAGATCCTGGCGGACAAGCACGGCACGGTGCTGCACCTGCATGAGCGCGACTGCTCCGTGCAGCGCCGCCACCAGAAGGTGATCGAGCAGGCGCCGAGCTACGGCGTGAAGCAGGAGATCATCGACGGCCTGTGCGACGCGGCGGTAAAGCTGGCGCGCGAGGTGAAGTACACGCACGCTGGCACGGTGGAGTTCCTGGTCGATCACGAGTCGGGCGAGTGGTACTTCATTGAGATGAACCCCCGCATCCAGGTGGAGCACACCGTGACGGAGGAGATCACCAGCATCGACATC
>CAZPSQ010000328.1:0-6144 GCA_964588755.1 uncultured Prosthecobacter sp. | reverse complement strand
TAGCGCCTTGACCGGACGTACGGGAAGAAATTGCGCCGAACGGCTGCTTCGATCTATTCGCTACGCCCGGATCCGACCCAAAGGCGACGCCCGACCAAGCGTAGTCTCAATGGCCGCAAGCTGAGGGTAGCCGCCATTCAGAAACGATCCTTGATCTGCGGCTCCTGAACCCCGGCTCTTGGAGAGGGCTCCGACCTCGGAATGAGGGCGATGCTGAATCGCAGTTTTCGAAAGCCACAAAGGACGGCTGCCGAATGAACACAGCTCGTCCGCGCTGTCGAATGCAACACGTCAGGGTAGCCGCAGCCTACCTCCCATTGCCCGCCGCGTTAGCGCATCCACACGGACGCGGTCTACCTGAGCACGCTAAAAAAACTTCTGAAGAGTTCGTCTGCGAAGGATGCGCTGGTGTACGCGGCATACGCTTGCCATTCGTCATGCTTCTCCGCATTTGCGAAGTCACAAACACTCTTAATTGCTACAGAATGCAACTGGCTAGTTGTCGCGTACTCTGCGGCCACCATGACCGCAAATGCTTCCATTTCAATCGCTATTAGCTCCCGATTCTGTGAAGCAATCTCCTTCGCAGTGGTGGCACTAGCTATAACACTCGCACCCGACGCCATCGGGCCCACATGGCCACGGAACTCGCCCGGTGGGACCGCCTTATCCCATCCTGCTCTCACCTTCCGTCGGAAGTCGCTCGATCGACCGATCTCGTCGCACAGTGTTGCCAAGCCGACATTTAAAGCGCCCTGCTTCGGGGACACTTTAAAAATAGGAGACCCGTCTTCAGTCTCTGAATGTTTACCACTACCCCAGTCCCAAGTTGGATCACCAACGATAACATCGCCAAGGTTTACCTCACCCTCTACGCCAGCGCAGATCCCTGTCATCGCCAGTAGCTTGGGCCTAAACTTCAGCACTAGTTTAGTGGCCAGCGCGGAGGAGGCTGCCATACCCTTTCTCAAAGCACTTGCCGCTACCACGGTTCGCCGCAGTCCTTCTGAATGCAAAAAACCCTTGTGATACAGGGTCGGGTCGCCATCCAAGCGCATTTTCTGCCAACCATAATCAAGCGCCAGGACAGCGTCTAGCTCTGTCGCAAGAGCACATATAACCGCAAAATCCACCGCGCCAACTCGTCGATCTGCCCGTCGTGCAGCTAGCTTGAGCTGCCCGGAAAGCACCTCAATCCAGCTGACGGATGATTTGGAAATAGCACAAAGTGCGCTTCCTCTTCGCTCCACCTCGTACCTGCCGCTCTCAACCAGGCCGTCCTGATTGGTAATGAATAAAATCTCTGCCGGCAGAAATGCTTGATGGTCTTGAAGCAGCAGGTCGAAGAACTGGATACCTCCATTCTGATTGGGGGGGACGCCGGGCATGTCTGGCAACTGTAAATCAATCAGAAGAAGGTCAAAATCTTCTTCTCTAAGTCTCTTGCGCGCGCTGGTTGCGTTGGTCTCGTGCGTTATGTCAACCTCAAGTTTGGCTTTCGCAATAGCAACGGCCACCTCCTGTACTTTAACGTGAGTGTCATCGACAACAAGAAGTTTCATCATTTGTAAGATTTCATTTGATTGATAAGAACGGATAGTTGCGATTTCCAAGATTCTTGCGCTGAGCTGTAGTACACGATCCCCAGATAGGCTGGCGAAAACTCAGAAGCGAGCTGCTGATCCAACTGTTCTAGAGTAAGTTGTGCGCCTCCGCTTCCGAAGCGATCCAACATGGTGACCACAAAAGTTGGTCTCTCGATCTTCCGAATTTTGCATTGGCGCAATAGGTCGCGGCCAGCAAAATTCTCGGGAGGCTCCTGTGAATTATCAAAATTCGGCATGCTCATATCGAGTATTACACCATCGATATCCTTCATCTTTGCTAAACAGTGAAGCGCAGAGGTGAATGATTTGGCGCGCACGAGTCCAATCCCAGGATCGATCGAATTGATTTCTCCTGAAACCTTTTGCGCCTTATCGTCGTCATCTTCCACAAACAAAATATTCATAGTAACTCTGCGATCCTGAAATTGAATCGAACGATAAACCTGCCCTCGGATTCGTGCTCGAAGTCCAAAGATGGCGTGCGATATATCGGATTGTTCAAGGCTACAAGAATTTTTCGGAATCCACTTCTGCCTTCCAATTGCGCCAGTCGGCGAGACTCCTGGTGCTGCAGGGACTCCTTCAACTCGCGTAACATCTTTAGGCGTTCAGCGGACGGAGGTTTCCCGTCACTAGAGGCCTCGCATTGAAAATCTCCGGCTTGATAGCGCAATACCAATGTCACCCGAAGAGCTATGGATTCCGATTCTGCATACTTGGCCGCGTTTTCAAAAAGAGCGTAGAAAATATCAATGAGACTATCAAGCGCTCGTCCTGGCAACTTCGAGTCCGAAATGTCGATTTGATATTCGGGGCCACGCCATGGCAATTGCATTGACAATGTTCGGTTTACCATGCTCGCGGCAATTTGACAGGGAAAGTCTATCTCAAAGTCCTGACGGTCATAGACTTCACTACGTCGAAACCACGTCGAAACATTTTCTAGGGCTTGTTGCGTAGATGTTCGCGAACGGGCAATTGCGTTGGCAAGACGGCTTGGGGTGATCCGTCCACAAATCCGTGATATATCGGAGGCTAGCACATCAAAGTGCGAAATTATCTCGTCGCGAAGAGCGCCTGCAATAAACTGTCGTACTTCTACTAAATTTGAGTCGGTCTTCTCCCAGAGCGAATCGACACATTTGACAATGAGTTCCTCAAAGTCCTTGAAGTCGACGTCATAGCTTTGCATCAAGCGGCGCTCAAGTTTCGAGAATTGATACAGAAATAGTCCATCGCTATTTTCATCTGCCGGCTTCATGTCATAATAGGTTCGAATTTGGATCTTTTTGTCCCGCGCGCTAGAAAGCGTATCGTCAAAGCGTCGCGAGAAGTCCGCCAACGAAGCTATGACAAACGCAACATCGCAAATCTCAGCAAGGTCGTCGGCCCAATGCATGTTAACGACATAACTCCCGTCGCTCTGTCGCGCAGTCACTAGATGTTCATCCAGTACGGATTTTCGTAACGCGTCTACGATTTTGCCGTGCCGCACCCGAGTGCTCAGATAGGCGTTTAAGCCGTGGTCCCCGGTAAGAAATTCTTTGGTAATTTCGCTAAAGATGGCGCCAAACTGAATATCGGACTGTGTCTGTGACTCCTGATCATCTAATAAATGCAATTGCGAGAGTATAGTAGAAAGGGAGGTCGTACCCTCCATTTCGCTGAAGGCTCGTTGAAATTGCTGCAAGATTTCGCTTCGTGGTTTCTCGTATTGTGCCAATGTTCGCTTGTACTGAGCATAAGAGCTTTTTAGCCTAGTGCGTAACGAACGCTTAATTGCGTCAATATCAACGTAAACCTTGCTCTGCTCAACAAGGGCTGTCACTTTCGAGATTTCCTGTTGCTTGATACGTGAAGCAAGCTCTTCCTTGTGCTCCCGCGCTCGTTCTGGATCAATTCTAGCCAGCACTTGGCAGGCTTCGATTCTGGCCTCTTCAATCTGTGTCGGACTTTCGTAGATAAGCGTTTGTCGCATGACCTCAGGCTGCCATACCAAATCCAAATACGCTATAACGTGCTTCAGGCCGAACTCAGCCACGCGATCAGCTAGCTGCGTCGGCGTAAAGATTGCGTTGTTCTCGCAGAACATCTCGAACGACAGCCTCAATTTGCTTAAATCATCATCCTGCTCTAGTTGGTCGGTCATGCTAAAAAGCAGCCCCAGGCCAATTGTGTTCGGCCATTCTTCTGAATCGAGGAGGTGATCGGAAAGCTCTTTGAAAGGAAGGAGCGTTGGTGCGTTGGTGCAATCTAGGTAAGCGCGTATTAGCGTTTCAATTGCTTTTTGATATTGTCTGTCAAGCATTAGTGCCAATGAGGCACCGCCCAAAGCTCTCAGTTTGACCGCCCATCGATTCTCTTTCTTCGCTGCCTCGAAATATAAGTCTGATGCTAAGCTGTAGTTCTCATTGACCAAATATTCCCGTGCTTGGTATCTGGCCGCTCTAGGGCTTAATTCTGCTGGACTAATAGAAGAACAGCTCAGAATATCTCGCACTAAACTCAAAGTTTGCGGATAAACTCCTCCAATTTCCAGATAGTTTATAATCTTCTGGCTGTGCACTTCATCCATTGCAAGCGCCATGAACGGAGTTACAAAACAGTCACGCACATAGACGTCGCGCATCCACGGCTGCGAGCGTCTTTGTTTTTCCGATCCCAGCTCGTGCCAGACAGCCATGCGTAGGTAGAGCATCCAGTTATGATCGGCAAACCTGTCTGCTATTTGAATAAGTGCGTATGTGCTTCTATAAAACTGATCGTTTGCTGATAAGAAATTGAAAAGGTTATCGTGCAAGTCTCCACAAAGCCCGGATTGACGTTCGGGGCGTTCCTCACACGCGACCGCCGCCTTAATGCTCAAAAGACGAATGCTGCTGTCAAGCGGATCATTAGACAAAACCGTGCTAGCAAGATCGATACATCGTTGATATTTGCCAGCAGTGTATGCTTCGATTGCTTGTGACCTAGCATGGTTATCTGATGAATCAACATCAATAAAATAGCCTAGGGCAGCCAGCACACCGATGAGACGTCTATCTTCAGTCGCTTTGATCAACTTCTGAAGAGGTGGAGATATCCACGAGGCCATGGCAGGCGCAAACTTTTTGTCCGAGAGAGCGGCTTGGAGCATCAGGATAAGAGAAGTATAGTGATCGATAATTGACGCTTGCGAATCGATGAATAGGAGGCTCGACACCGTCGACTCGGTCGAGTCAGTGGTATCGAGAATCTTTGCCAGAAAGTAGTCTTTATAGACTGGTGATCCTATCTTGCTAAGTGTGCTGCGGAGCTTATCGTGGAGGGTCGCGCCTTCAATCCGCCTGCGGGCATAGTGGAGCAAAGCATGGAGGATGGTAGTTCCCTTTACCTCCTCCAGAACACGAGTCGCTGTATCGGAGGCCTCGCTTTCATTGGGCGAGATATAAGCGCAGGCCATTCTATTCTGATAGAGCCATATAGACTTGCCATACGCATTTTCAATATCATCTAAGCACGCAACGGCTGCTGTGTACTTGTTCGTGAGAATTGCAACCTCGTATCGCCCCATTGCCGCGACGAAAGATTTCAGCTCGTCTGAATACTGTAGACTGCGTGCAATTGCCCAAAGAATCTCCCTGACAGCCGTTACGCGCTGCTTAGGTGATCTGTTGCTGAAGAGTTGTTCGGCGCGTTTTGGAAAAGCAGGGCCATGAAAATCTTGAAGGGACGCCTTAAGGGGAAATATTGTACGATATGCTCTTACAAATTCCGTCTCGTCAACACGGGTTCGAAACTGATGGATTCCTTTATGGCGAGTTGCAGGATTCCTTATTCGAGCCTGAAGTGAAAGAATGTTATTTGATTTGATGGCCATTATTATGTATCTTCTGCGATCGCTAGGGAAATTAGGATTTAATGAAAAATCGTCATTCCTGCGAAATCAGGCATTCATAGAAAACAACGAACTGGACACTGGCTTTCGCCAGTGTGACAAATCAAGATCCTCCCTAGAGTTTGCGCCGGTGATCTCGACAGTATTCGGTCTTTCGACAGCACGAAAAATTTTGAGCTTATTACATATGGTTGACCGTGTGGGGGAAAATTTTCACGGCTCAGCGGTTCCCTTCCGTCAGTTGCGCGGCGTAGGTGCAGGAGCCCACAATTCGATGAAGCGAAACTATACGAGAAAGCCTGGGATGGGATGATTGTGCCGATAGCATTTACCTTAGAATTCACTGCGTACTAGATGAGGCAATCGCGCTCGGATCTGAAAGCTCGTAAAGATCGCTTCGCTTCGCCAGTACGCCTCAGGGGACTGGACAAGCCGTCCTTCGGGACGGATTTGCGCTCAACCACCGCCAAACGCCACGTAACAGCCAGCGGTTTAGAGATAGACCAATGGGGGCAAAGGCCGAATTGCACGCGTCGCCCGTTTGGCAGGATTTAGAGCTGAGCAGTCGTCTGAATGGCTGATATTTGGCATTCACGTAGGTCGGCTCCTGGCCGAAACCCGAAATCCATCGTAGATTCTCGTTCATGCGTATTGTCTAGC
>CAZPSQ010000327.1:0-6162 GCA_964588755.1 uncultured Prosthecobacter sp. | reverse complement strand
CGAACTTTCATCAGCTCGGCATACGACTTCGGCATTTCCTTCTGCAACTGGGCCACTGGCTCGGGAGTGCGGACGCCGGCGACGACGTCTTCGCCCTGGGCGTTGATGAGGAACTCACCGTAGAACTCGTTGACGCCGTTGGCAGGGTTGCGGGTGAAGGCCACGCCGGAACCGGAGGTGTTGCCAGTGTTGCCGAAGACCATCGCCTGCACGTTCACGGCGGTGCCCCACTCGGCAGGGATGCCATACTTGCGGCGATACACGATCGCGCGATCATTCATCCAGGAGCCGAACACAGCGCCGGCGGCGCCGCGAAGCTGGTCCCACGGATCGCTCGGGAAGCCCTTGCCGGTGCGGTCTTTGACAAGCTGCTTGAAGCGCTTCACCAGCTCCTGCTGGTCTTCGGCGGTCAGGTCGCTGTCCAGGATGTCCTTGTGGTAGGTGGAGTGCTTGAACTCCTCAATGACGACTTCGAAAGGCTCATGGTCCTCGCCCTCGCGCTTCTGCACGCCGAGCACGACGTCACCGTACATCTGGACGAAGCGGCGGTAGCAGTCCCAGGCGAAGCGCTCATTCTTCGTCGCGGCGGCGAGGGAGAGCACGGTCTGGTCGTTGAGGCCCAGATTCAGAATGGTGTCCATCATGCCGGGCATGGAGTCACGCGCGCCGGAGCGCACGGCCACCAGCAGCGGGAAGCCCTTGGCGTCGCCGAACTTGTAGCCCATGATCTTCTCCATGCTCTTGACCGCGGCTTCCATCTGCGCCTGCAGCGCCACCGGATAGGTCCTCTTGTTGTCGTAGAAGTAGGTGCAGACTTCTGTGCTGATGGTGAATCCAGGAGGGACAGGGAGACCGATGCGGCTCATTTCAGCGAGGTTCGCTCCTTTGCCGCCCAGCAGGGCTTTCATGGATCCGTCGCCGTCTGCTTTGCCTGCTCCGAAGGAATAGACGTATTTCTTCTTGTCTGCTTTGCCCGTGGTTGCTTTCTTTGCCATAGATGATGCCGGCCTTTTATTTTGGCCGTGGTTGTGTTTGTTCAGTGGGGGATGAAGCGCGGATGTATAGCGCTGTGTCAACGGATGCAAGCGTTTGTTGACAATCAAACCGGGCTGGGCAAGGCCGCGCATGATGCGCAACGACATGCGCGGACACCTTGTGAGGCATTCGGGCGCGGCACGCATGCCGCATTCATTCCCGGCGTCTCAATGAGAGATATTGACGCCACGAATCAAAAACGGTTAAATGAAAATTGTCTGGTGCCGAGAGTTCGTTCCGAATGATCCGCCCCATCCCATGCCGCCAACCCCTCACCTCACGACAATCTCATGAAAACCACTCTTCGCCGCCAACTTTCCGCTCAGCGGGGCTTCACCCTCATTGAGCTGCTGGTGGTGGTGACCATCATCGGCATCCTTGCCGGCCTGGTCATGACCCAGGCCACCAAGATGATGGAGGACGCCCGCAAGCTGCAGGTGCAGACCGTCCTCAAGGATCTGCGCATCGCCATCGGCAACTATCAGACGGACTACAACCGCTACCCGGTTTCCCCCAGCATGCTCAGCGGCGGGCAGGACGGCGAGGACATCCAGCCCATCCCCACCGACGAGAGCAGCGGCATCATTGACGCGCTGCTGAGCACCTCCTCCTCCCCGAGCGGTGGCGGTGGCAGCGGCGGGGTCAACCTCAATCCCAGAGACATCAAGTACATCGACCTGCCGGTGGCCAAGAACGGTATTTTCGGCCTGGTGAACGCGCAGCCTCCCTTCAAGCTCACCGACCTCTGGGGCCTGCCTTATCGCATCCTGCTCGACACCAATGGTGACAAGCAGGTGATGAATCCTGACCTCAACAACTCGGATCCCGCCATCGCCCAGAATCCCATGAGTCCCCCGCCGCAAAAGCTCCCCACCGATGTGGCCATCTACAGCTTTGGCAAGGACAAGATGCCCCAGACGAAGGATGACATCGTCTCCTGGCGCCAAAAGTAAGCCGGCGCCTGACAGCCTTCCACTCCCCAAAAGCGCGGCAGCCCCTGCCGCGCTTTTTTTTGCGCGCACTCCACCCGCCGCGCCCGTGTCTGCCCGGCGTCGGCTTGCCCACATCCCCCCCCGAGAACTCGGGGTCCTTCACAAAGAAGCTCTGCCAGCCGCGTATTGCTCCCATCTCATGCCACGTATCGCCTTCAGCCTGCCAGCCATCCTCATCGCCAGCCTTGCCCCTGCCGGCACTGTGGCCATCCGTGCGGCCGAGCCCTTCGACGCCTTTTTGGAAAAGCACTGCATCAGTTGCCATGGCCCCGACAAGGAGAAGGGGGACCTGCGCATCGACCAGCTCTCGCGCGATTTCAAACTCGGCGCGGACTCCCATCATTGGGCGGAGGTGATCGAGCAGGTCAATTCCGGCGAGATGCCTCCCAAAAAGGAAAAACAGCCCACACAGGAGGAGATCGAGACATTCGTCACGACGCTCGATGCACGCATCAAGGAGGGCCGTGCTGCCCGCATGGCCGCACGCCCTGAGGTGTCGCACTACCGCCTCAGCCGGAAGGAGTATCAGAACACTGTCTATGACCTCCTCGGCGTGCGTTACGACCCCGCCAAGCCAGGGGAACTGAACGAGGACACCCTCTGGCACGGCTTTGAGCGCATCGGCTCGCAGCTCTCGCTTTCGCCCTCGCATGTTGACCGCTACTACCGCGCGGCGGAGATCGTGCTCGACCGCGCCTTCCCCACCGCCTCCAGCGAGGCCCGCAAAGTCCGCAAGACCGCCGCCGACCTGCGCTACAACGGCGGCAAGACGCAGCAGGAGGCGCTGGACCGCTTCGGCATCAAGCGGCCCCTGCGCTACCTCCTCTTCCCCGGCACCGTTCAGAATGCCATCTCGCCCCAGTGGTTCGGCAGGACCGGGCCGGAGCACAGCGGCCTCTACAAGCTCCGCATCCAGGCCAGCGGCATCCGCCCGCCCGGCGGCCAGCCTGCGCACCTGAGCATTGGCAAGCGCACCGGAGAGGAAACGGTGGATGGCATCCTCGACCTCGACATCACCGCCCCGGAGGACCATCCGCAGGTCTATGAGTTTGAGGTGTTTCTTGAAATGCCCGCCACCCTGGACTTCTGCATCGTGGCCACCGATGTGGTGGACCGCAGAAGCGGCGCCGCCTTCCGCAATGCCCTCGCCAGCCGGGGCGGCTACATCTTCACGCACAGCAGCGAGACCATGCTGCTAAACCCGAATGCCCCGCAGATGTTCGATGACAAGGGAAACGGCCTCTTCTCCACCGTGCTCCTCGACTGGGTGGAATGGGAAGGCCCGCTGCTGACAGACGCGGAGAAATCCCGCCGCGCAGGGCTGATGCCTGCCGACGACGCGACGCCCGAAGTGCTCGCAAAGCACCTGCAGAGCTTCGCCGAGCGTGCCTGGCGCAGGCCCGTCCAAAAAGAAGAGCTGGCGGAATACTTGGAATCCTACCGCACCGAACGCGAGGCGGGGGAGAAGCCGGCCGAGGCCTACCGCGTGGCCATGCAGGGCGTGCTGACCTCCCGCAACTTCCTCTACCTCGTCGAGGGCGAGCCCGCCTCCCGTGATCACCTTACGGACTGGGAGCTTGCCTCCCGCCTCTCCTACTTCCTCTGGAGCTCCATGCCGGATGACGCCCTCTTCACCGCCGCCAAAAGCGGTGCCCTCAATGGCGACGGGCTGAAGAGGCAGGTGGACCGCATCTTGACCGACAGCCGGATCAATCGCTTCGTGGATGACTTCTCCCGCCAGTGGCTGCAGCTCCACCGCGTGGGGATGTTCCCGCCCGACAAGAAGCTCTACCCCACTTATGACAGGTGGCTGGAGACCAGCATGCGGGAGGAGCCCGTGGAGTTCTTCCGCGAGATGCTTGTGAAAAACCTGCCCATGGCCGGCTTCCTCGACTCCGACTGGACCATGGCCAATCCCCGCCTCTGCGACTTTTACGGCCTGCCAGAGCCGAAGACCAGCGGCTTCCAGCGCGTCTCCCTCAAGCCGGAGGATCACCGCGGCGGCCTGCTCACCATGGGCGCGGCGCTCGGCCTCACCTCCGACGGCACGCGCCACCGTCCGGTGCACCGCGGCGTCTGGCTTAGCGAGGTGATCCTGGGCAAGACACCGCCCCCCCCGCCAGCCAACGTGCCCGCCATTGAGCCCAACGCGCCCACAAGCCCCAAGGCCACACTGCGGGAAAAGCTGGAGGCCCACCGCAATGACGCCAACTGCGCCGCCTGCCACGCCAAGATCGACCCCCTCGGCATCGCCTGGGACAACTACGACGCCATCGGCCAGTGGCGCACCCATGAGAAAGTCGCGGCAGGAACCGGCCAGAACCCCTTGGTCAATCCCAGCGGCGAGATGGCCGACGGCCGGCCATTCAAAGATGCCAGCGATTTCAAACGCCTGCTGATCGAAGACAAGGACGCGTTTGTGCGCGCCTTCGTCGAGCACCTCTGCACCTACGGCCTCCGCCGCGTGCTCACCGTGGACGACCAGGACGACATCACCGCCATCATGGCAGAGGCAAAACAGTCCCAATACAAGACCAAGGACATCATCCGCGCCGTCGCGCTGTCCGATCTCATGCGCAAACGCTGAAAATACCTCCACTTCATTCTTATGAGTAACTACCTGTCCCAAAACTGGCTGATCGACCGTCGCCATGCTCTCCGCGCGTTAGGCTCCTTCATTTCTCTTCCCTTTTTGGAGTGCATGGTCCCGCTTCGCGCGAAGGAGGCCGTCACCGCCACGCCCAGGCGCAGCGCCTTCATCTACCTGGCCAACGGCGTGCATTCGCTGAACTACCAGATCACCACACAAGGGAAGGACTACAAGTTCTCGCGGTCGCTCATGCCGTTGGAGAAGCACCGCCAGTCCATCACGCCCATCAGCGGCCTGCATCACCCCGGCAGCCTCAGCCATCACCACAACTGCATCAGCGTGTGGCTGACTGGCGGCAAGCTCGGCCCTTCCGACAAGAACACCATCTCCGTGGACCAGAAGATGGCGGAGATCACCGCGCAGCACACGCGCTACCCCTCCCTGGAGGTCGCCATCACCCAGGAGTCCCTGGCCTGGACGGCGGATGGCGTCCGGCTGCCCGCCATGCGTCGTTGCAGTGAGATCTTCGCCTCCATGTTCGAAGCGCCGAAAGGCGGCATCGCCGCCCAGCGCCGGGCCCTGCGCCGCAAAGGCAGCGTCCTGGATGACAACCTCGCCGAAGTGCGCCGGCTGGAAAAACAAATGGGCTCCCAGGACAAGGGACGCATGGACCAATACCTCACCTCCGTCCGCGAGGCGGAGATCCGCACCCGCCGGGCGGATGCCTGGCTGGACACGCCATTGCCCACCATCTCCAACACCGATCGCGAGCGCACCAATCGCGACATCGCCGACACCAAGGCGGGCGATTACTTCCGCACCGTTTATGACCTCATGGTGCTCGCGTTCCAAACGGATGTGACGCGCGTGGCCACCTTCAGCCTGGGCGGGGAGGGGCATGCCATCGCCATTCCTGAAATCGGCATCACGGAGTCCCGCCATCAGCTCAGCCACCACGGCGGCGACCAGGGCTACATGGAAAAGCTCACAAATTACGACACCTTCGCCATCGAGCAGTTCAGCTACTTCCTCACCCGCCTTGCCGAAACCAACGACCTCAACGGCAAACCCCTGCTCGGCTCCACCATGGCCCTCTTCGGCAGCGGCATGTCCTACGGCCACAGCCACGGCAATGCCAACCTCCCCCTTGTGCTCGCCGGGGGTTCTGACCTCGGCTTGAAACACGGCCGGCACCTGGACTTCAACATGTCGGCCCCTGGCTTCCAGGGCTACTCGCTCGGCGCGGATGGAGGCCTCACCACCGCGCACTACCAGCTTTGCAGCCGCCCCGCCAACACCGACGCCCATATGAGCAATCTCCTCCTCCTCATGGCCCAGCGCATGGGCGTGGAAACCAGCCAGTTCGGCGACAGCAACAAGGTCATCGCCCTCTGAGCGGAGGCCCGGGGCATCAAAACCATGGAGTGCTGGAGTAGTGACTCCCGCACTCCACTATTCCCTTATCCCCCTGCCCTTTCGTCCCCGCCTCCCCGGTCATTGCTCACCCCAGCACCGCCCCTTCCCCCCATGCCCCCCCCCCCCCCC
>CAZPSQ010000326.1:0-6199 GCA_964588755.1 uncultured Prosthecobacter sp. | reverse complement strand
GGGGGCCGTGATTCTTTGCTGGAAATGCTGGTGTCAGACGACGCGCGTCCTTGTTGCACAGCAACAAGGCTACTTGGCCTTGTTCTTCTTTTTCTTGTTGCTGTCGGTTTTCGGCGGCTTGGCCGAAGAGGTGTCAAACTGGCGGTCCAGCTCGGCAGGGCGCGCGTCCTTGAACTGGTCCAGCACGGCCTGCAGCTTTTGTTTGGCGGCTGCGGCGTCCGCCGGCAATGCGTCAGGGGCAAGGGGTTCTTTCTCCAGGGGGTCTGTGGACACATGGAAGAACTGGCCGCCACGGTAGAGCTTGAAGCTGTGGTCAAAGGCGCATTCCGTCACTTGCAGGCTCGCCTTCTGCCGGGGTGAATACCAGGTGTACAGCCACTCGCGGGGGTGGCCGGCCTCCCCGCGCAGCTGGGGCAGGAAGCTCACGCCATCCACATGGGCGGGTGTTTCGGCACCGGCAGCGGCGCAGAGGGTGGGCAGGAAGTCCGTGCTGCTGATGAGGTCCGCGCACACGCGGCCCTGTTTCATCACCGCAGGCCAGCTGGCAATGAGCGGCACATGGGTGCCGTGGGCCTTGGTGCTGCCCTTGCCGCCCTTGTAGTCAGCCCCTTTGAAGCGGCTGGTGACGCTGCCGAGCGTGCCATTGTCCCCCACGAAGATCAGCAGCGTGTTGTCGCGCAGGCCCAGCTCATCCAGTTTGGCCACGAGCTGGCCGATCAGCTTGTCCATGTAGGCCGTCATCTCGGCGAAGTGCCTCACGTCCTTCTTTTTGTTTTCCCCCTGAAGGGCCGGGTCCCAGTCCGGGCTGTCCGGCGTCGCTTGAAAGGGATCATGCGTGAGCATCATCGGGTAGTAGAGGAAGAAGGGCGCGTCCTTGTGCTTCGTCACGAACTCCAGGGCGAAGTCGTTGATGAGCTTCGGCCCGTACTCGCCATCCGTGTAGTCCTTGGCCACGCCGTTGAGCTCCAGCCCCGGGTTGGCATAACGCGGCGGGCGGCGCGTGTGCTGCCACAGCAGGGCCTCGTCAAAGCCGAAGTGCTGCGGGGCATCGAGCTGCGCGCCGAGCTGCCACTTGCCACAGATGCCGGTGGCGTAGCCTGCCTGCTTCATGAGATTGCCAAAGGAAGTCTCCGTGCGTGGCAGGGTGCCAAAATTGATGTAGTTGCGGATGTTGTAGCGCCCCGTCATGAGCTGCACCCGCGTGGGCGTGCACAGCGGCTGCACATGGCAGTTTTCAAACCGCACGCCAGCGGCAGCCAGCTTGTCCAGGTTCGGCGTCTGATAGGACTCGCCGCCGTTCGCGGTGACGCATTCGTAGCCGAAGTCATCTGCCATGATTAAAATGACATTCGGCTTGGTCGCGAATGCAGGGCTGCACAGCGTCAGCAGACCAAGGATGAGGACACGTTTCATGGCGTGGTCGGAATGGGTTTCTGCCAGGGAGTGGCACCACCGATCTGGACGTGCCGCCGCAGCGCCTCCGAGAGTTCTCTGAAGACTTTCGGCGCCTTGCCCATGAGGTTGTTCTTCTCCTGGGGGTCGTTCTTGAGGTTGTAGAGCTCCAGGGGACTGTACGGATCGTTTTGCATGAGCTTCCACTCGCCGCGGATCAGAGCCTCGTAGCTTTTGCCATTGTGCTGCGGGCCACCCTCGCGGCGGACGAAGTAGAGATCGCGTGGCTTGTCGAGGGTGCCGCCATTGAGCATGGGCACAAGGCTGACGGCATCGAGATCAGCGGCAGGCTTCACACCGGCGAGCTCAAGGAAGGTGGGGAAGAGGTCGAAGTTCAGCCCGCTGTAGTCGCTGCGGGAGCCGGCCTTGATGTGGCCGGGCCAGCGCAGCATGAAGGGCACGCGCAGGCCGCCGTCGTAGTGGCTGGTCTTGCCATCCCGCCAAGGGTCGTTGTTCTGCGCGTGGGGCAGGGAGCCGCCGTTGTCCGCGCTGAAGGCCACCACGGTGTTTTCCTCCAGGCCCGCCTCCTTCAAGGCGGCGAGCACCTGGCCGATGCGGTCGTCGAGGTGCTCAATGAGGGCGACATTGAGCAGGCGCTTCTCCTCAAGCTGCGGCGCGCGCTGCCGGACCTTGGCGATCCATTCCTCCGGCGGCTCGATGGGGAAGTGCGGCGCGTTAAATGCGAGATAAAGGAAGAAGGGCTTCTTCTCCTTGGCACGCTCCTTGAAGTAGTCTGCCGCCCAGCCTGCGAAGATGTCCGTGGCATGCCCCTTTGGATCGATCACCTCCGCGTTGCGGCGCATGTAGTTGTGCCCCTGGCGCAGGTGGGTAGTGTAGCTGTCCATCATGTCTCCCAGGAAGCCGTGGAAGAGGTCGAAACCGCGCTCGTTCGGCGTGTTGGGAGATTCCAGGCCCAGGTGCCATTTGCCGATCACGGCGGTGTGATACCCCGCCTTTTGCAGCTCATTGCCGAGGGTCGGAATGCCCGGCGCCAGATAACCCCACGAATCCTCCGGGCGTGTGCGAATAACTCCCGGCACGCCCACGCGGTCTGGATAGCGCCCTGTCAGCAATGCGGCGCGGGAAGGTGAGCACACGGTGCAGTTGGCCCGCATGTTCGTGAACAGCATGCCTTCGGCGGCAAGGCGGTCGAGGTTCGGCGTTTCGACATCTGACTTGTGGTAGGTGGAGACGTCACCGTAGCCGTGGTCGTCGGTGAAGATGAGAAGGAAGTTGGGCTGTGCCGACAATGACGAATGCCAAATGACGAATGTCGAAACCCAAAGAGTTAAAAGACGCATGGCGATGACTGTTACTCTTTTGCTTTCTTGCCTTTGCCTTTTCCTCTGGCAGCCGGGGCAGGCGGCGGTGGCAGATCATCTCCAGGCTGATCCGAAAAGCGGAAGGGGTCATCCAGGCGGCGCATTTCGGTCAGCAGCAGGTCCTGCATCTCCCTCAGCTTCCCAGCATGGGCCGGATTGGTGGCCAGATTCGTCAGCATGGGGCCGGTGCGGCCGTGCTCCGGCAGAAACTCGTCGGGATTGTCTGCCAGATTGAAGAGCTGGGTTTCATTCACTTTGCGGTCCGGGGACTCGTAGCGGATGAGCTTCCAGTCGCCCTGCTTCACACAGCGCATGCCGGGCTTGCCGCCGCCGGAGTAGGCGCCGTAGAGGACATCGCGCACGGTTTTCTTTTGGCCTTCCAGCACAGGCTTGAAGCTGGTGCCCTCATTGCTCTCGGGGGCAGTGATGCCGGCCATTTCGCAGAGGGTGGCCAGGATGTCGAGCAGGTAGATGTTCCCTTCCACGCGGCTACCGGGCTGGATGCCGGGGCCTTTTACGATGAAGGGCACGCGCCAGGTGTGCTGGTAGAGGTTTTGTTTCCCCATGAGGCCGTGGCGGCCGATGGAGATGCCGTGGTCGGCGGTGTAGATGATGTAGGTGTTGTCCAGCTCACCCATGTCTTCGAGCTTCTTCAGCACACGGCCGATCTGGATGTCGATGTTCTCGTTGCAGGCGTACTCGCGGCCCAGTTCATTGCGGATGCTGGCCTCGTCGCGGCGCTTCCAGACACCGCTCACATCGATTTCGTCGCGCACGTCGGCATGGGTGTTGTCGAAGGGGTGCCGGGCCAGATAATTCACCGGCAGGGCGGGCTGCTGCGTGTGGAGGGAGGGCAGGGTGTTCGGGTCGGTGTGGTTGGTGGCACCGTATTTGGCCAGCAGCTCCGGCCTGCCATCCCGCGTGTCGTGCGGGTGGGAGAAGCCGTAATAGATGAGGAAGGGTTTCGGGTCCTGGGAGGTCTCGCGCTCTTTCAGGTAGTCCAGCACGCGCTCGGCGTGCCACTGGCTGCCGGACTGCTCATCCCCGCCACGTTTTGTGGCGTCGTGTCGCACGGTGAAGAGCTTGTTCGCCGCCTCGTAGCTGTTCCCCTGCTTGCAGGTGCGCATGGTGGCGTAGCCGGCGCGGTTGAAAACGGCAGGGATGGTGTTCTGCTCCAGAGCGGGCGGGCTGGTCTTGGCGCCCCAGGGAGAAACCGGCAGATGCCACACGGTACGGCCACTCATGATCATGTGCCGCGAAGGGGTGCACACCGCACCGGAGGACGAACCCATGTGATAGGCTCCATCGAAGACCATCCCCTGCGCCGCCAGCTTGTCGAGATTCGGCGTCTCCAGCGTGGAGAGCGGATTGTACATCTTCAGATCCTGCGGGGACTGGTCGTCGACGAGGATGAAAAGAATGTTCGGACGCTTTTCTGCGGCGGAGGATGCAACCGCGGCGGCGAAACACAACAAGACGAGGGAGAACAAGCGCATGGCTCACTTAGAAACGATTTCTCCTGGCTCACATTTCAGCAGATGGCTGCCAGAACGAACCGTGCCGTGCAGTTCCATAGAATCCACCCCGACCGACCATGCGCCTGCCAGCCTTTGCCCTTCTTCTTTCGTCCTTCTGCCCGTCTTTCCTGGCATCCGCCGCAGAGGAGCGGCCGCCGAATATCATCGTCATCATCGCCGATGACCTGGGCTGGGGCGATCTCGGCTGTTACGGGGCCAATCCGAAGGCGGTGAAGACACCGAATGTGGACAAGCTCGCCGCAGAGGGTCTGCGCTTCACCAGCGGCTATTGCTCCGCCGCCACCTGCACGCCCACGCGTTTTTCGCTGATCACCGGGATGAGCGCTTTCCGTCAAAAAGGCACCGGCGTGGCACCGCCGAACGGGCCGGCCCTCATCCGGCCAGGGACAGAAACGGTGGCCTCGCTGCTGCAAAAGGCAGGCTATCAAACCGCCGCCATTGGCAAATGGCACCTGGGCCTGGGCGACCCCACGCCGGACTGGAACGGCGAGCTGAAGCCCGGCCCGCTGGAGATCGGCTTCAACCACTGCTTCCTGCTGCCCACCACCAACGACCGCGTGCCGCAGGTGTATGTGGAGGATCACCGCGTGCGCGGCCTGGACGCCAAAGATCCGTTGTGGGTGGGGGACAAGCAGCCCTCCGCCGAGCACCCCACTGGCATCACACACCGCGACACGCTGCGGCTGAACTGGAGCCACGGCCACAACCAGACCATCCACAACGGCATCGGCCGCATTGGTTTCTACACTGGTGGCCAGCAGGCGCGCTTCCGCGATGAAGACCTTGGCGATGCCTGGATCAACCACACGAACCAGTGGATCGAGAAAAACAAGGACGGCCCCTTCTTCCTCTACTTCGCCAGCCACGACATCCACGTGCCGCGCATGCCGCATGAGCGTTTCCAGGGCAGCAGCACCCTGGGCCTGCGCGGCGATGCAATTGTCGAGTTCGACTGGAGCGTGGGGGAGATCATGAAGACGCTGGACCGCCTGAACCTCGCCGAGAACACCCTCGTCGTCCTCTGCTCCGACAACGGCCCCGTGCTGGATGACGGCTACCAGGACGGCGCGGTGGAAAAGCTGGGCGACCACCAGCCAGCCGGTCCTTTCAGCGGTGGCAAGTACAGCGTGCTGGAAGGCGGCACCCGCACGCCCTTCATCACGCGGTGGAAGGGCCGCATCCAGCCCGGCGTGTCCGAGCAGGTCGTCTGCACGATTGACTTCGCCGCTAGCTTCGCGGCTCTCGCCAAAGTGCCGCTGCCGGAGAAAGCCTGCCCGGACAGCCTGAACGTGCTGCCTGCTCTCCTCGGTGAGGCTGGAGCCAAAGGCCGCGACCACGTTCTTCAGCAGGACAACAACGGCATGAACTTCGGCCTGCGCGTGGGTGACTGGAAGCTGGTCCGGCAAAAGCCGCGCAAAGGGAAGAGCCAGGCCGTTGTGTCCAAGAAAGAGGCCAAACCACAGACCCGGGAGGTGACACTGTATTTCCTGCCGGATGACCCGGCTGAGGAGCACGACCTCAGCGACAAGAAGCCGGAGAAGGTGAAGGAGCTGATGGCGAAGCTGGACGGGCTGGTGAGCGCGGGCCAGACGCGGTGACGGCCAACGACGCCCAATTACGCCCATCCCCCCTTTGTTGAGGCCTTACGGCTTCAGCTCCACATTCGCCACGCCTTCCTTCCCGGCATGCAGCAGATTGTTGGAGAAATGCATGCCCTTGGGTCCCGTTGGCCCGCCCGCAACAATGACGGCATATTTGTAGCGCGGTTTGCCGACGCATTGGACGATGTTTCCCTGCACGATCACGTCCGTCAGCGGCGGATCGTCGGGCTGCTGGCCGTTGTCGAACTTGAAGGGGGAGCGCTCCTCACCCCAAATCCAATGGGCG
>CAZPSQ010000325.1:0-6225 GCA_964588755.1 uncultured Prosthecobacter sp. | reverse complement strand
TTCTCAATCGGTTGATAGGGGTCTGTCACACCGCTCAACGACAACGTCACCGGCTTGTAGCTCGGCTTGCATAACTCCGCGCGGAGCAGGGCAGGCGCGTCCTCCTTCGCCATGATGCGGGTTTCAAAATCCACCCCGGCGGAGAAGCCCAGGTATTCATGCGTGGGCCGGGCGTAGCAGTAGGCGCAGCCATGCTCGCACCCCCGGTAAGGATTCAAACTCGCCTCAAACGGCAGGTCCGGGCTGCTGTGCTTCGAGATGATCGTGGACGAGTGATCCTTGAACAGCTTCGTCGCCACCTTCTCCGGCGCCTCCCCGGGATCATACTCCAGGCTCAGCGCGGAAAACCGTTGGTCCGGATTGAACCCCGCCCCGCGTCCCCGAATGCCTCCCGCCCCTTCCGGTGGATGAAACCGGAAAGGTGAGGCTCGTTCAGACTCAGGCTTGGGACCTCCCTCCATGTAGGAGCATACGCCAGTCCTCAGGCCACCGCTACTTCCATGTTCATCGGAACACCAGATGGATTGCTACGGCGGGCCATGAACTCTTCCGCCAGCGCCCGGTAGGCCATGGCACCACGGCCGGAGGGCTCATATTCGATGATGCTCTTGCCAAAGCTTGGCGCCTCCCCCAAGCGCACCGTGCGGGGGATGATGGTGTTATAGACCGTCTCGGCGAAGTAGTTCCGAACGTCGTTCACCACCTGGTTGGCCAGATTCGCCCGGCTGTCGTACATCGTCATCACAATGCCTTCCAGCAGCAGGTTCGGGTTCGCGCCGCAGTCGCGGATCTGCTGGGTCACCCCCACGATCTTCGACAGGCCTTCCAGGCCAAAGTATTCGCACTGGATCGGCACCAGCAGCTCGTCCGCCGCCGCCAGGGAACTGGTCATCAGCACGCCCAGGGAGGGCGGGGTGTCCAGAATGGCGTAGTCAAAGTGGCCGGAGTTCTTCAGCGGCTCGATCACGTCCCGCAGGCGGCCCAGGTGGTTGCCAGACTGCGCCAGCTCGATCTCGCAGCCCGCCAGCTCCTGGTGAGAGCGGATGATGGAAAGGTTTGGCAGGCGGGTGCTGCGGATGGCACTGCGGGCGTCCGCGCCTTCCACCAAGGCGGGGTACAGGCTGCCCCCCTCCTCCTGCGCCAGCCCCAGGCCGCTGGTGGCATTCGCCTGGGGGTCCAGGTCGATCAGCAGGACGCGGACGCCACGCTGCGTCAGACAGGCGGCAAGGTTCACTGCGGTGGTGGTCTTTCCGACCCCGCCTTTTTGATTTGAGATGGCAACGATCCGCATAGGCACTTCCTCTGGACTTTGGCGAGAAAGCATGAGAGACGCCAGAAAAAATGGAGATCACAGAGAAATGGCTCGGTGAAATCGGCGGCTGGCAGGTCATGAAGACCGCCCGTGGGCTGGTGGATGCAGGCATGGCCACCGTCAGCAGCGCGGAACCCGGACTCATCCGCGGTGTGGCAGGCGGCGGCAAAATGAAGTTCACCACCGGCCTGCGCATCCGCAGCAAGAGCGACGTGGAAAACCTCTGCACCTGCCCGCATGCCAGGCGCACCGGCATGATGTGCGAGCACGCGCTGGCCGTGGCTCTGGCCCAGGTGAGACAGGGAGCCGTCCCACCGCCTCAAAAGCTCCCCTCTACTCCCTCGCCCCTCCGCGCGCCTTCTCCGGTCCTTTCGGCCAGCGTTCCGGGGCGGTTTTCGGTTTTTCTGCCTGAGACGATTCTCCAAGGGCAGGCGCGGGAGCCTTTTGGAGTTTTTCTCAAATATGAGAATGGAGGTGAGGCTGAAACTTCTCCTCTGATTGCTTGGCTGGCGGGGCAGGGGGTGAGGCAGCCGCAGAGCCTGCCGGTGTCTTTAAAAGGTGACAGCATCAATACGTTCCTGCGCACTTTGGCTGACCATCCCCGGGTTTTTGCCGGAAAACCCAACGGACAGGCCCGCCCCCTTCAGGTGGCGGCCGAGGCTGTCCGGCTGCCATTGGTCATTGAACCAGTCTCGCCTGAAAAGGTCCGGCTGCGGATGGAGGGCGGGGGGTCCCAGCGTCCGGTTTTGGGAAGCTGGTGGGTGTGCCCGGAAACCGGTGCGTTCTTCCGACACGCTTCAGACAGCCCGGAAGTCGTCACCTTGGCCGGCGAGCTGGGCAGGTCCGGCAGCGCCCTCCGACCGCTGCGCTGGCTGGTGGAGCAGGGAGAGCGGCTGGCCGAAAGTTTCCAGACCGAGCTGCGCGGCGAGCTGGCCAACTTCCACGTTTCCCCGGTGCCTTGCGAGTTCGAGATTCATCTGGAGGGTTCTCTTCAGACGGTGGAGGTTCGGGTTTTTGCCCACCATGGCACCCACCGCTGGCCGGTGATGGCGGAAGGTGCCGAACAGGATACTACAAATGGTATATTTCCCATTCAGGATGAATTATCTGATCATGTTTTTTATGTGTGGAACAGGGATGCTGAAAGGCGTGTTTTACGGCGGCTGGAACAGCTCGGGTTCCAGGCCGAGACGGTCAAAAGCTGGCGGCTTCAGGGTGGGGAGAATGTGCTGCGCTTTTACGCGTCCGACATCACCCGGCTGCGGGAACTGGGAAGCATTGTGGAAGGTGAGCGCTGGCGGGCGGCCACCCGGGGCGTGCAGCGGATCGCCCCCCAGACGAGGTTTGTGCCGACCCCGGGGGGGCGCTCCGGTGGCGGTGACTGGCTGAACATGGAATTTGCATATGAGTCGGCGGATGGCTTCCGTCTGGCCCGGTCAGAGGTTTTGCGGCTGGTGCGTTCCGGCCAGCGGTCCGTGCAGGCCAATGGCAAACGCTATCTGCTGGATGTGGCAGCGGTGGATGAGTTGGAGGAGTCGCTGCGGGATGTGCCGCTTCAACTGACCCCGGAGGGGGCCCGGGTTCATGGGGCGCATGCCTCCTATTTTGGCGGGGAGGACCGCGTGCAGAATCCGGTGACAGAGCAGGAAGTCCAAGCTGAGATTGGGGATCTGGCCAAGCTGCTCCGGCCTTATCAGATGGAGGGGGTTACCTGGATGACCACCCAGGTGCTGCGTGGGCGCGGCGGGGTGCTGGCAGACGAGATGGGCCTCGGAAAAACGGTCCAAAGCATCGCTCTTTCGTTATTCATCAAAAAACGTGAAAACCAGAAAAGGGAACCCATCCTAGTGGTGTGCCCCAAGTCGCTGCTAGGGAATTGGCAGGCTGAATTCGAGCGCTTTGCCCCCAGTTTGAAGGTTGTTTTGGTGCAGGGAAGCGGCCGGGAAAAGGCGCTTTCACAGATTGCCGCTCATGACGTAGTATTGACATCTTATCAATTGATAATCAGAGATATTCAATATTACTTAAATATCAAATTTGGCTTAATTTTATTGGACGAAGCCAGCTTCATTCGCAACCCGGACACCGACGCGGCCAAAACCCTGCGCAGTCTGAAAGCTGGGGGCCGAATCGCCCTGACGGGGACGCCGCTGGAGAACGGCGTGAGGGACTTGTGGTCGATCTTCCAGTTCAGCCTGCCCGGCTATCTAGGGGCGGCCTCGTCGTTCAAGGAGCGTTTTGAGACTCCGATCCAGGCCGGTCTTGACCTGCCCTCTGGACGGGCGGCGGCGGTGCGGCTGCAAAAGCTGACCCAGCCTTACTTCCTCCGCCGGACCAAGCGGCAAGTGCTCAAGGACCTGCCGGAGAAGATTGAGCAGGTGCTTTGGTGCGCACCCAGCCAGGCTCAGATGGAGTTCTACCGCCGGATTTTGGAGGAGGGGCGGGAAGAGATCAAGGCAGCCCGCAAGCGCTCCGGCCAAGGAGGGGCCAAGATGACCATGTTCACGGTGCTGCTGCGCCTGCGCCAAGTCTGCTGTGATTTGCGCCTTACTGGAGCAGCAAAGGAGGCCCTGGCGGGCCTGGGTGCTGAGGATCTGTCTGGCAAGTGGGCTGCGTTGCATGACCAAGTGGAATCTGCCCTCGAATCTGGTGGCAAGATTCTTATTTTCAGTCAGTTCGTTCAATTTTTACGCCTCATGCGTGAACGTTTCCAGGCTCAAAAACTGGACTTTGCTTACCTGGATGGCGGCAGCCAAGACCGCTCGGCCCAGGTGGACCGGTTCCAAAAGGACCCGAACTGTCGTCTTTTCCTCATCAGCCTCAAGGCGGGTGGCTACGGCCTGAATCTCACCGCTGCTGATAGTGTCATTTTGGCCGACCCGTGGTGGAATCCGGCGGTTGAGGCCCAAGCCATTGACCGCGCCCACCGTATTGGTCAGCAAAAGGTGGTGAACGCCTACCGCCTTGCCATCCGCGGCACGGTGGAGGAGAGAATTTTGAAACTACAGGCGCAGAAGCGGGGGTTGGTTGAGGCTGCTCTCAACGATCAGGCGCCGCTGATGGAGGGGCTGAGTGAGCAGGACCTGGAGGAACTGATTCAGTAACCCGAGGCACTCCGATGATTTGTATTTGAGGCTTTGACGGGCGGTTCAAAGGTGTATGTGCCGTCCGTAATATATACTCATTAATAATTGATGATGAGTGATATTTAACCAAAGTTAAATGTCATCATTCAAGTGTCTTTCTTGGCGGACCAGTGAAACCATACCAGGAGGGCCTGTTCAGCTTCGGGAATGCTAGCCAGAGTCAACACCGTGCCGTCCAGCAGGGCGATTTTGACCGGCACCCCCTGTTGAATGGAGTTGAACAAAGATTGTACACAGGCGCCGGCGTGGGGGGAGGAGAGGAGGTCGCGGAGGGACTGTTCTTCGATGGACATTGTTGGCAAACAGGCAAGGACTATCAGCACTGTAACAGCAGCGCGTTCTGTGCCCCTGAATGAAAAAAAGACGAAGCAGGGTAGCAAGCCTGCCTCATCCCGTGCCTACCGGCGGCCTTTGGGTGCCAGTGGGCGAATAGGTCATGTTTGACTTCCGAACAACGCAGCAAAGCGAGTTGTCGTTGCATTGTCATGATAAATTTGTGCGCTTTTGTCGCGAAATGAGGCGATGGATAAAAAATGCACTGTGGGCTTGAAAGGGGAGATTTTCTCAAAAATGAGAAGCGATTGGGGCTGGGCATTTTCCTTCTTTGCGCTTTAGGCCTGTTGAATCCGAGGTCTGAACCTGCCGCCACAGCCTGGTTTAGGCGGGGATAGGGGATTGGTTGAGTGTTTTCTTTTGGCTGGTTGAGGCGGGAGAAAGTCGTCAGTGTCGGGGGCTATTGTCGCGGCCATCCGGCTGGGCGGGATGGTTTCCGCCTGATTTTTCATTTTCCCCAGCACTATCTTTCATTGAGCATGTCAGCAGAAACCACCTCGATTATTTTTCATGTGGAAACCCCGCTCTCCCGGTCCGGTTTGCCGGCTGGAAAAGGAGTGGTGGCGGCCGCGAAGACTCCGCCCTCGCGTCACCACACTCTGCTGCGGCGCTATCGGGGGGCTGCGGTGATGCTGCGAATCAACGGTGTCTCGGCCTCGGGGGTGCTGTGTTTCGCCGAGGGTGGCCATGCTTTCATTGCGTCCTTGTGTTTCACGGAGGGAGATTCGGAATGTCCGCTGTTCTCGCATGTTCTGGCCGACCATGAGATCGCGACGCTACGGCGGAGCGGTCCCCGGCATCTGACTTCGGCGATTGCGATCACCCATGCGGGTGGCGTGCTGCACGCCGATTGTCACGCCTGATCCAGGCGGGCAGGGGGAGGGGAGGCGACCTCGGAGGCGGATGGGTCACTTTTCCCCCACCACGCTGACGACGATGCTGCGCTGATGGGGCGCCCGGCGGTGCTCGAAGAGAAAGATGCCCTGCCAGGTGCCGAGGGCGAGCCTGCCATTGATGACAGGAATGACCTCGGAGGTTCGTGTGAGGGCCATGCGAAGATGGCTGGGCATGTCATCCGCACCTTCATAGGTGTGGACAAAATATGGAGTGTCCTCCGGCACAAGGTGATCAAAGAAGCTGTGCAGGTCGGTGCGGGCGGAGGGGTCCGCATTTTCAAAGATGACGAGGCTGGCGCTGGTGTGCTGAACGAAGACGGTGGCGGTGCCGGTGCGAATGCCGCTGGCGTCCACGATCTGCTGGCAGCGGGCGGTGATGTCGCAGGTGCCTTTGCCCCGGGTGGGGAGGATGAACTGGTCGGCGTGGGCGGGCATGTGGGCGGCGCGGTGTGTGGCTATGCCCTTGTCTGCCCGGTGCCATCCACCAAGTATTTGTAGCTGCACAGCTCGGCCAATCCCATGGGGCCGCGGGCGTGGA
>CAZPSQ010000324.1:0-6329 GCA_964588755.1 uncultured Prosthecobacter sp. | reverse complement strand
GCCTTCATCATGCTGATGCTTCCTTCAGCCATCAAAAGTTAATTACAGGCTCTAAGCAAGTATCTCCCTGCTTTCAGGGGCGTCTTGGCATGCGCCACCGGCGCTGAAAGCTCCACCGTGCAGCCGGATTCAAAGAACTGCGCATCCTGCACACCCGCAGCTTTCAAATCTCGCCAAACGCCTTCCGTTGATTGGTGTGCATACACAGGCCGTACCACGGCGCGCTTCTTCTCCGGTTCTTTTTTGGAGGGGGCTGGCACCTGATACACGAAATAGCCCTGGTGCGATTCCCCCCGCCGAAGCTGGCGGGTTCCGTCCTTGGACACGTCCGCATACTCGTCCAGGGCGTCCGCTTTTGTTTTGGTCATCAGCACCTTCAAGACCCTGGCACCACAGCCCTGGACTCTATAACTTGCGCACCAGTTCTTCCATTGGTTAAGCATAAGACCTGGGTGAGCGCCCAGGAAGGACTCGACCTCACGCCGGATACCGCCATCCACGATGCGTTTCGTCTCTGCCTTTTCGGCGGACTTGAGAGACTCTTTGCCGTTGGTGACTTTCATGAGCAGATTGACCAACGGCTCCCGGCCCACGGCGAAAGCGGCCTCCGGCTCGTTCTGGCCACGCTTTAAACGCCGCTGCCCATAAGCAGTGGCCTCAAGCCTAGCGGCAGAGAGATGAAGGTTTTCCGGCTGAACTTGGGCCAGATAACCGCCGATGAAGCCTCGCGGATTGGCCTCCACAAACGAAGGAAAGCGAAACCATTTTTCCTTCTCCGAATCCCGTGCCCATCCGGGAATGAATGACAGGACCATGGCATCCAAAGCATGGTGGCGGTTGTCGTCACGATTTTTCTCAGCATCCTCCTCACTCGCATGGTCTCCTGCCAGGAGGCTGTTGAGCTTATATTTGCGTCGAATGCGTGCGGTGAGTCCACCGGAGATGACCGTCACGCGCTTGCCTCCATTTTTATCCACCCCATTCTTCCAGCCGAACTGCAGACCGGCGAGGGTCTGCGCTAGCTTGGCAATCCAGGCGGTTTCGGCGAGAGCGGTGTATTTTTCCGCAAGCTCCTGTGCTTCGGGAGAGATGAGCAGCCGCGCTTTTTTAAAGCCGAGCGCCATTTGCCGCCCCTTCACACGCTGAACATAGGCGTCCCAGCCAGGGGTGCCAGAGAGCCATTCGAAGGGTGTTTTGTTTCCTTTGTCCTCGTTTGTGGTCCGGGTGGTGAGAATGTAGTTCACCATGGCGTCTGGACCGCCCTTTGTACGCGGCACAATATGATCCACCTCATATTCATGGAGGGAAGTCGGGACAAGGGCGTCACCGGTATAAAGGCAGTACCCGCTTTGCAGTGTCAGCAATTCCATCTTTAAAGCTGCGCTCTTCTCTGAGGCACCTGCCTTGGCGGCGTCTTCACGCGCCTGCTTACGTTCCCTTTCACGCCGCCTGATGAAGTCACGATATGCGAGGAGCGCCTTCTGCCCCATGAAATCCTCCCGCACAAACTCGATGACGATCTGGCCCGGTCCTTCCTTGAGCTTCTCCTCCAGCACGCGCAGACGCCGCCAGAAAGCCCCAAGCCGATGCCGGACCACCGGATCATTCTGGGAACCGATCAGCTCCAGAATGGCCGACTCGGCATCGCCTGTGCGCTGGGCCAGCGCGTCAAGCTTTTGGTTGGGAAGGTACAACCCTTCCCACGTCGTACCCATGTCCAGAAGGAATTTCAAATCTGCGGGCACCAGCCCTTTGCGCGGGTCGGTGCTTCCATTCAGCTGGCGCAGCTCCGCCGCGTGAAATTTTGGAGGCGTCTGGCCAGAGAGGATCAGACGTTTGAGAATCTCCAGCGCTGGCCGGCAAAAGCGGCTGCGGCCCGTGGCCTTAGGGGCCACCACCTCCTCGACAGGTCCCACAGACCTCACTCCGATGCTGTCGCAAAACTTGGTCCACTGAGTTTTGGTGAGCTTCCAGCCTTTGTCTTTGAAGGCCTCAAACACCGTTGCGATCTGGGCTGCGGTCAAGCCCACCTGCTCCTTTGAGCCAAGCTGCACCCGCATGTTTTTCAACTTCATGAGGAAGGTCACCTCCTGCGGGAGTGTGCCACGCTCGCCTTGGGCTCGGTGTTCGTCGCCGCGCACCTTGCACACATTGAAGCGCGGTATCAGCGCGCACTTGTCGATGATGCGGTTGTCAAAACGTGGGATCTTCTGTCCCAGCACCCCCTGCCAGTCGGTAGTGCCGCCTTCGCGCAAGCCATGCTCTTCCCTTTCCTCTTTGTAGAAGGAGGCATAGGCCTTTCCTGCGGGGCCGTAGAGCAGGTACCAAGCCTTTCCAGCCAAGGCGGGAATCTGCTGGCCTGCTGCCTCCGTTAACAGTCGAATTTCCTGCTCCACCAATTTCCGGGGGAGGATGCGATTGCGCGTGCTTTGGGCATTATGGTCGATGCGATCTTTCAATGGTTCTGGGGCATTCGGGGCCCACAAACCCATTTTCCAGGCATCAAAGTAGCAGGACAGATGGTGTTCCTTGTTGGGGAATTCCTTCTCCAGTTCTCTTTCAAATCCATGCATTCGCTCCAGCGTACCTGCCTCGTCATCATCGTCGTCTTTGCCCTCTTTGCGTTTCCGGCGGTTCTCGCGGGTCTTCCAGGCGATATCAGGATCATACCCGCGTTTCTGGATGGCTGAGTGCAGGGCTTTGTAGATCTGCCAGGGCTCGAGTTTTTCACCGCGCAGGAGTTTGATGCGGAGGAGACAAGAAGTGTAGCAGGTGGTGTCGCCTTTCTTGGGGAACTCGCGTTCGAGGCGTTCGTCGCCGGGGTGGAGGAGCTGCCATTTGCCGTTTACCTTTCCCACACGGCGGCCGACGAGGGGTTCTTGACCGGCGGCTTTCCAGACTTCGTCGAGCCAGGCCTCGCGGGCCTTGTGTGCCTGGCGGGTGCGGAACATGCGGCGGCGGGTGGCGGCCTCCTTGGTGGAGGCAAACTCGGCGGGGATGAGGAGGGAGGCGACGTGGTCGAACTGCTTCTTGCCCACATTCCACACGGCCTCGCCGATGCTGCCTTTCCCCAGGTCGAATGCCCAAATGGTGCTCATATGGGGAAAATCCTAGCAAAATGCTGGATAAAGGCAAGGCGTTGGATCGGCTCCCTCCAGAGGCCAGAGGGACGCTGACGCTACGGGCGTGCTTGTGGGCAGCCGGTGGTGCTGGGAGGTGGCGGGAGCGCTGGGCTCATCTCGCGGGAGCGAAGATGGCTGCTGGCTCTGCGGAAGGGCGCCTGGGGAGGTCTGATGGCGAGTGGCAGAGCTTGAGGGTGGGCGGGGTGCCCCGGGGGGACTGGGGCTCCGTTCACCACGGCTGCTGGGGGACCAGCAGCCCTACCCGTTGGGCAGCCCTACCTCTACCTCCAGAGGCCAGCGGGACGCTGGCTCTACGGGCGAGGGCTGGCTTTAACCCAACTCGGTGACCGGACGCGGGGTCAAGTCCGCCACCCCCTTAGGGAACATGCGTCCCCGGGCGGTGAGGATTTCGGGCTCGTCATTGGTGACGAGGACGACGTGCTCGTAGTGGGCGGAGGGCTTGCGGTCGGTGGTGATGACGGTCCACTTGTCGGCCAGGATGCGGGTCTTGTCGGTGCCCATGTTGATCATGGGCTCGATGGCGAGGGTCATGCCGGCCTTGAGGCGGGGGCGGTCGCCTTTTTTGCCGTAGTTGGGGACCTGCGGTTCCTCATGCAGCTTGCGGCCGACGCCGTGGCCGACGAACTCGCGCACGACGCTGTAGCCGTACTGGGTGACGTGGTTTTCGACGCTGTGGCAGAGGTCGCCCAGCATCCAGCCGTCTCGGGCGTATTTGGCGGCGACGAGGAGGGACTCCTCCGTGGCGGCGAGGAGATGAAGGGTCTCCTTGGCGACGTTGCCGACGGGGACGGTGAGGGCGTTGTCGCCGACCCAGCCGTCGTAGTAAACGCCGACATCGATCTTGACGATGTCGCCATCCTGAATGACGCGGGGGCCGCCGATGCCGTGGACGACCTCCTCATTGATGGAGATGCAAATGTGGCCGGGGAACTGGCGGTAGTTCAGGAAGGCGCTGGTGGCGCCGCACGCCTTCATTTCAGCGGCGGCAAAGCGGTCGATCTCGGCAGTGGTGACGCCGGCGTGAATCTGGGCGGCGGACTTCAGCAGGACATCGCGCGCGACCTGGCAGGCTTTGCGGATGGACTGCTGCTGCGCGCCGTGGCGGATGGGGATGTTCCCCGATTTCATAAGGGCCATGACGCGCTCGATAAACCTCACTTGAGAGTCAGTTTGTACACGACGCCGACCAGGACGATGACGGCAAGGCCCACCCAGATCCAGACGAGGGTGGTCTCGTTCATGGTGCGGGCGCCCTGCTGCTGCACGCGGTCCACGCGGCCACGGATGCGGCCCTTCTTCAGGAAGCCGTCATAGTGGCTCTGCAGGAGGTGGGTCTCCACCTGGCGCATGACGTCGAGGACGACACCCACAAGAATGAGGAGGCTGGTGCCGCCGAAGAACTGGGCGGCGGAGCTGGAGATGTTCAGCAGGCTGCTGACGATGCCAGGCATGACATACAGGCCGGTGAGGAAGATGGCGCCTGCAAAGGTGAGGCGGCTCATGGTGAAGTCGAGGAAGTCAGCCGTGGGCTTGCCCGGGCGGATGCCGGGGATGTAGCCGCCGCTCTTCTTGAGGTCTTCAGAGATCTGGGTGGGCTGGAACATGGTGGCGACCCAGAAGTAGCTGAAGAAGAAGATCAGCAGGGCGGAGGCGACATAGTAGGCCCAGCCGCTGCTCATGAAGAGGGCGACACGCTGGATCCAGTTCACATCCTTGAACAGGGAGGCAAGGATGGTGGAGGGGAACAGGAGGATGGCCTGGGCGAAGATGATCGGCATGACGCCGGAATAGTTGATCTTCAGCGGCAGATACTGTGTCTGGCCGCCGTACATCTTGCGGCCGACCACGCGCTTGGCGTAGGTGATGGCGATGCGGCGGGTTGCCTGGGTGAGGGCGATGACGCCGGCGATGACCAGAATCATGAAGCCCATGAGGAGCACAAGGGTGAAGGCGCTCTTCGGATCAGCCTTGGCGCTGCCGACGAAAGTCTGCCAGACCTGGATGAGGGCACCCGGGAGGTCGGAGACGATGTTGACGCAGATGAGGATGGAGACGCCGTTGCCGATGCCGCGCTCGGTGATCTGCTCTCCCAGCCACATCATGAGCATGGTGCCGGCGGTGATGGTGATGACGCTGGTGAAGACGAAACCGAAGCCGTAGTTTGGCACCAGGGGGCGTCCGCCGAGGCGATCAATGGCGTCCTGCAGGCCAGCCATGAGATAGTTCTGCCCTGGGTCGGCCAGGGACTGTGCCAGGAGGGTGGCCTGGAACACGCAAAGCACGATGGTGGCGATGCGGGTGTACTGGGTGATCTTCTGACGGCCGCCTTCCTCACGGGCCAGCTTGCTGAGCGGCGGCCACACGGCGGTGAGCAGCTGCAGCATGATGCTGGCGCTGATGTAAGGCATGATGCCGAGGGCGAAGATGGCGCAGTTTTGCAGACCACCGCCGCTGAAGATGTTCAACAGGGCGGCGACCTGGGCTGCGCCGGAGGCGCTGTCCCCTGCCTTGTTGTTGATCCATTCCCCGAGCACGGTCGGGTCGATGCCTGGCAGCGTGATGGAGGTGCCGATGCGGACAATGACGATCATCGCCAGCGTGAACAAGATACGCGAGCGAAGTTCCGGGATTTTAAAGCTGTTGGCGAAGGCGGAGATCATGTGATTGGTCGGTCGCTAAGCAAAGATGGGCCAGTAACCCTGGCAGCACTCAGGCTGCGCGGATACCGGCCCATCAAAGAGGTTGGGTCAGGAGAATCAGGCGGCGATGGAGCCACCGGCCTTTTCAATCTTTTCGCGGGCTGTGGCGCTGACTTTTGCGCCCTCAATGGTGAGCTTGCGGGACACGTCGCCAGTGCCGAGGACCTTGATCACATCGCAGGTGCGGCTGACCAGGCCGGCTTCACGCAGGGCGGCCTCGTTGACAACGGCGCCATCTTCGAAGGCGTCGTTGATGTCGCCCACGTTGACGACTTCGATCTTGTCCTGGAAGAGGGCGTTGTTGAAGCCTTTCTTGGGAAGACGGCGGTGCATCGGCATCTGGCCACCTTCGAAGCCAGGGCGGATGCCACGGCCGGCGCGGGCCATCTGGCCTTTGTGGCCCTTGCAGGAGGTCTTGCCATGGCCGGAGCTTTCGCCGCAGCCGATGCGCTTGCGGCGCTTCTTGGCGCCTGGGCGGGGTTTAACG
>CAZPSQ010000323.1:0-6383 GCA_964588755.1 uncultured Prosthecobacter sp. | reverse complement strand
CCCATCAAGCAGAAGTATGGGCGCAAGATTTCCTGGGCGGACCTCCTGATCCTCACCGGCAACGTGGCGCTGGAAACCATGGGCTTCAAGACCTTCGGCTTCGCCGGTGGCCGCCCGGACACCTGGGAGCCAGACCATGATGTTTACTGGGGCCGCGAGACCACATGGCTGGGCGGCGACCTCCGCTACGCCCACGGCTCCGAAGGCGTGGAAAAGCCCGGCGGCGTGCTCGTCTCTGACGACAAGGCGGATGGCGACATCCACAGCCGCAATCTGGAAAATCCGCTGGCCGCCGTGCAGATGGGCCTCATCTACGTGAACCCCGAAGGCCCCGACGGCAATCCTGATCCGGTCAAGGCCGCCAAGGACATTCGCGACACCTTTGGCCGCATGGCCATGAATGACGAGGAAACCGTGGCCCTCATTGCCGGTGGCCACACCTTCGGCAAGACCCATGGAGCCGGACCGGCCTCCAATGTGGCGGCTGAGCCAGAGGCCGCAGGTCTGGAGGAGCAAGGCTTCGGCTGGAAGAACAGCTTCGGCACTGGCAAAGGGGCGGACACCATCACCAGCGGCCTGGAAGTCATCTGGACCACCACGCCCACCCAGTGGGGCAACGGCTTCTTTGACAATCTCTTTGGTTACGAGTGGGAGCTCACCAAAAGCCCCGCCGGTGCCCAGCAGTGGAAGCCCAAGGGCGACACCGGTGCGGGCACTGTGCCGCATGCGCACGATGCCGGGAGGAAGATCGCCCCGTCCATGCTCACCACAGACTTGTCGCTGCGGTTCGACTCCGAGTACGAAAAGATCTCGCGTCGCTTCCATGCGAACCCAGACCAGTTTGCCGATGCCTTCGCCCGCGCCTGGTTCAAGCTCACCCATCGCGACATGGGGCCCCGTGCGCGCTACCTCGGCCCGGAAGTCCCCGACGAGGAACTCCTCTGGCAGGACCCCGTCCCCGCCGTCAATCACCCGCTGGTGGATGACAAAGATGTCGCCTCGCTGAAGGACAAAATCCTCGCCTCCGGTCTCAGCGTTTCCGAGCTTGTCTCCACCGCCTGGGCCTCCGCCTCCACCTTCCGTGGTTCCGACATGCGCGGTGGTGCCAATGGTGCCCGTATCCGCCTTGCCCCGCAGAAGGATTGGGAGGTGAACCAGCCCGCCCAGCTTGCCAAGGTCCTCCAAACCCTCGAAGGCATTCAAGGCGACTTCAACAGCACCGCGTCCGGTGGCAAGAAAATCTCCCTGGCCGACCTCATCGTGCTGGCCGGTGGCGCAGGCATTGAAAAAGCGGCGAAGAATGCCGGCCAGGCCGTCACCGTACCCTTCACCCCGGGCCGCATGGATGCCTCCCAGGAGCAGACGGATGTCGAGTCCTTCGATGTCCTCGAACCCTTTGCCGATGGCTTCCGCAACTACCTCAAGGGCAAATATGCCGTGTCCGCCGAGGAACTGCTCATCGACAAAGCACAGCTCCTCACCCTCACCGCACCAGAAATGACCGTCCTCATCGGCGGTCTCCGCGTGCTGGGTGCCAATGCCGGCCAGACGCCGCATGGCGTCTTCACGCAGAAGAAAGAGGCGCTCACCAATGACTTCTTCGTGAACCTCCTCGACATGGCCACCGAGTGGAAGCCAGTCTCCCCCTGCGGCAACGCGTTTGCAGGCATGGACCGCAAGACCGGCGCTCCCAAATGGACGGCCACCCGTGTGGACCTCGTCTTTGGTTCCAACGCCATCCTTCGAGCCCTGGCGGAGGTCTATGCCACCGCCGACTCCCAGGCCAAGTTCCTCCAGGACTTTGTCGCCGCGTGGACCAAGGTCATGAATCTTGACCGCTACGACGTCGCATAGGTTTCACACCGGATATCAAAACGCCCCGGACCATGCGGGTTCCGGGGCGTTCATGAACATGATACAGGCTGCCAGCCTGTGATTCGTGCGGAGGAACCTGCTCTCCTTCAGCATTTTCACTCCCCGCCCAAAATCTGCAGCAGCTCCACCTGGAAATTCAGGTCGCTAAAGGGTGGGATCTTGTCTCCCATCGCACGGTCGCCATAGGCCAGCTTGTAGGGAATGTAGAGGTTCCATTTGTCGCCCGGCTTCATGAGCTGCAGCGCCTCGGTCCAGCCGGGAATCACCTGGCCGACGCCAAAAGTGGCGGGCATGCCGCGTTCGATGGAGCTGTCGAAGACGGTGCCGCTGGGCAGCGTGCCATGGTAGTGCACCACCACAGAGTCATTGCGTGTGGGGTGGCGTCCGCCTGCCGGTCCGGAAGAGATGACCTCGTATTGCAGGCCGCTGGTAGTGGTGATCCTGCCGGAGCCAGGTCCCGGGGCCGGCGCGGCGGCTGGCAGCATGGGGGCGGCGGCGCTGGTTGCGGCTGCGGCTGCGGCAGATGTGGGCGCGGGCTTCGTCATCGCCGACTTCGGCGTCGGCGCAAACACATTGCTCGAGGAGCAGCCGGTCACGCTGAGCAGCAGGGTGCAGGAGAGCGACAAGGAGGAGAGAAGGATGGGCTTCATGATGACCACGATGTGGTGTGGAGTGGTGGGTTGGATGGGGACGTTGGGCGGCGCAGATGTTCAAGAGGACGCGTTCCTGTGCAACTGCGGATGCTTGCGGCCTGCGGTCCTGCCGCCATGGGCCGCTCCCTGGGGAGGTCGCCCGGATTTCCCCGGGGAAGTGATGTGCCTCGCAAAATCCGCCCTCCGCCCACGTTCGTTGCTTCATGCGTCTCAACCTGCATGCCTCCCTGCTCGTCGGAATATTGGGCTATGCTGCAATGCTGCCGTCAGGCAAAGCTTGCGCGCAGACGGTTGGCGGGCTTTTGCCGCCACGGCCCGACGGCGGTATCGACATCCACCACATCAACACGGGGGAGGGCGCTGCTGCCTACTTCATCCTGCCCGATGGCACCACGCTGCTGGTGGACTGCGGCGATGGCGGCGACATCAAACGCCCGCCGCAATACAAGGCCCCGCGTCTCCCGGACGAGTCGCGCCCGCCTGCGGAGTGGGTGGCGCGCTACATCGAAAAATTCCGCCCTGCCGGTGCCGCCGCACTGGACTACCTGGTCATCAGCCATTTCCACAGCGACCACATGGGCGGCGTTCCCGGCCTCGCCAGCCGCATGCCCATCCGCAAAATCCTGGATCGTGGCTGGCCGGACTATGGAAAGCCGTCCGCCTTCACCGGCGAGTTTGCTGACAGATACAAGGCTGCGCTCAAAGATCAGATCGAACGCCATCACGCTGTGGTGGAGCGCTTCAAACCTGGCGTGAATGACCAGATCGTTCTGCGCAAAGAACCCGCCAAGCATCCCGGCTTTGAAGTCCGCCAGATCATGGCAAACGCCGAGGTCTGGACGGGGCAGGGCACGCAGGCGCGCTCCCGCTTTCCCGCCAACGACGAGCCCAACGAAAACGCTTGCAGCACGGGCTTCCGTCTGCGCCTTGGCTCCTTCGACTACTACACCGGGGGCGACATCCCAGGCGTCCTCACTGGGGAAGTGTCCCTGAAGACGCCCCTGAGCGCCGGGCGCGGTCCGGTCAAGGAATGGCGTGACATGGAGTCCCCCGTGGCCTGGGTCACCGGGCCTGTGGATGTCGCAGTCCTCAATCACCATGGCGGCTCCGACACCACCAACGCCTTTTTTCTCAGCGTGTTGCAGCCGCGGGTCATGCTCGCACAGACCTGGGCCACACCGCAGGTCTCGCCGGCTGTGTTGCAGCGCCTCCTTTCGGAAAGCATCTACCCAGGCCCGCGTGACATCTTCACCACCAACGGCCTGTGGCCCGGACGCAGGGAGCACTTGATCGCCACCTATGGGGAGGATGCCGCCCTGCGCCACATCGCTGGCCTGGAAAAGCTCACCGCCACCCAGGGGCATCTCGTCGTCCGCGTCGCCCCCGGCGGAGCCACCTATCACATGATCGTGCTGGAGGACTCGCAGGAGTCCTTCCGCATCAGGTCAGTGCATGGCCCCTATGAATCACGGTAGAAACTCAACCATCATCCTCTCCATGAAGCGCGCCCGCCTTCTCCTCCTTGCTCTTGCGGCCAGCCTGTCCACCGCGCGTGCGGATGCGCCGCCGCCGCCGAACCCCGCCGTGGATGCGGGGGCCAGATGGCCCGCGCGTCGTGCGCAGTTGGAAAAGGAGTGGCTCAAGATCCTCGGTCCCTTTCCCACCGCCAAGCCCCCGCTGGACCTGCAAGTTCTCAGCACGGAAAAAATCCCCGCCGGGTCGGGGGATGACATCTACCCCGTCCGCGCCGGAGACATCACCCGCCACAAGGTGAAGTTCCGCTCCGAGGCCGACTCCTGCGGCGGCTCGCAGTCCGACATTTGGAACTACGGCTGGCTGCTGGTGCCGCAGAGCGCCACCGAGAATTACGAGAAGCATGGCCTGAAAACACCTGCCGTTATCTGCCTGCACAGCACCACTTACGGCTCCGGCAAAAGCAGTCCGGCAGGTGCAGCCACGCGCTTTGCCGCAGATCCCAGGCTCGGTCTCGTCGGCCGCCCCGATCTTGTGGGCAAGGACCCGCGCTATGACAGCAGCGGCATGCCAGACCCGAACGACGCGGAGGCCATGCACAAGTTTTATGCCGGAGGCCGTGCGGCAGGCCTCCTGCTGGCCAAGCAGGGCTACGTCACCCTGAGCATCGACATGCTTGGCGACGGTGAGCGTGTGGAGCCCGGCCAGCGCCCGCTGGACACCCGCCAGTTCTACAAACGCTATCCTGACCCCATGGCGGAGGACGCCTGGTCCTGCATGGGCAAGTGGATCTGGGACGTCATGCGCTCTGTCGATTACCTCCAGTCCCTCCCGTATGTGAACCCCAAGGGCATCGGCTGCACCGGCTGGTCCTGGGGCGGCCACGTCACCCTCTTCGCCGCCGCGTTTGACCAGCGCATCGCCGCTGCCGTGCCCAATGGCGGTGTGCTGGACTGGGATCGTCCGAAGTATCCCCCTGGCTTCAAGGGCAAGCCCAAGGCCAACCAATGGTGCCGCCAGCCCCCGACCTGGGAGCCCTGGACGGCGGATGCTGCGGAGCCAGCCTCCAACGGTGTCGAATCCCTGCGCCGCTGGGGCTTCCTGCAAAACAGCGGCCCCTGCATCATGATGCCCAAGTTTTACCAATACACGCTCCCGCAGAACCGCGACCTGCTCCTGCCCATGGGGTTTGACTCCCTCATGATGATGGTCGCCCCCAGGCCGCTCATGATCATCTCCAGCGAGATCGAGTTCAAGCAGCACGACATTCTGGAGAAGTGCATGGAGACCATCAAGGTTTATGCCCAATGGCAGGACGTGAAGGGCTCCGGCCTGCCCAGCCCGCTGCAACTGCGCAAGGACCGCCGGGGCTACGCTGAAACCCAGGCCTACTATGTGAACAACAACAAATACCCGCCCAAGACCATCGATTCCTACCTGGGCACCTTGAAAGCGGGCGACTGCTTCAGTTGGTTCTCATTCCCTGGCGGTCACAGCTATCCCTTCTCCGCGCAAATGGTCACCACAGGCTGGTTTGGCCGCTGGATGGGGCTTTACGAGGCCGCCCCCGTCCCGCCCCTGCCGAAGCTCTCTGCGGACGAGGCCCTGAACATCGGCCCCCTGGCAAAGAAGGGCGCACGTTAGTCCTCATCGCTCCGCCGCGCATGAGTGCCCTTTTCATCGTGGCGTAAGCCCAAACGTGCAGCCCGTGGCCGACTGTCTCCCAGCCAGTGGCGCCTAAGGCTTGCCGCCTGGACACAAGCCCCCTCCGAGGAGAATGTGAAGCAAAAATCGTGCCATAGTTTCATGATTTTTCTTGCCCGTTTCCGGCTCGCTGCCTAGCATCGCGGCTTCCCAATCCCCGGCCTCCAACCAAGGCCGGACAACCACCAGCCGCCCACCCAACCATGACCCACCCCTTGCTGAAAAGCACCGGGAGCGGGGCCGCACGGCATTCCCTTGCCGCGCTGGCCGCGCTCGCTCTCACCACTACTTCGGTCCACGCCCAGACCGCCGATGGCTCCACCACAATCAACAGTGGCGACACCGCCTGGCTGCTGACCTCAACCGCCCTGGTGCTCTTCATGATGATCCCCGGTCTGGCGCTGTTTTACGCCGGTCTGGTGCGGTCCAAGAACATCCTTTCCATCCTGATGCAGTGCTTTGCCCTCACGGCGGTGCTGAGCATTGTGTGGCTGGTCGTCGGCTACTCCCTCGCATTCTCGGATGGCAACGCCTTCATCGGCGGCCTCGGCAATGCCTTCCTCAGCGGCATCACCCCGGCCTCCGTGCGCGGGGACTGCCCCACCATCCCGCAGGTGCTGCATTTTGCCTACCAGATGATGTTCTTCCTCATCACACCGGGCCTGTTCATCGGCGCCT
>CAZPSQ010000322.1:0-6455 GCA_964588755.1 uncultured Prosthecobacter sp. | reverse complement strand
CGGCTGCTCCAGCCGCTTCCCGTATTTCATGAACACGCACGGCATCCACTTCATCCATGGCCGTGCTTTGCCCCTGGCCACCGGCATCTCGCTCAGCCGGCCGGATGTGCATGTGTTTGTCTTCGGCGGAGATGGCGACGGCTTCTCCATCGGCGGCAACCACCTCAACCATGCCGCGCGCAAAAACGTGAAGCTGACCTACGTCATCATGGACAACTATGTCTATGGCCTGACGAAGAAGCAGACCAGCCCGACGAGCCCCCAGGGCTTCAAGTCGAAGACGGACCCCACCGGCAGCGTGGACCGGCCGATCAACCCCATGAAACAGCTCCTGGCCAGCGGCGCCACCTTCATCGCCCGCACGCATGCCGCGCAGGTGAAGCACATGGTGGACACCTTTGAGCGGGCGATTCTGCACGATGGCTTCAGCGTGGTGGAGTGCCTCAGCGAGTGCGTCATGTTCTACGAAGGCAGCTTTGACGACAGCACCCCGCGCAAAGGCGGCACCTACGACATCATCGACGAAACGCAGCACGACGTGAAGGACGACGCGGCCGCCTACAAGATGGCCGACCTCCCCTCCCCCGGAAAATTCGGCGTCTTCTACGAGGTGAAGAAGCCCACCAAGAACCATCTCGAACAAATCTGGATCGATACCACCACCGCGAAACTCGCCGGCACCAGCCAGAAGGACATCCTGCGGAGGAGGTTGGAGATCATGCGGTAAGATCGCAGCCATCACCCCCGTGTGATCAGCCCCAGACTGTCGCCAACACGAAGCAGGCCGGAAGTCCCCGCCCGCTTTCTGTTTGCGGCAGCCCTACGCTCATCTTGCGGAGAAAGATGGCTGCTGCGCCGCAAGCCAATATTTCGCTGACAAGGTGCCGCATCTCTGCCTTGGTATCTGCATCCCCATGCGCATCCACACCCTCGACCTCCTTTTCCGCGACACCCCCGGCCTGATCGCCGCCTATCTGGTGGAGAGTGGCGGTGAGTATGCGCTGATCGAAACCGGTCCAGGCTCCACCCTTCCCACGCTGCGCAAGGCCATCCAGGCCGCAGGCGTGGATGAAAACGCGATCAAGAAGGTCTTCGTCACCCACATTCACCTGGACCACGCCGGTGCGGCGGGCTGGTTCGCCCAGCAGGGTGCCACCATCTACTGCCATCCCAACGCCGCGCGCCACTTGGTGGACCCGTCCAAGCTCATCGAGAGCGCGCGCATGGTCTATGGCGACCTGATGGACACGCTGTGGGGAGAGATGCTGCCCGCGCCGGAGCAAAACGTGATCGTCATGCAGGATGGCGAGGGCGTGCAGCTCGGCGAGGTGCAGGTCATCGCCTGGGACACCCCCGGGCACGCGCGGCACCACCACTCCTTCGTGATCGGCCAGGTGTGCTTCACCGGCGATGTGGCAGGCCTGCGCCTGGAGCAGAACGCCTATCTCTCCGTCACCTCCGCACCGCCGCAGTTTGATCCCGTGGCCTATGTGCAGTCGCTGGACCGGCTGGTGGCCGCGCATTTCAAGACGCTGTATCTCACCCACTTCGGTGCCGTGGACGATGTGTCCTGGCACCTGGACGAATATCGCGAGCGCATCACGCAGGTGCATTCGAATGTGGCCGGTTGGTTCCAGGAAGGCGTCAGCGCCGAGGAGAACCGCGCCCGCCACACCGCCGCAGAGCACGCCACCGCCATGGGCGGCTGGATGAGCGAGGAGCTGTGGCAAAAGTACGAGATGGGCAATCCCACGCCCATGTGCGCCGACGGCATACGTCTGTTCTGCCAGAAGGGGCGGTGATGTGGAGCACTAGCGGCAGCACTGCCGGGCGGCGTCGCCTTACGACCGCCGCCCGCGCCCTGTGGGCAGCCTGCGTGCACGCTTGGCCTGGGTGGTGTGCCAGGCCAGGACCGTGAGCACGATCAGCACAAACACCCGCACCATCCACCAGCGCTCACTGCTGGCGCCAGCGTCCGCGGGAGGCGGGGCGGCCTGCGCAGCCTTCCGCTTCTTCTCCGCCTCCTGAATGAACGGATCCTCGGCATAGCCCGTGTCATAGGTGTACTCCGGCTCCTCGGCCTTGAACTCCACCGCCGTCACCTGTCCATCCTGCTCAAAGGTGCCCCGGATCAGTTGCAGGGGGCCAGTCTGCTCAAAGATCTCAAAGCCAACCCACACATCCGCCAGCACGCGGTCCTCCAGGGTCAGCACAAAGGTCACGTCCACATTCCGGCCCGAATACTCCGCCTCGGTCATCGGCGGCGTGGCTCGCGCCTCCGGCCACAGGTAGTCAAACTCCACATCCGTCCCCAGCGTGGTCTTCTGCTGGTTGATCTCAAGGGGCACATGCTGGTTCAGATAATACGCCACCCCAACCTGAGCCGCGTCCAACTCCGAGATTCCGATCCGGCCATCCCCATCCGCGTCCACCTTCACAAAGCGCGTCAGCGTGAGAATGTTGAACGTGAAGCGCACCTCCAGCTTGTGCGGCTCCGTCCGCACCCGCATGCCGCTTTCATCGGCGGGGTGGGCCTGCAATGAGGAATGAAAACAGAGCCCTAGGATGACCCATGCAGCGAGAAAAACAAAGCCCCTCATAGTCGGCGCGATGAACGGCGGCGAAGCCTGACAATTCCAAACACCACAAATGACGCGGCCAGGACGACAAACAGCGCTTCATCCCACAACTGCTCATCCGGCTTTCCGCTCAAATTTTTGAACCTCGCCAAGATGGGCAGAGACACACCGACCACCAGCGTCAGAACCGCGATGAAGGCCCAGCGAAACAAGCGGCTGGCCAACGGCTCATGAGAATGTGCGCTGATCATTCCGAAACCAAGACTGAACCCCACGGCTCCCGCCGCAAGCGACCAAAATTCCTCGGGCAGGATAGCGCGCGTAAACCAGGTCAGGCGCGGAAGCATGGCATCCGGCCTGTCCCCCCAGGTGAACTCCGCCACTTGGCTCAAACTCTTGAGACTCGCATGTCCTAACATCAGAAACCACCCGAACAGCGCGCCATCCACAGCAGCCAACAGCCTCCCCGGCCACCGGCTTCCCGGTTCATTCGTCATTCGGCATTCGGATTTCGTCATTCAAGCGTGATCCACATCGGGGACACTGACACAAGCTCACCATTCGCCTGCTCGCCACGGAAATAATAGTAGAGGGTCTCGCCCTTCCGCCAGTGGCCCCTCTGCACATCGTCCACGCCTCACGAATGCCACAGACCAGCATTGTGACCGGCCAAGCCTCATCTGGAAAGAAAAATGAGGGCTGTGAACGCCACCCATGACGCGTTCCCCCAATTCTCCAAGGCCCGACGAAAAACTTGCCAAATCAGCGCGGACTCGGCTACTAGAAGCCATCTTTTCATGACCACCACCACCGCCATTCTTGCCAGCATCGGCTGCGGCTATCTCTGCGGCTCCGTGCCCTTCGGCTACTTGGCCGGAAAACTGAAAGGCATCGACATCCGCCAGCACGGCAGCGGCAACATCGGTGCCACCAACGCCATCCGCGTGCTGGGCAAGGGCATCGGCATTCCCGTCTTCATCCTGGACATGCTGAAGGGCTGGTTCCCGGTGTGGCTGGCCGCCGTGTGGGTCGGTCAAAGTGGCGCATCCATCGAAATGATCTCCCTGGGCAAGGTGCTGGCGGGCTTCGCCGCCGTGCTGGGCCACATGTTCACCTTCTGGCTCCAGTTCAAAGGCGGCAAGGGCATCGCCACCACCGGCGGCGTGCTGGCGGGCATTTCCCTGGCGGGCATGCTCGGCGGCTGGGCAGGCTTCCTCAGCTTCCTGTTTCTGACCGGCTATGTCTCAGTTGGCTCCATAGCCGCCGCCTTCGGCGTGCCCATCGGCATGGCCATCCAGATGTGGCGTGAGGGCCAGTGGGACATGGTGCTGCTGGGCTTCGGCCTTGTGGTGATGGTGCTGGCCATCTGGCGCCACACCTCGAACATCAGGCGTCTGATCGCAGGCACCGAAAACAAGGCCTTCGGCAAAAAGAAAAATCAGCCGAAGCCATGATCCAGTCTGCCACTGTCATCGGTGCCGGAAGCTGGGGCACCGCCATCGCCAACATGCTGGCCCTGCGTGGCCTCAAGGTCCAGTTCTGGGGCCGCGACGAGGAGCTCATGGCCCAGATCCGCCAGACCCGCTGCAACACGCGCTACCTGCCCGAGCTCACGCTACCCGAAACCATCGTTGCAACCTCCGACCTCGCCGCGCTGGAGCCTGCGGACATGCTCGTCTTTGTGGTGCCTTCCAAAGCCGTCCGCGCCACCGCCGAACTCGTGGCAAAGAGCAGCGCTGCGTCCAAAGCCCGCGTGCTCGTCTCCTGCGCCAAAGGCATCGAGCTGGAAACAGGCCTCCGCATGAGCCAGATGATCGGCCAATCCCTGCCCGGCATCCCGCTGGCCGTGCTGACCGGGCCGAACCATGCGGAGGAAGTCGCACGCCAGCTCGCCACCGCCGCCGTGGTGGCGTGCCAGGATGACGCCATCGCCAAGGCCGTGCAGGCCTGCTTCACCCTGCCCTTCTTCCGCACCTACACCACAGACGACATCGTGGGCGCGGAGTGGGCGGGCGCGATGAAGAACCCCTACGCCATCGCCGCCGGCATCGCCCGCGGCCTGAAGCTCGGGGACAACGCCATCGCCGCGCTCGTCACCCGCGCCCTGGCCGAAATGGTCCGCCTAGGCGTGGCCGAAGGCGGCAAGGTGGAAACATTTTACGGCCTCAGCGGTGTCGGCGACCTCATGACCACCTGCTACTCCGAGCACAGCCGGAACCACCGCGTGGGCCTCATGCTGGGCCAGGGGAAAAAGCTCGACGACATCATCGCCAGCACCCGCATGGTGGCCGAGGGCGTGCCAAACACCGCCAGCCTCCACCGCGCCGCCCAGGCCCGCGACGTGCGGTCCCCGCTGCTGGATGAGATCCACGCCCTGCTTTACGAAAACAAGCCGCCCCAGGAGGCCATGAAGGCTCTGCTGTCCCGTGACCCCAGGCCGGAGGCGGAGTGATTGACAAAGAAAGGTGGGCAGCAAACCAAGCCCTGAACATATCCCCTTTATGAACATTGAGTCAGAGGCAGGACAATGGGAGGGAGGAGAACCGCATGCGCCTTCTTCGTCAATGCGGACAGCGAAAATTGGCCCCCAACCCAAAACCGGCATGAACGGCCCCTATTCCACCGCCCGCAGGCGCAATTGCCGCAGAGAGTAGATCGGCGGCTCGGATTCCCGAATGCGTTTGGCCCCTGTCTTTCGCCTGGGGCTGAACCGGTCACGCTGCGCATCAAACACGCCATCCACAAAGGCCTTGCTGCCCAAAACGACACCGTCAGTGAAGTAGCGCACGCGCAGTTTCACCAGGTCCGCGAGACTTAGCCTGCCACCTTCAGCGAGCACAGAACGCGCCTTTGCCACGCTGACACCATGACGGACCACTTGCTCATTCTGCGCATCGCGAACCTCGCGGCCATCCACATGCAGCAGGCAGCGGTAGGCCTCGGCGGCTCCGGCGGTTTTCCAGCCATCGACCGGCTTGCCTAATGCCTTGCACAGTCCGCGCTGCGCACGGCGGCTGCCGCCGAGGGCCTCCGCGTAGCCGCTCCAGCGATAGTCCTTGGGATCCTTCACCAAACCCGCGCGCACCGGGTTGAGGTCGATGTAGGCCGCCATCGTGCGCAGCGCCTCTCCCCTGCCCTCCACCAGCACGCTCTTGAAGCGGTCCATCCACAGCGTGCCGCGTCGGCCGTGCCGTTTGTTGAACCAGCGGCTGAAGCGCTCTTTGACCTCCTTCACAAAGAGGGAGAGGTCGCAGAAACGCTTTTTGAGCCCCTCGATTCGCTCCTGGGCCAGCGCCGCAAGGCCACGTTTGCGCAGGTCGGCGAGGTCATCGCGCAGCAGACCGAGGTAGGCTCTGCTGTAGAGCACTGACAGGTGGGCGAAGAGGTTTGCCTCGCCCTGCGGCCCCTCGAAGCGCTGCAGCCAGATTTCCCGGTGCGGCACTTCGGCCAGCAGATGGAAATGGTTTCCCATCACGCAGTAAGTCACCACCTTGATCCCGCAAAACTCCGCCATGCGCCAGATGATGCGCCGCAGCGCCTCGCGCTCCACGTCATCGAACATGATCTCCCCGCCAGTGGTGCGCGACATCACATGATAGCAATAGGACTCCAGCGGCCCGCGCCCCAGGATGCGCCTCCTGCCACCCGACCACGACCGCATCCGCGCGCCAGGAAAGATGCCCGTCTTGGCATTGACGCCCACCAGCTGTTCTTCCAGCGGGGCAAGCTGAGTCTGAGTGTTTTGGCGCGTTTTCATGCCCGGCAGTCTGGCAAAAGAGGGTAATAATGCAACAATTAAATGCCTGGCATCTTTTCATGCACGCAACGGTGTCCAAAGCACTTGCGTCATAACTTGGTGTAAAGGGCCGCCAGCGC
>CAZPSQ010000321.1:0-6468 GCA_964588755.1 uncultured Prosthecobacter sp. | reverse complement strand
TGAGGGGGGCGGGGTGGGATGGGGGTGAAAGTTGTGGCCATGTGCTGCGGACTCGGAGGTCCGCGCGCCTTGGGGGCTGGGGTCAGATTCTTGATGGAGCCGTGGACTTTCGTCGATTTTTCGGAAAGTTGCGGTGGTGAAACCCAGCTCCTTACCTGCTGTTGTCGGAAGCAAGATTGCCCCGGCGCGTTTTCTGCTGTTCGGGCTGGTTTTGGTGGCCACGATGGTGATCGCGGGCGCGCTGTTCACGGAATGGCGCACGGCGCTGCTGGTGGGGTTTGATGCTGCGGCGCTGGCTTTCTTTGCCGTGGCGCTGCCGCTGCTGAACGATGATGCTGGGACGATGCGCCGCACGGCCCACGCGAATGATGCGAACAGGAGGGCGCTGCTGGCGATCACGGTTTTGATCACGCTGGTGATCTTGTTTGCCATCGGCACGCTGATTGCGGGCAAGGAGGCGCTGCGCTGGCAGGGGACCGTCCTCATTGTGGTCACGCTGGCGCTGGCCTGGATCTTCGCCAACACGGTTTACGCGCTGCATTACGCGCACCTTTACTATCTGCCGGGGCTGGATGGGGACCGGCGGGGGCTGGACTTTCCAGGTGTCACTGAGCCGGACTACTGGGATTTTTTGTACTTCAGCCTCACGCTGGGCATGACGTTCCAGACGTCAGATGTGACCATCCAGGGCGCGCACATGCGCAGGGTGGTGCTGGGCCATTCATTGGCTGCGTTCACCTTCAACATGGGCATCCTGGCCTTCACGGTGAACGCGCTGGGCGGCCTCTGAACACGCCGCCCGACAGCCATGCAACCGCACCTCGTCACGCTCCTCTGGACGGCATTGCTGTTTGTCTGCCATCTGGCCGTGGCGGCCAGGGTGATGCTGCGCCCGCACCGACAGCCGGCCTCCCGCGTGGCCTGGATCGTGGTCGTTCTGGCGCTGCCGCTCATCGGGATGATCGGCTACCTGCTGCTGGGCGAGACGAACATCGGGCGCAGGCGGGTGGAGCGCCTGCGCAAGGCGGCAGGTGAAATCCCTGACGTGACGCTGACGCCCGGCTGGGATGGGGCGGCGCTGACGGCGGACATTCCAGATATCCACCGCCATCTTTTCCAAACGGGGCAGTCTGTGAACGGCTTTGCCCCGGTGGGCGGGAACCGGGCGCGCCTGATGCAGGACCCGAACGCGGCCATCGAGTCGATGGTGGCGGACATGGACGCCGCGAAGGAGAGCATCCACATTGTTTTCTACATCTGGCTGGCTGACAACAACGGGCTGAAAGTGGCAAGGGCGCTGGAGCGCGCGGTGGCGCGGGGCGTCACCTGCCGGGCGATGGCGGACGGGCTGGGATCGCGGGGGATGATTGCGTCCCGGCACTGGCGGGACATGCGGGCGGCAGGTGTGGAGCTGGCGGTGGCGCTGCCGATCGGCAATCCGTTGGTGCGTGCCTTTGAGGGGCGAATCGACCTGCGCAACCACCGGAAGATTGTGGTGATCGACAACTGGACGACGTACTGCGGCAGCCAGAACTGCGCCGACCCGGAGTTCCGCATCAAGCCAAAATTTGCCCCGTGGGTGGATGTGCTGATGCGTTTTGAAGGTCCGGTGGCGCGGCAGAACCAGCGCCTGTTTGCCGAGGACTGGACGGCCGCCACCCAGGAGAGCCTGCGCAGCCTCCTGCTGGAGCCGCTGCCCCCGGTGACGCCGGGCTTTGCGGCCCAGGTGATCGGCACGGGGCCGACGGTGCGCTGCGCCGCGATGTCCGGGATGTTTGAGGCCCTGATCTATGCGGCGAGGAGCACCCTCTTCATCACCACGCCCTACTACGTGCCGGACGAGGCGATGCAGACGGCGCTGTGCGCAAGCGCGCGCAGGGGAGTGGAGACGATCATGATCTTCCCCGCGCGCAACGACTCCTGGGAGGTGGCGGCGGCGAGCCGGAGCTGCTACGCGGAACTGCTCGACGCGGGGGTGCGCATCCATGAATACGAAGGGGGGCTGCTGCATGCCAAGACCCTGACCTTGGACGGTGCTGTGACGCTGATCGGCTCCGCGAACATGGACCGACGGAGCTTTGACCTGAACTACGAGAACAACATCCTGCTGCACGACGCGGCATTGACCGCCGCGCTGCGGGAGCGGCAGGGGGAGTTCCTGGCCCGCAGCAGGCGAGTGACGCAGGAGGAGGTGGCGGGGTGGCCGGTGTGGGAGCGTCTGCGCAACAACACGGTGGCGATGCTGGGGCCGCTGCTGTGAGCACTCCGCCGGCCCCTGGTGAATGAGCAGATCACGGCACCGGCGGGGGGCGCTTTGACACATCCAACCGCCTGCCTGCCGCGTTGTGTTCTGAGCAAACCCGTTCACTGAATCCAGACTGGTTCTCAACACCCAGAACATCATGAGCAGCCCACAACAGGAAGATCGCAACCCGGCTGTGGATGCCGCGGAGGAGAACGCGTTTTTCCCGTCCCCCTACTCCCTCTCCCAATACACCGCGCCGAAGACGGACTTCGACGGGGCGGCTTATCCCAACGCCTACAAGGGGGGGAAATGGAAGGTGCTGATGATCGCGACGCAGGAGCGCTACATGATGATGCAAAACGGCAAGTTTTTCTCCACGGGCAACCACCCGGTGGAGACGCTGCTGCCGATGCTGCACATGGATCTGGCAGGATTCGAGATCGACATTGCAACGCCGTCCGGCGATCCGGTGAAACTGGAAATGTGGGCCTTTCCGCAGGAGGATGAAGCGATCAAGGCCATCTATGAAAAGCATCGCGCGCAGATGAAAGCGCCGAAAAAGCTGACGGATGTGGTCAAGGATCTGGATGCGGGGAACTACATCGGCGTCTTCATTCCGGGCGGACACGGCGTCATGAACGGCATCCCATTCAACGAAGATGTGAAAAAGGCCCTGTTCTGGGCGATGAACCATGACCGCCACGTGATCTCCCTGTGCCATGGGCCGGCGGGGCTGCTGGCAGCCTCCATGGGCGAGGAGAAGGACGACTTCCTGTTCCGGGGGTACGAGATGTGTGTGTTCCCGGACAGCCTGGACACGGGCGCGAACATCGACATCGGCTACATTCCCGGCCCGATGCCATGGCTGGTGGGCGAGCGGCTGGTGGAGCTGGGGGCCAAGGTGGTGAACTCCGGGATCACCGGACAAGTCTGCAACGACCGCCGCCTGCTGACCGGGGACAGCCCGCTGGCCTCGAACAGGCTGGGCAAGCTCGTTGCGGAGACGCTTCTTGCCGAGGTGGCCGCCCTTTGATCAATCCACCTTGCCCAGGCCCGCCTCAGGGTCTGGCTCAAGGAAGCCGAGCTCGACGAACATCTCATCCATGGACATGAGGGTGGCCTCGTACATCTCGAAGGACAGGTTGAAATTGAAGAAGCCGTGGCCCTGGCCTTCAAACTCAATGAGCCGGCACTTGTTCTTCTTCTTGCTGGTCTTGCGGGCAAACTCATAGGAGCCGCCAAAGGGAACCACGCGATCCGTCGTGCCATGCATCACCAGCATGGGGGGCAGGCCTGGCTTGATGCCACGAATGAGGTCGGCAGCCTTGCATGTGGCCTGATCCGGCCAGCGGTCGCGACCGAAGGCGGTCTTCGAGCAGGTGTCCAGCACCGGATTGAAAAGCACGACGGCATTGGGGGCAGGGCTGCAGTCCACCACGTCATTGGGATCATCAAAGCCGCTGAGGATGGCGGAAGAGGCGATGGCATGACCGCCACCAGAACCACCGACGCCGACGATCTTGCCAGGATTGATGCCGAGCTCCACGGCGTTCATGCGAATCCAGCGGATGGCGGAGCGGGCATCCGCCATGGCCTGCACAGGCCCGGTGCCGTGGCGTGTGCTGACGCGGTAGTCAAAGCAGATGGTCGTCATGCCGCGCGAGGCGAAGTAAACACAGTGCGGGGCGAACTGCGCGACCTGCCCGTTGTCCCAGCCGCTGCTGAAGAAAAACGCGGCGACGGACTTGGGATAAGGGGGTGCCTTGTCAGCATCCGGCTCCCAAATGTACGCGGAGAGGTTCACGCCTCCGACGGTCTTGTAAATTTCTTCCCGGGCGGTCTTCAGCAATTCCCGATTGCGATCAATCGGGAGCATTCTGGTATGTCCTTCGCTGCTTGACTCCATGTGCGGGGGGAAAAAAGACGTTTACCAGAAACGCCAAAACGGCAAATGGTTTTCGTGGTGCGGCAAGTTATCGGCGCAGTTTTTGGCATAAGCGAGCCGTAAAATGCGCATCGTCAGTTGTTTTTCGTGTGGAACACTGCCTTTTAACTGCCAACCCCCTGTTTTTTCATGCTCCTGCGCCGCCTGCCGCTTTTTTGTTGTCTTTTCGTGCTGTCTCTGCTGCTGCCATCCATGGCCGCCGCCCAACGTGAGGGGGATGCCGCGCTGCGCACGGAGCTGGAGCAGGCCTACAATGTGTGGCGTCAGGCGATGGCGCGGGGGGATGCGCGCACGTGGGCGGGCTCCATCACACGCTACCGGCAGACGATGGTGCGCAATGCGATCGTGAGCGAACGGCTGCCCTTCCCCGCAGCGGTCTTTGCCGCGAACGCCCCGCTGCCCGCGATCGAAAACCTGCGGCTGCTGGAGGTGCAGGCGGTGGGTGAGACGGCGCATCTTGTTTACTTTGGCAAGATCGACCTGGGGCAGGACCGCGAGCTGGTGAAGGACAACCTGCTGAAGCTGAAATTTGGCCGTGAGAACGGCGCATGGCGCTACGACAGCAACCGGATCACCAGCCTGGACAACGCGCCGGACACGCGCAAAACGCTGCAGGCGGGGGGGGCACCGGACTTCCTGGACACACCGGAGTACACACCGCCGGGCAGCCTGCCGCCGGTGCCGGCGCTGTGCCGGGTGCCCGACCACAAGGGGGGCTACAAGATCGAGTCCTTCGGCTATGAGACGACGGTGAGCATGAACGGCTTTGACAGCGCGCCGGTGGAGGACGGGCTGGACCAGCAGGTGATCATCGGCGGCCTGGTCAACGGACGCAACGAGATGACGCTGCACATCAAGCCGGTGACGGTGCCGAAGGGTGCAAAGCCCTCCCTGCAAATCCGGGTGTACACGCTGAGCAGCTCCTCCCCCGAGCCGGTGGCGGAGGTGCTGCGCTGGACGGCGCCGGAGGGCGGCGCGCCGAAGACGGTGACGCTGCCGTTTACGGTGAAGCCTTGAAGGCGGATGCTGAAGAGGGAGCGTTGGGCGCTTCTTGCCGTCATTTGCCGCGATGCGGAAGGATCGAGGACGAGGACGAATGTTTTTTTTGCGAACTGTGAACCACCCATGCCGACGCTTTGCCATGAAAACGATCTCCGCGCGGCGGGGTTCCGTGTGATCGCGGGGGTGGATGAGGCTGGGCGGGGGCCTCTGGCGGGGCCGGTGTGCGTGGCGGCAGTGGTGCTGCCGGAGGATTTTCAACACAAGGTGCTCAATGACTCGAAGAAGCTTTCCCACGCGAAACGGGAGCAGTTGTATGAGGAGATCACGCAGGACGGGCGCATCCGCTGGCACTGTGTGAGTGTCGAGGCGCGGGAGATCGACCGCATCAACATCCTGCAGGCCACGTGGCAGGGCATGCGTGCCGCCGTGCTGGCGCTGGACCCCTGCCCTGACGCGGTGCTGATCGACGGCACAGCGGTGAAGCAGTACCCGGTACACCATGTGGCGCTGGTGGGGGGGGACGGTCTGAGCTATTCGATCGCGGCGGCGAGCATCATTGCGAAGGTGACGCGCGACCGGATCATGACGCGGCTGGCGGAGCTGCACCCGGAGTATGGCTTTGAGGCGCACAAGGGCTATGGCACGCGGCGGCACCTGGAGGCGCTGCGGAGGCACGGGCCCTGCGCGCAGCACCGGCGCAGCTTTGCGCCGGTGGCGCAGGGGGAGCTGGCGCTGGGTGGAGGGTGAGGTGAGGCGCGCTGGCCGCGCATTCGAGGCTGCGGCCGCATTCGCATTTGCCCGGGGCGCGCAATGCTTTAGCATCCGCCCCACATGAAACGCAACCGCCTCGGCCGCACTGGCATCGTCGTCACCGACATCTGCATGGGAACCATGACCTTCGGCCTGCAGGCTGATGAGAAGACGTCCTTTGCCATCATGGACCGGGCGGTGGAGGCGGGGATTGATTTCTTTGACACAGCGGAGCTGTACCCGGTGCCGCCTGATGCAAAGCTCTTCGGGGTGACGGAGGAGATCGTGGGGCGGTGGCTGAAGGGGCAGCGGCGCGGGGAGATCATCATCGCATCCAAGGTGACGGGGCCGGGGCATGGGTGGTTCCGCCCGCCGGTGCGGGGAGGCTTCACGGCGCTGGACCGGAGGCAGATCTTCCAGGCCTGCGAGGACAGCCTGCGCCGCCTGCAGACGGACTACATTGACCTGTATCAAACGCATTGGCCGGACCACGGGATGCAGCAGGAGGAGACGCTGGGGGCGCTGA
>CAZPSQ010000320.1:0-6550 GCA_964588755.1 uncultured Prosthecobacter sp. | reverse complement strand
GGCGGACCTTTTCATCAAGGCGATCAAGATGCTCATCGCCCCCATCATCTTCTGCACCGTGGTCAGCGGCATCGCCAGCATGGGGGACCTGAAGCGCGTGGGCCGCGTGGGCTGGAAGGCGCTGGTTTATTTTGAGGTCCTGACCACCATCGCCCTGGTGATCGGCCTGCTGGTGGCCAATCTGGCCCAGCCCGGCGCGGGCATGGACCTCACCGCCTCCAAAACGGAGGCCACCAAGATGGCGGACTACACCGCCAAGGCGCATGAGGACAGCGCCAACACCAGCACGAAGACGTTCATCATGAACATTGTGCCCAAGACCTTCGTCGGCGCTTTCACCGATGAATCCGTGCTGCCCGCCCTGTTTCTGGCCATCCTGGTCGCCATCGCCCTCTGCCAGATGGGGGAGAAAGGAAACATCATCCTGGAGCTGCTGCACGCCATCGGGGAGGTGTTTTTCAAGCTGGTGGCCATGATCACCAAGGTGGCCCCCATCGCCGCCTTTGCCGCCATGGCCTACACCGTCGGCTCGGAGGGGGCGCACACGCTGGTCAAGCTGGGCAAGGTGCTCCTCTGTGTTTACGCCACCTGCGGCCTGTTTGTCTTCATCGTGCTGGGCGCGGTGTGCTGGCTGAACGGCTTCAGCATCATTAAAGTGCTCAAACACATTAAGGACGAGCTGCTGCTGGTGCTCGGCACCTCCTCGTCGGAGACCGCCCTGCCCCAGCTCATGCAGAAGCTGGAAAAATCCGGCTGCGACAAGTCCGTGGTCGGCGTGGTGGTGCCCTCCGGCTACTCCTTCAACCTGGACGGCACCTGCATCTACCTGACGCTGGCCGCCCTGTTCGTGGCGCAGGCCACAAACACCCACCTCAGCCTCTGGCAGCAGCTCGGCCTGCTGGCCGTCCTGCTGCTGACCTCGAAGGGGGCGGCGGGCGTCACCGGCGCGGGTTTCATCACCCTGGTGGCCACCCTCTCCACCGTGAACACCGGCATCCCCCCGGAAGGCCTGGCCATCCTGGTCGGCATCGACCGCTTCATGTCCGAAATCCGCGCCCTGACCAACCTCGTCGGCAACACCGTGGCCACCCTGGTCGTGGCGAAGTGGGAAAATGAGTTTGATCCCGAAAAGGGGGCCATGCTGCTGCGGGGCGGTCCCACGTAGCCTTGTTGCTGTGCAACAAGGGTGCGCGTTGTCATGCCCAACGCCTTGGGAGCTCCGTAAATCTGGCTGTTTGCCACACGCTTCCTTGTTGCACAGCAACAAGGCTACACTTCACAGATCGATCTTCATCGGCGGCGGCGGCGCCAGCTTCAGCGTGGGGCCGTCCTCCTGGGCCTCCGTGGCGGCATCCACGGGGATGGCCTTCCGCACCGGGGTGCCGTCATCGTTGACGGGGCGCGCGCGGGGGATGGCCTGCTCGGACCCGTAGGGATCGTCGCCAATGACGGTCAGGGCCTGCATGCGGATGGGGTCGATGTGGATCCACTTAGCGGCATCGGCGATCAGGGGCATCGCCTCGATGCCGCCATTCATGGCCTGGTGCTGGAACTGGGCGATCTCCTTTGGCAGCCCCTCCCCGGTGTGCGCGGTGCAGAAGCCCTCCAGCGGCGTGCCGGGGCGGAGATATTCGTAATAGGTGGAGCGCACGGACTTCTCCACGCCATCCGGGCCTTTGACCTTCTCATAGCAGAAGTCCGTGGCGCGCATGCCGCTGCGCTGGCACATCTCGATGCGCTCGGCCGTCTGCGGCGGCTCGACCTCCTCCGGCGGGAAGCGCGCGGTGGTGGCGTTCATCATGTCCACCCAGGCCGGCAGCAGCACGCGGTTGGAGAACGCGCCGGGGAAGATGGTCTTCTGCTTGTCAAAGCCCGCCCACACGCCGCAGGTGATGCCGGAGGTGTAGCCCAGGAACCACAGGTCCTTGAACTCATAGTGGGTGCCGGTCTTGCCGCCGGCGGGGAAATTCCCCAGCTTGTAGTCGGTGACGGCCGGGCTGCCGGTGCCACGATGCAGGGCATCCACCAGGCAGGTGTGCGTCTGGTAGGCGGCGATGGGGTCCATGCTCTGCACGCTGCGCAGCGCGGACTCGGCAATCTGGAAGACGGCCTTGTTGTTGTTGTCGGTGATGCGCTGGATGATGTGGATCTTCTGCGGGCGGCTGCCCAGGGTGGGGAAGTTTGAATAGGCCAGGCACATCTCGCTCAGCCGCGCCTCACTGGCCCCGAGGAAGGTGGAGGGGTAGTCGCGCAGCTCGGAGCTGACGCCCGCCTTCTGCGCCACTTCCTTCACCATCGGCACACCCACGCGCTCCCCCAGCCGCACGGTGGCGGAGTTGCGGCCCTGCACCAGCGCCTCGCGCGAGGCCATCGGCGCCTGCGACCACTTGGGGTCGTTCACCTCCGCGCCCCACTCGCCCAGAATGCCGGTCAAGCCGCCGATCATCACGCGGCGGTTGTCCAGCGGCGAGTCGTCCACCTTCGTCCCCGGGTAGATGCCCGGGCTGCTGAAGGCCGCCGCATAGACAAAGGGGGTGAAGGCCGTGCCCACCGGGCGCAGGCCGTCGGTGGCCCGGTTGAACTGGCTGTCGCCAAAGTCACGCCCGCCCACCATGGCCACGATGCTGCCGTCCTTGTTGTCGATCATCAAGGCCGCGCCCTGCAGGTATTCCGGCATGGGGCGTGGTGTGGAGGGGTCGATCTCGCCGCGCTTCATGCGGCCCCGGTAGTCGGAGATGATGGAGCGGAACTGGGCCAGGGTCTGGTGCTCATAGCCAGGACGTTTTTCCACCGCCTCCAGGTGCCTGCCCAGGGAGGCCTCCGCCGTTTTTTGCAGGTCCTGGTCAATGCTGGTGAAGATGTGGAAACCACCGATGGCGGCGCGCTCCTCCCCCACCAGGTCCACGACCTCCCGGCGCACGGCGTCAAAGACGTAGCTCAGGCGCGGGTCGCTGCTCTGCGGCGCGGTGACGAGCGGTTTCGCCTTCAGCTTTTCCGCCTCCACCAGGCTCAGGGTGCCCTCCTTGGCCATGCGGTCCAGCACGTAGTTGCGCTCCTTCAGCGCGCGGGTCGGGTTTTTGAGCGGCTGGATGTTGTTGGGGCTTTTGATCAGGCCGCAGATGGTGGCGGACTCCTCAATGTTCAGCTCCTTGACGTCCTTGCCGAAATACCCGCGCGCGGCCGCCTGGACGCCGTAGAAGTTCAGGCCAAAGAAGATGCGGTTCAGGTACAGCTCCAGAATCTCCGGCTTTTTATAGTGCCGCTCGATGCGCTGGGCCAGAAAGGCCTCCAGGATCTTGCGCTTGTAGCTGCGCTCCATGAGGTTGAAGGTCTGGCGGGCAAGCTGCTGGGTGATCGTGCTGGCGCCCTGGTTCACCTCCCGGGCCACGATGTTCTCCTTCACCGCACGGGCGAGGCCGATGTAGTCCACCCCGTCATGCTTGAAAAAGCGGGAGTCTTCCTGCGCCACCAGGGCGTCGATGAAGTGCTGCGGCACTTCGGTGATGGGCACCGGCGTGCGGTTCAGCACATACAGGCGGGCCATCTCGTCCCCGTTGCGGTCGTAGATGATGCTGGCAGACTCCAGTTTCTTGAGCTCCTCCAGGTCAAACTTCTCCGCATCCAGGCGCAGCGGCGCCACCACCACGCTGTAAACACCGAAAGCGGCCACCAGGCACAGGAGGGAAAACGCCAGCAGCACGCTGAACCAGCCCCGGCGGTAAAACGGCAGTTTTAGACGAGTTTCGCCGCGCCAGTTGCGCTCAGGCTTTGCATCGAGATCATCACGGAACATGGACGTTGGAAAAGAATGGGCCTGGAAACTAACCGCCCTTCACATTCCGCGCCAGTCCTTTCCCAGCCCCCATGTCCCGGCTCGCCTCCCACCTCCATCTCCAGCTTTCCACCCTCCCAGGTGGTCGCATGCCCTTCTCGCAGGTCATGGAAATGGCGCTTTATCACCCCGAACATGGTTATTATGGCCCCGGCCCCCGGCGGATCGGCCGTCAGGGGGATTTTTTCACCAGCGTCAGCGTGGGGCCGCTCTTTGGCCGACTGCTGGCCCGGCGGGCCGTGGCGGAGTGGGAGGCACAGGGGAAGCCGGAGGGGTTCACCATCATCGAGCAGGGCGCACATGACGGGCAGCTGGCGGAGGATGTCCTGGGCGTGGTGGAGGGGGCCGGGCTGCCGCTGCGGTATCTGATCGTGGAGCCCAATCCACGCTACCGGAAGGCGCAGGCGGAGCGCCTGGGGGAACGGGCGCAATGGGTGGAAAGCCTGGACGAGCTGCGGACCGGCCCCAGGCACGGCTTCTTCCTCTGCAATGAGCTGCCGGACGCCTTCCCCGTGCACCTCCTGCGCTGGAACGGCGGGCGCTGGATGGAGCTGCATGTGGAGGCGGATGGCACCGATGCCTTCCGGCTTGTGCCCGGAAACCTCTCCACCCCGGAACTGGCCCAGGAAACCGCACGTCTGCCGCACGATGCGGAAATCGCGGCAGGGCACACGCTGGAGGTCAGCCTGGCCATGCTGCGCTGGGTCCGCGAGCTGTCGCAGGCGGCCTTTCGCGGCAGCGTGTTCATCGCCGACTACGGGCTGGACGCGGAGGAGTTTCTGTTCGACTCGCGCGCGGAAGGCACCCTACGCCGCTATCACCAGCACCGCATGGACGACCGCGTTCTGGAAAACCTGGGGGAATGCGACCTGACCACCCACATCAACTTCACCCGCCTCATCGAGGAGGCGGAACGCCACGGCATGACCCGGCGCGAGTATGACCTGCAAGGCCGTGTGCTGCTGCGCATGGCCATGCCCTGGCTGCAAAGCCTGGAGGGGCAGCCCATGAATCTCTCCATCGCGGGCCAGCTCCAATCCCTGACGCACCCGGCCTTCATGGGCCGCTCCTTCCGCTGCCTCATTTTGGACAAAGCCGCCCGCCAGCCCCAAGACGAAGCATAGCGTGGACAAGAACATCAACATGCGCGTTGGCATGACCGGGGCCACCGGCTTCATCGGCAGGCACGCCGCAGCCGCCGCGCGGGCGCATGGGCATGCGGTGGCCGCCTACTCCCGCCGGAAAGGCGCAGACACCCTGCCGCAGCCGCCCGACGCCCCGCACGCGCTGCCGGAGACCCGGCTGGATGCCCTGGTCCATCTGGCAGGCGAGTCCCTGATGGGCCTGTGGACGCAGGAAAAGCGCCGCCGCATCTGGACCAGCCGGGTGGACTTCACCGAAAAGATGGTGGCCCACCTGGGCACCTGGAGGCCTGAGAACCGGCCCAAGGTGCTGCTCTGCGCCTCGGGCACCGGCTACTACGGCAACAGCGGCAGCACTCCGGTGGACGAAAGCGCGCCCTGCGGCGGCGGCTTCCTGGCGGAGGTGTGCCAGGGCTGGGAAAACGCGGCCCGGCGCGCCGAGGCCCTGGGCATGCGCGTGGTCCTGCTGCGCACCTCCATGGTGCTGGGCAGGGACGGCGGCGGCCTCCCCCTGCTGCGGCGTGTCTTTGGCCTGGGGCTGGGCGGCCGCCTGGGCTCCGGCGGGCAGTGGATGTCGTGGATTCATATGGAGGATGAGGCGGCGCTCATCGTGAAAGCCCTCGAGACTGCAAGCATCAGCGGCCCTTTGAACCTCTGCTCCCCCAACCCGGTGACGAACGCGGATTTCACGCGCCAGCTGGCCGCCACCCTGAAGCGCCCCGCCTTCCTCCACGTGCCCGTCTTTGCGCTCCGCCTTCTGCTGCGCGGGGGCATGGCCGACGAGATGCTGCTGGGCGGACAAAGGGCCGTTCCCCGGGCCGCGACCGAGGCAGGCCACCCCTTCGCCCATCCGGCGCTGGAGGGGGCTTTGAAGGCGCTGGTGTTACCGCAGTGAGGTTTACGGTTGTTGACAGTGGTTCACAGTTGTTGACGGTGGCCCGCCGATCCCAAGCACACGACGCCATGCGCCCGGCAGTTGTTTGGCAAACAACCGTCAACCACAGTAAACCACCGTCAACCTCCCCTCCCCATGGCCGCCCAGCAGACCACCATCGGCATCATCTACGACTACGACCAGACCCTGAGTCCCACCTACATGCAGGATGAGACGCTGTTCCCGCATTTCGGGATCAACCCCGCGCAGTTCTGGAAGCGCAGCCGGGAGCTGGTGGACAGGGAGGGCTACGACGGCGAGCTGGCCTACCTGAAGTGCATGCTGGACTACCTGGACATGGACCGGCCCACCAATGACGACCTGAAAACCCTCGGCTCCAAGCTGCGGTTCTACAAAGGCGTGCCGGAGCTGTTTGGCGAGTTGAACGCCGTCCTCAATGACCAGCACCGGCTGCTGGGCGTGAAGATCGAGCACTACATCATCTCCTCCGGCCTGAAGGCGCTGCTGGACGGCTCCGCCCTGGCCCCGCACGTGCGGCGCATCTTTGGCTGCGAGTTCGGCGAGGACCAAAACGGCCGCATCACCTTCCCCAAGCGCGTCATCAGCCACACCACCAAGACGCAGTACATCTTCCGCATCAACAAGGGCATGCTGGAGCCGCATGAGGATGTGAACGACCAC
>CAZPSQ010000319.1:0-6563 GCA_964588755.1 uncultured Prosthecobacter sp. | reverse complement strand
GGCCTTGATCTCGGCCATCCGTGCCCGGACCACCTCCCTGGAATGCGCCAGCTCGGCCTGGGTTATTGGATGCTGGTTCTGCTCCTCAGGCTTCTTATTGATGTTGGCGATGCGCCTCAGCGAGCCTGCAAAGTCCAGCTTCTTGATGGGAGTTTCGCCGTCGGTATGATCTGCAAGCCGCTTACCATCTGTGGCATTTCCTGGTTTTATTGACTGGCCGCCGGAGTCGGATGGTGTGGACGGGGGCGGCTGGCCTGGAGCCGGTGGCAACGGTCCTCCACTGGCACCACCTCCGCCAGCCGAGCCCTGGGGGGCATCGGGATGGGCGGGGGATGCCGGGCCGTTCATCGTCTGGCCGATGGCTCCGGGGGCAGCGCCGCATGCGGTGGCGGGCGGCGGTACGGCGTGGGCAGTCAGAGGACCATTGCCGCCACCGCCAACACCGACCATGACTAGATTCGAGTCCTCCGGGCCACCGCCTCTGCGGCCGCCGGGGAGCTCAATGCCGCGCGGATTCGTGCCGTCTGGCTGCGCTGCGCGGTCGGGCGCGCCGTTGTGGGTGTCCGCGCCTGGCCTGATGCCAGGGGCGGCAGGAATGGATGAGGCACCTGGGGGCAAGCTACCGCTGCTGGAGTGGGTGCTGCTGCTATTGTCGGGTGCGGTGCCTCCACCGCCGTCCACCGTATAGGTGGCGGAGCCATTGTCTCCACCGCCGGAGCTGCTGCCTGGGCCGGTGGAGGTGGTGGATGGTGATGCGGGCTGGACGCCGTTGACCGTGGTCGTCTGGGCGTGCGGCGGTGTGCCGGGGACCGGCGCGGCCAGTTTCTTGTCAGCCTCGGCCAGGATGCTGGCCCTGTACGGGTCCAGTTCGCCCGGCGGGTTGCCGGCGCGCAGGGCCTGCTGCTCGGCCTCCAGGCGTTTCTTGTCGACGGCGGCCACGGTCTTCTCGTGCCGGTCCAGCTCGATCTGCTCGTCCAGGCTTGGCGGGCATGCCTGCGCCATGCCGCGCAGGCGGGCGATGTCCTCCACGACGCCTTTGCGCCTCACATTATGCCATCCTTGCCTCAGCCACGACGCGTATGGCCTTAGCCAGGTCTGCCTGCACTGTTGGGTGCTGCCTCTGGCGCTCCGGCATCTCCATCACGTTGGCGATGAGACGCCGTGAGCCATCCACATCCAGCGGCGGTCGGGCGAGACTGGCAGTGCCCGCAGGCGGGGCCGCACTGGCTCCTGGGCCGCCGGTTGCGGGTGAGGGAGGGGTCTCAGCATGTGGGGATGCGGGCGCACCAGAGTTGATGCCAGCAGCACCACCGCCTTTGACACCAACGCTAGAGCTAGCGCCTTCCCCCTTCACCGCCGCCTGCCGCGCACGGGACAGCAGCGCCATCACCTGCGTGTCCAGGTCCGCCCCTTTCAGCGGGTCCATGCCCAGGTGTGCCCGCACATCCTGCACCATCTCCGTGAACTTCAGCCACATCTGCCTCAGCACCGAATCCTGCCGCAGCAGCTCCGGGCTGGACTCCGCCTTCCGCGCAAACCATTCCAGCGCGAGTCCTTCCGGGTTGTCCTTCAAATGCTTGTAACCCTCCTCATTGCCGATGGCCCTCAGCTCATCACCGGGAATGGAGCCACGTATCTCCTCCCACCGCGCACGGTTAATGCCGGGCCTCCCGTTGCTGCGGTCCGGCGCATCCAGAAGGAGCTTCAGGCCGTCATGCCCCACGCGCTCATGCAGCACCACGCGCGTCAGCGCGCTCTGCGGCGTCTCTCCGTCGCGCAGGCCCACATTGCCTGCGATGATGACGGTCTTTCCCGTACTGGCGTCAAAGAAGCCCTCCGCGCCGCGCATGGCCGCCTTCTCCTCCTCGCTAAAGGGGTGCTTCTTCGCGTAGTCGGAGTTGATAAGGTCATCCGCGCTGTGAAAGACCTGCGTGTTGCCGTTGATCAGTCCGGGCTGCCGCTGATTCAGATGTCGGAACGTGTCGGCAACGGTGGTGGCGAGCCCGTCGGGCCGTTCGGATAGGGCGTCACCCATTCGCCGCGTCGGTACGCCTCCAGTATCTCCCTGTGCCTGGCTATAGTAAAGATCCCGTGCCACCGACACCAGTTCCCCATCACCTCGCCCATTCGCCTGCCCTCCTCCGTCTCTTCCCGAATCCGCGTGTACAGTTGGAACGCCGCCCCCGGCGGCCGATCTTTGTAGCGCGGATCCGGTGACAATGGCCCTAAGAAGTGTTGACGCGCCAACTCCACTAGCTCCGGGTTGAAGTCGGTCCACGAGAGATTTGAGAGCTCCGCCGGCAATAGGGGTCCCTTTATAGCCATCGATGATGGTGTCTGTTTTTGGATCGTGTGTCAAGCGGCTGAGGTCCACTCCACGCGCCCTAGCTTCCTGCATCACTTGGTCGTGTTCCATGCGCAGCAGCAGCGCTAGGTTATGGTCGTGATTACCCGCCTTCCAGCCGGGGATTTCGACCTTGGTCTTCGGGCTGATGTTGGCCATGACGTCCTCGTAGGTGTATGCCCCTTTGTAGGTGGCATTGCCATTGAGGTGATCAGTCGTCCCATGCCGGAGCACAGATGAAATCATCTGGCTGATACGCCGCTTCTGTGCAACTTCTGAGACGGTTGTGTCCGGGAGGAAGGTGTAGCCATGCTGAACGGCAAAGGCATGCACCATCTGATACACATTCTTTCCGCCACCCGCTCTGGTCGTGTTGCTGTCCAAGTTGGCGCTATTGATGACCACAGTTTTCTTGCCATGGTCGAGGGTGATGGTCGCCTCACCGTTGGGTATGGCGATGCGGAAGTAGCGATCACCGGAGGTCATGGGTGTGACGTCCAGCTTCAGATCCGGCTGAGAATAGCTTTGCGCTAGAGTGTTCAATGAGTCTGAAACCGCCATCTGGGAGGTATCCGGCTTGTCTTTGCCAAGCTGGAAAGCGTCCTCCGGCTCTGCTAGGCGACGATGCACCTGAACGACATCGCTATCCGCCCCGCCAGACTGGTTGCCATTGGATTTACCTACCTGGCTAAACTGGAGTCTCGGCGTCCCTGGCTGCTGTTGCTGATGGCCAAGTGTGACATTACCTGGCATTGCCTGACCTGGCGCAGGGACGTCTGAGGAAAACGGAGCAACGGAAGGATCCACCTGCCCGGGCTGCGCAGTTCCTGTCGAATGAATGGCAGTTTCTGGTATATCACCCACCGCCGAAGGCGTCCATCCGGGTGTGCCGGGGGTCCGGCCAGAGGGGTTGAACACATAGGAGACGCCACTTTCGATGGTGTGCCTGGTGCCATGGGCTGCGCGCATGCCCATGGAGGCGATTAAGTTATCCACCGCCGCCTTCTTGTGATCCTCAAAGTCCGCGTCAGGATTCTCAATGAGGGTCTGCACCATGTTGCCGCCGACGCTGCCGACACCGCGCACGGCACGCGCCACGTTTTTGGCACCCCGGCTGCCCTTGCCCAGCCTGGCCAGGGTCCCGCCAGGCACGAGGTGGGATCCCACCGCGCCCGGCAGTCCCTTGATGTCCTCCCGCGCGTCGCGCCCGGTCATGTCTGTCAGGACTTTGGCGATCTGATTGTTGTTGAGGCTGGCATCCTGGTCGGCGTCGATCTTGGCGCGCTGCGGTGTCTTTTTGATCCGCTCCCTGAACTCATCGAGCAGCGCGGGGTCGTGCGTCTTGAAGTATTCCTGGATGAGCTGAAGGTTCTCCGGCGCATCCAGGCTGTTGTTCCTGGCATAGCTCTCCTGGTACCGGCCTTCCTTGGTGGCGGGATCGGCACGCCCCTGCGTGGCACCATACCAGGTTCCCTGCTTCGGGGTGAGGGACTGGGCCTGCTGCTTGATCCAGGCTCCGAACGCCTCCGGCTCAAAAGGGAAGTTGCCGTCCTTGATGTCGTTGCAGAAGGTGTCGAGCCAGGTGTCGATGACCTTTTCCGCGGCGGGGTTGGCCATGCGCTGGGCGGTGTCCTTCATCTTCGCGGCCAGGTAGCCCGACTGCTCGATCGTGTTGCCAAAGGGCAGGCGCGCGCTGCCATCCGGCTGGGTGATGGAGGCATCCGCGCCCAGGGCGGCGGCGGTGCCGGCCTCGCCCTTGCCGGCCTCCACCACCACATTCCCGGCGTAGCGCAGGTGGTCGCCCAAGGTGGTCATGCCGGCCACGTCCTGGCGGGCCTGCTCGGCGGCCTGATCCAGCCGCAGGTGCGCCTCCTTCGTGTAGCCAGTGGTGGCGGTGATCTGATCGGACATCTGGCCAATGAGCGTGCCGACCATCTCCTGCCGCACCGCAGGCGTGGCCGCCTGGAGCTGCGGGTTGTCCTTGATGCGGGCGATGTCTTCGAAAGTCCATTTCCCGCTGGGGATAAGGGTGCTGCCACCCTCCTTCAGCGGGATGGTTTCAAACCCGGCGGGCCCGTCCTTCGGCGCGCTGCCGGGGCTGGCGGCGCCGGGGGCCTTCCAGCGCGGGTCGATGGTGCCCAGGGCCTGGCGGCGCAGTTCCTCCACGCCCTCCGGACTGGCCAGGATGTTTCCCTGGCTGCGGGCGGTCAGGTCGTCAAAGTAGCGGTTCACGGCCACGGCCTTCTGCTCCGGCGTGCCGTCCTGGAACCACGCGCCCATGGGGCCGCTCTGCTCCGGCCGCGCGGCCCAGGTGCCGAGGCCCTGCTGCGTGCGCTCCAGCCCGGTGTCCACCTCGGTGATGCCGTTGAGTTGTTCATTGAGCTGGAGGCTCTGCTCCAGGGAGATGCGGCCCTCCTGGAACTGCCGACGGATGTCCTCCGGACTGAGGCCGGCCCGGGCCAGGGCGGCACCGCGCGCCTCCGGGCTGGCGGCGTCCGCGCCCAGGGCGGCCAGGGCCTGCTGGCCTGCGGTGTGCATGGCCTGCACCTCCGCCTCCGTCTTCCGGGGCTGCCCACCCGGCCCGTAGAGCGGCAAGAGGTACGCGCCCCCGCCGCCGCTGTGGATGTTGACATGGCTCTCCGCGAGGTGGCGCGCCTCCGCGCTCAGCCCTCCCTGCGCGTCTGATTGCAGGGTCAGGCTGCGCGCTTTCGGGTCGAAAAGCGCAAACGGCGGCGCTGCGCCCCTGCCCTGCGCATCGTCCGGCATTCCCGATGCCGCCGACCCCGGGCCGTATCTCAGCGCATAGCCGCCCTGGCCCGTCGGCACCATTTGGACACCCTTTGGATCGATCACGCCAAAGATTTCCCCTGCCCGCTTTCGCGCGTTAAAGCTGCCGGACTTGCCGTCGAGGGAATCAAAGAGCGACTTGCCAGCCTCTGCACCCGCCACCAGCCCGCCACCCACCCCAGGCGATGCAGGACCGCTGGATGGTCCGGGCACACCGCCCTGGTGTGACTGCGGCGTCTGGCTGCCGTGAGGAGCGGGGCCGGTCAAAGGCTGGCCCGCAGGCCGTGCTTCCGCCTCCTGGCCCCTGGACGCGTAGAGGTGCTCCATGCGGACATCCGGGTTGACCGGGCCTCGGTAAGGCAGGGCTGGCAGTTTTTGCGAGAGATCATCACGATTGACCGGGCCCGCAAAAGGGCGGGTCGGCAGCAGCATGATCCTCGGATCATAGCTTTCGTGGCTGAACATGAACGGCTGACTTTGCGACATGTCATCCTCGATCTCCGGCTCCGGCGGCGCCTGCATCACCCGCTGGAAGTCGCCAGGAAGAAATTGCTTCTGCCCCTTCCATGTCTCCGGGTTGCCGATTCCGGGGTGGTTGGGCCGCTCAGCATCGGGGCGGCTGGCGAACCCCTTGTCCTGGTTACGCCATTGGCCCGAGGTGCCCGGTTTTCGTGGCTGCCCTGACATGAGGGGCTGCAGCATGTCCAGAAGGTCCTCCCTCTGTGAGGATGAAGAAAGAGGCTTCCGCCCGCGCAGGTGCCTCATCACTTCCTCCCCCTGCTCGTTCAGGGAAGGTGGGCCGTTGTTCTCTGGTAGTTGATGCCGCCCATCACTAAAAGAAGGCAGGCCGGAGGGTGACTTCAGAGCGCCAGCCTGTGCCCCGCCCCCTGGGTACGGCTGGTATTCAGCCGGCATCTGCGCCGCAGCCCCCGGCATGGGGCCTGCCGCATCCGGCCTGCTGCGCGCGGCCTTGGTGTAAATGTCGTCCTCTTCATCGGGAAGGCTGGAGGGGTGCAGAAACACGTTCATAAAAAATGAGGAAAGCCGGGGTCATGCCGTCCGCACCATGCCGGGGCGGTGCTGCGGGCGGCGGATGAATGAATGAAAATGGGAGGATGCTCCCCCCACGCTGCGCGTTCCTCACGTCGAGCGTTTCGATTCCCTGGACCTCTGGCGACACCTCACCCCATGCAAGAAAAAACCATCTTCCCGCGCGTCAAAACATGTCATTAACTACCACACCCAAAGAACCACACAAAAACAAACAACCGGCATGACCGCCCGCCCTCCTCCTCCAGCCCCGCTGCCCTGGCATGGCATCTCGCGGCTGTGCCACGCCCGCCCACCCGGCGGCTACAGCCCCCGCCGGTAGTCCCGCGGCGTCCGCCGCCGCCGCGTCCGCTGCGTGCACAGCGTCGCGCTGCCACGGCAC
>CAZPSQ010000318.1:0-6579 GCA_964588755.1 uncultured Prosthecobacter sp. | reverse complement strand
GGCTGCTATACCTCGCAAGCTGCCAGAGGGCCAATGCACACAACTCGGCCTGAGCGGTCGTTGGCGGAATGTGCCTTGAGCGTCGGCTGTGTTGTGCAGTGCCGCCGGTGGACTGGATCCGCGGGACGAGTCTGGACCGGTGCCCCCGAGCGACTGCTTACCGAGGAGCGCTACTCACCCTTTCGACCCAAAGGCGAAGCAGGCTTCCGGAAAAGCGGTCGGTCGAAGTGGCGCTTGACAGCATCAACGTCGAGGTAAGTAGCGTCCGCTACCTTGGCATCAAGGCCGATGACGCGTTGGAGATCTCCGAGCAGACGGGAATCTCGCACGCGCTGCAGCCGCACGGGTAAATACTGTCTGGCTGCTTTCTGGCATCATGTCGAACGAGTACTGTGGGCCACCACCCAACGCTGGTGATCGGCGGCCACTCAAAATGTAGGCTGAAGCCAACGTCGGAGACTCCGCTGACCGTTTCCGTGCTGTCAAGCCCTTAGGATTGGCGTAAAGACCTACTTCGCACCTGGGCTTCGCCATAACCAGTTCACGTAGTGCGTGAGCAGAAGGCAACGATACAATGGGGGTATATGGCATCTGCTAAGCGAGACTTTGAACGGTTCGTAGCATGGCTGCATTTGCCAACCACCCAGGCCCCACCAGAGGTGAAGCGACTGGCGAACCTCGCCTTGGCCAACTTTGATGGGCTGGCCAAGACCGTTCGCCAGCGCAGCCAGCGGTCCAATTACTTGGTCGATCACGCTCGCAGGGCCTTGACCCAGACGCCCGACGGACCGCCCAATATCCAAGCTGTGGCGGCAGATGGCACTTGGCCGTGGCAACGGCTGCGGAACATGACTATCGGCCCCTTCCGAGGCTTTCGGACGCCTGAGCCCTTCGATCTACAAAAGCGGGTCATCCTGTTCTACGGCCCCAACGGCAGCGGCAAAACCAGCTTTTGTGAAGGCCTGGAATACGGCCTGCTGGGCTCGGTCGAAGAGGCCGAGGCCAAACGCATCGACGGACGCACATATCTCGCCAACCTCCACGCGCGCCGCTTTGAGCCGCCGATCCTGCGGGCGACCGACATTCAGAACCGGGAAGTCGCGGTCGACTCAAACCCGGACACATTCAGGTTCTGCTTCATCGAGAAGAACCGGATCGACGCGTTCTCCCGAATCGCCGCTCGGCCGCCTGCTCAACGCACCGAGCTAATCGCCACACTGTTCGGAATGGACAAGTTCAACGAGTTCGTGGGCCACTTCAACGAGTCCATTGACCAGCAGCTCGTGCTGACCGCCACCAAGCAACTCGTGCTGACCGGCAAGCGCAACGCCCTGGCCACCGACCAAGTCATGGTCAATGGCGAGGCGAAAGCCCTGCTGGACCTGGCGAACGAAGAGGCTGCCCTCGCCCTGACGCACTCTGCGGGCATGACGTATGCGGGAGTCAAGGCACTTATCGGCACAGCCGATGCGCCTGGCCGCCTGCAGCAGCTCGAAGGCATCCTCAACGCGGTGCCACCAGAGGCCATCGGTCGTTCGCGTGATGGCGTGCTGAGTGCCTTCGAGACGTCGCACCAAGGTCAAGAAGCGCTCATAGGCATCGCCGCCAAGCTCAATGCCCGCAGCAGCCAAGTTTCTTTCAAAGACCTTTACACCGCAGTTCTTGCTCTGCAAGCCACCGAAGGCGACCACTGCCCGGCGTGTGACACGCCGTTGGCGGACGCGAAAGCCAACCCCTTCGACAAGGCCTCGGCTGGCCTGGCGCAGTTGAAGGAACTCGGCGAATTGCAGGAGGAGCGCAAGGCCGCACAAGGCAAAGTTGCCACCGCGTCGCGCGAACTCCGTCGGCAGCTTGCCAACCTGGCCGCGTTCGTCGCGACCCATAGGGAGCAAGAGACGCCGGTGGGCCGTTACCTTGCGGGCCTGGCAGCCGAGCCTGCGGCAGATTGGTGGACGGCAGTCTACCCCGCCCGGACGCCGCAGGAGGGCGGCGCTGCTGCAGCCGCCGTGACGCTCGAGCAGATTTTGGCGGTCGCCGATCGCGTGGCGGTGCAAGACGCGGCCTCGCTGCTGGCTCGCCAGGAGCGCCAGCGCAACATCACCGAGCGCGATAGGCTCAACGCCTTCCAACTGTCTGTCCAAGCCCAGGATTTGAAGCGCCAGCAGCTTGTCGACGACGTGGCGGCAGCCAAGGGCCGGATCGCGGCGTTCGATGTGGACAACGCGGCACTCATCCGCGACGTTGCCCAGGAAGCGCTCGACATCGCGCGCGATGCTCCAATCAAGGCCGCATACGACCGCTTCCTGGCCCTGCTCCGGAGCTACCGAAACCAGCTTCCTGGCACCCTGATGGCGGGCCTTAACGATGCGGCCATGAATCTCTACAACGAGTTCAACCGCAACGACTTGGAACCGGACAAGCTCGTGGCGCTCCATCTACCAGTGACCGGCGAACAGAAGATTGAGATTTCCTTCCGGGGCAACCCGCAGGTCCGCGTGGACGCCCTGCGCATCCTTAGCGAAGGCCACATTCGTTGCTTGGGATTGGCGATCCTCCTCGCCAAGGGCCAAAGCATCCAAAGCCCGCTGATCGTGTTCGACGACGCGATCAACGCTATCGACCACGACCACCGCAGCGGCATCCGCGAGACGATCTTCGAGAGTGACTATTTCGCCCAAACGCAACTCATCGTTACTTGCCACAGCAACGAGTTCATCAAGGACATCCAGCAACACTTGCCCGCCCAACGGCGTGGTGATTGCCAGGTCTACCTATTCCGCAACCACACCGGCAACTACCATCCTCGCGTGACAGGTAATATCCCGAGCAAGAACTATGTCGTGAAGGCCCGGGCGTCAACCGATGCACTGGACAACCGCGAGGCCTTGGCGTTTTGCCGGCAGGGCCTCGAAATGCTGTCTGAGAAGGTGTGGCGCTGGCTCGCCAGTCACGATCTGGGTGTGCTGAACCTGCAGCTCGCTAACGTCGGCGCAGAGCCTGGCTTACGCAACCTCTGCGAAGCGCTCTTCAAAAGGCTGAATGACGCGGCGACCTTCAATCACGCTAACAAGCCCTTGCTGGTGGCCACCTACGGCCAGATTCTTGGGATCCCGGCTGCTAATCTTGTGTGGGCCTATCTGAACAAGGGCACGCACGAAGAAGCAAACCGGGATGACTTTGACGCTGCCCTTGTGGAAACAGTGGTTCAAACCCTCGAGGCGCTGGATGGCCTTGACCTTCGCGTACGCCGGTAGCCATGTACGAATTGCACCGCCTAGGGTGGAACAGCTTTCAGCAGCTATGCCAGACGATCTGCCGCGAGGTTCTGGGGCAGACTGTCGAATCGTTCCTCGATTCGAACGACGCGGGCAAGGATGGCGCGTTTGCTGGCACCTGGACTCCTGCGCCGGGCGAAGTCTATGCAGGCAGCTTCGTGATCCAGTGCAAGTTCACCGCGGCCGCCGGGAATAACCTAAAGCCATCAGACATCAACGACGAGATCGAGAAGGTTCGCAAGCTTGTATCCGAAGGTCAGTGCGACGTTTACGTACTGATGACGAATGCCGGAGTTTCGGGGGCGCAGACGGCCAAGGTTAAAGCCCTGCTGGCCCAGGCCGGGGTTCAGCATGTATTAATTTTTGGCTCCACCTGGATCAATCAGCAGGTAAGGGAGAGGAAGAGCCTGCGCATGCATGTGCCGCGCATGTATGGTCTCGGGGACTTGAGCCAGATTCTAGATGAGCGCGCCTATACACAAGCCCGAGCGGTGCTGGAGTCGATGCGCGAAGAGCTCGCGAAGGTGGTCATCACGGCCTCCTACGGAAAAGCGGTGGAGGCCTTAAACGAACACGGGTTCGTGATGCTGATTGGCGAGCCGGCGGCAGGCAAAACAACGATCGCCTCCATGTTGGCCATGGCCGCTGCCGATAAATGGGGCTCGTCAGTGCTGAAGCTGAATGATCCCGCCAAGGTGGAAGAACGATGGAATCCGGAAGAACCCTCGCAGTTCTTCTGGGTCGATGACGCCTTCGGCATCATGCAGTACGAATCGTCTCTGACGCACTCGTGGAACCACATCCTGCCGCAGGTAAGGACGATGCTGCGCCAGGGTGCCAAGATCGTGATGACTTCGCGGGACTACATCTACAAGCGTGCCCGGCGCGATCTCAAAGAAGGCGCCTTCCCGCTGTTCAACGAGAGCCAAGTAGTGATCGACGTTCACAACCTCTCAATCCAAGAGAAGGAACAGATCCTCTACAACCATCTGAAGCTCGGTAGTCAGCTCTCTGCGTTCAGGGCCGAGATCAAACCGCATCTTCCAATGGTGGCGGCACACTCGCGCTTCATTCCCGAAATCGCCAGGCGGCTTGCGGACCCAACCTTCACCAAGCGGCTCAATCTGACGGAGCATCACCTTGGTCAATTCGTGCAGAAGCGGGAGCAATTGCTGCAGGAAGTGCTCGACGGATTGGACAAGGACAGCATGGCGGCGCTAGCGCTTGTCTATATGAAGAAGGACTATCTTGAAAGTCCGATTTCATTGCAGGAAACGGAGGAAGATGCGCTGCGCAGGCTAGGCAGTAGCCTCGGAAAATGCATTACGGCACTGGAGTCCTTGAATGGCAGTCTCGTCCTGCACCAACAGACAGACGATGAGTCGGTATGGCGCTTCAGACACCCGACGATCGGCGACGCGTTCGCTTCGGCGTTGGCTCGGAGTCCGGACCTTCTGGGGATCTTCCTGCTGGGAAGCACCACCGAGAATCTGATCGAGCAGGTAACCTGCGGCAATGTCGGTATTGAGCAAGCGGTGATGGTACCAAAGCCGCTCTATCCGCAAATGGTCGCGCGGCTTGTGGAGTTCACTGCGAGCGAAAAGTACAAGTCCCAGCATCTGGCGATTTGGGGCGCGAAGTGGTCGCTGCATTCATTCCTCACCCGGCGGTGCTCGAAGGAATTTCTGACCCTCTACCTTCAGACGAACCCGGAACTGATTGACAAGGTTTGCCGTCCCGGCCTGTTTTTGAGCTCTTCTTCCGAGGTAGCCCTCGCTGTGCGTTTGCATGAGTTCGGGTTGCTGCCAGAGGAGAACAGGAAAATCTTCGTTCAAGCCGTGAGCGCATATGCCATCAGTGGCGAAGATTTGTACGCACTCGACGATGAGGACATTCGCAGCGTGTTCACAGATGCTGAATTCGACGCGCTTATCGCCAGGGTCCGCGCAGACCTACTGCCAAGGCTGGGCTGGGTACGCGAACAGGAACAGGATGGATACAGGGCTGACGAACCTGCCGATGAATACATGGAACATATATTCGAAAGCTTCAAGACGCTGAAGGATAAGTTCGGCGATGACGCGGAAATGGTGCGGATCATTGATCGCGAGATTGATCTGGCGAAAGACTGGATCAACGACAACGACCGTGTACGTCCAGATAGGGCACCCCGATCGCTCGGCACAGCCGGGACCACTGACAAGCCACATGGCACCCGGAGCATTTTCGACGATGTAGATGTCTGAGGAGCGGGCTGTAGCTTCAGCAAATGCGGCCAGGCGGCGTCTGAGTTCTCGCTTGCGCGCCTTGCGATATTGGGTGATCGTGGCCCCAACATCTATACGGAGACGACCAGCGCGTACTTGTCGTGGATGCCAGTTGGTATCGTGAAGGTGGCGGCCGCAGCAGGCGCTCATTCCGTAGATCTGTGCCTTGTGGTTCAGCTGCCAAGGTGAGCGTCGGATTTTGGGCGTCAAATCCGATGCCACGAATGGCTGTAGAGGGATCGGCACCCCGTGTTCGCGAGATCAGAACGCAGACCCTCAACGATAAGTCAGACCCAACGTCAGTTAACTACTGGATACCTGCCGCTCGTTCCGCGCTGGCTGTATGACCGGATAGGCCGAACTGGCGCCCCCGGCAAACATACGCCAAGGTCTGCTGCACTCGGCGCAGCCGACCTTCGCAAACGAACCACAGGGGGTACCTCTTGAGCGGTAGGGCGCTGTCCGACGCCGTGCGAGCCGAACCCCGAAGCGTTTGCTAACCGAAATGCGCCCTTAACGGTCACATTTCAGCGACGCAGGAACCGTCTGGCTTCCTACCATGGCAGCCATGACTCGCGCCTTCCTGACCCTCCTCCTGCTGCCCGCTGCCTTTTCCGTGCAGGCCGCCTGCTTCGAAGAAGCCGGTCGCCGCTACGGCATTCCGCCATCGCTGCTCAAAGCAATCTCCGCCGTCGAGTCCAACTCCAACCCCGCCGCACGCCATCGCAACCGTGATGGCTCGGAGGACCTGGGGCACATGCAAATCAACAGCCGTTGGCTGCGCAAGCTGGGGTCGTATGGCATCGGCCGCGATCAGCTTTTTGATCCCTGCACCAGTACGTACATCGGCGCCTGGATTCTCGCGCAGAACATTCGCCGCTTTGGCTATGGCTGGGAAGCAGTAGGGGCCTACAACGCCGTCTCTCCCGACAAACGGGCAGCCTATGCCCGCAAGGTCGCCTCGCGGGTCAAGCCATGGCGTTCCTGAACCCGGTCGCCGTCCTGCTCCTCACGACCTCGATACTGGTCGGGTGCGA
>CAZPSQ010000317.1:0-6623 GCA_964588755.1 uncultured Prosthecobacter sp. | reverse complement strand
GCCTACGCGCAGTGGAACCGTGGTGTCTCCGGCAGCGCCCCTCAGGGCGCGGTGAAGGGCTACGACATTCCGCAGGACATCCTGACCAAGAATGGCTACGGCAGCATCGAGGAGTTCCGCAACTGGCGCTTCTTCTCCAAGTACGGCGGCGGCCCGCTCTCCGACCTTGGCGCGCACCAGATCGACATGTTCAACTGGATGTACGAGTCCAACCCGGTGTCCGTCATCGCCTCCGGTGGTGTGGACTACTTCGACGGCAAGGACGGCCGCCCGAAGTTCGAGCTGCCGGACAACATGATGTGCATCTATGAGTTCAACACGCCCCAGGGCGTGCTGCGCGCCTACTACCAGGTGCTCACCACCACAGGCTCCCAGGGCGCCTATGAAAAGCACATGGGCATCGGTGGCACTGCCATCATCTCCGAGCTCGACACCAACGGCAACCAGCTCTACGCCGAACCTGGCCAGGACTGGGAAGCCTACGCGATTGGCGAACATCCCCCCATCGCCAAGGCGGCTGACAAGGCCAAGAACAAATTCTGGGAGCATCCCCGTGACTGGGAGAAGCCCAAGCCGCCGTCCTACGGCGCTGTCAGCATGGCAGACGTGCGCGAGAGCAAGGCCCTCTCTCAATGGGAGCTTGGGGTCAAGCTCAGCCGCAAGCCGCACTCCCCCCACGTGCAGAACTTCATTGAGGCCGTGCAGACCAACAATCCTGCGCACCTCACCTGCAATGTGGAGGCTGCCTTCAAGTCCTGTGTCACCGTGCTCAAGGCCTACGAGGCTGCTGAGAAAGGCGGCAAGTACCTGTTCACACCGGAAGATTTCCAGGCCTGATCCCTCACTTAACATCCAAGCCACTCCCCATGAAAAACACCATCCACACCCTCACGGGCCTCGCGCTCGCCATCACGCTTGCCTCCTGTGGCAAGACCGAAGACAAGAAGGCCGAAGGCGCCGCCGCAGCCGCTCCTGCCGCGGCCTCCGTGCCAGCCGGTGACCTCGTTGACGTCAAGATCGACTTCCCGAAGCCCATGTTCATCGGCACCCCGGTGCCGGCTGAGCTGCCGAACCTCGAGAAGCCCGGCTCCTACAAGCCCACGGAAACCTTCCAGGCTCCGAAGGGCACTGTGAACCTTGCCAAGGGCAAGAAAGTCACCAGCTCCGACGCCGCCCCCATCATTGGCGAGCTTACCCTCGTCACCGACGGTGATCCGGACGGTGCCGACGGTTCCTTCGTGGAGCTGATGCCCGGCAAGCAGTGGGTCCAGATCGACCTGGAAGCCCCGGCCAACATCTACAAGATCGCCATGTGGCACTACCACAAGCAGGCCCAGGCCTACATCGACGTGATCGTGCAGGTGTCCGACGACGCTGAGTTCAAGAACGGCGTCACCACCCTGTGGAACTCCGACGACGACAACAGCTCCGAGCTGGGCAAAGGCAGCGATCCCGCCTACGTGGAAACCAACCACGGCCGCGTGATCGACGGCAAAGGCACCAAGGCCCGTTACGTTCGCCTTTGGAGCAACGGCAACACCAGCAACGACATGAACCACTACTGCGAGGTTCAGGTCTTCGGCACCCCTGCCAAGTAAGCCAAAAAATCTCCCCTCAACACTCACTCGTTGACCGCCGCCGTGCAGTGACCCTGCACGGCGGTTTTTTGTGTGCATGGAATGCTGGCGCGCTTGTGGCGGCCAGGGGCTGCGCGAACTCCTCCCCGCCATGTCCGGCGGCAGCTTCATCGTCTGGTCGGGCCGGAGGTTGGGATCAGGGTAGGGGGGCTTGCAGGCGGCGCAGTCTCACACCCCACGCATCATCTCCTTGATTTGCTTCGTGGCGATGCCAATCGGCCGGTCCAGCGGAACGCCGGCGCAGGCGAGAATCGTGGTCAGCAGGTCGCCCTGGTTGCCCTTGGTGTTGGGTAGGAAGCGGCCGGTGTTGATGCTGCCACCGCCTTTGCCGGCGATGATAAAGGGCAGATTTTCGCGGGAGTGCCTGTTGCCGTCCTCAAGGCCGGAGCCCCACATCATGATGCAGTTGTCCAGCAGCGTGCCGTCGCCCTCCTTCAGGGTGGCCATTTTCTTCACCATGTAGGCAAACTGCGCGATGTTGAAGGCCGTGATCGCCGCCACCTTGCCAGACTTGGTCTCCTCATTGTTGTGATGCGTCTGGGAGTGGTGCGTGTCGTTGAACCCCAGCTCTGGATACGAGACCCCATTGGGCGTGGAGCCGATGTAGGTGCTCACGCGGGTCGTGTCCGTCTGGAAGGCCAGCACGTTGAGATCGCACATCACCTGCATGTACTCGCTGCGCTTGTCGCCCACGGGGATCTTGATCTCGATGGGCGGGGAATCGGAGGCGTTGCGCTTGCTGCTGGCGACACCGGCTTTTTCCAAGGCCGCTTCCTTCTGGCGGTATTCGATGGCGGCGATGCGGCGCTCCACGGCGCGCACGCTGTCCAGGTATTCGTCCAGCTTGTGCTGGTCCGCCTGCGGCAACTTTTTGCGCAGATCCTTGGCGCCGCCGATCACCAGATCCAGCATCTGCCGGTCCAGCGGGTCGGCCTGCGCAGCCTGGCCTGCCTTGTCAGACTTGCCAAACAGCCGGTTCAGCACGCTGCGCGGATTTGTCTCCGCTGGTACCGCCTGGGTGGGGGAACGAAAGCTGCAGTGCGAGTAATAGCCCTCGTTCAGTCCTTCCTGGTTCTCCTTGTGTGTCTGCGGCATCGTGGCCAGTTCCAGGGAGGGCAGGGAGGTCATGCCGCCGACGTAGTTCGCGGCAATCTGGTCGGCGGAGATGGCAATGTTGATCTCGCTCCGCCGGTCCGCGTTCGGCAGTTGTGCCGTGAGCCAGGTGGAAAGCTCCAGCGCATGTGGCGCGCCATTGAAAGGTGAAATGGGCACCCCGGAGACGCCCTTCATCAGCAGGCACTGGTCCAGCACGGGCCGCAGCGACTCCAGGGCTGGAGGAGGCGACTTCAGAAAGCTCTCCGGCGACGCCGGCCAGAACTGGTCCATGATGACTCCATGCGGCATGTACATGAAGCCCAGGCGCACCGGCGGCTTGGCGGCTTGGCCCTTGGCCAGGTCCGCCCAGCCCATGGTTTCCAATAGCGGCAGGGCCAGCGTGGCGCCCAGGCCTTTCAGCGTGGTGCGGCGGTCGATGAGAAAGTTGCTTCGCATAAGGCGTGGGGGCGGCTTGTTATTGAATGCGCTGATTGAGAAACGGGTAGCTGGTGACGATCTCGGCGATGAGCGTCTGAATGCGGTGGCCATCCTTGGCGATGGTCTCCATCAGCTGGTCCACCACGATCTCGTCATAGCCTTCAAGCTGGCGGCACAGGGCGTAGGCCAGCAGTTTCTGGGTTAAATTACGCGCCAGATCGTCTTTTCGTGCGGCGATGATGCTTTTAAGCTCCTTCGGCGTGGTGAAGTGCTTGCCGCCCGGCAGCTCCCCAGCGGCGTCGATGGCACCGCCTGCGTCGTCCTGGTCGCGCCAGCGGCCGATGGCGTCGAAGTTCTCCAGGCCGAAGCCGATCGGGTCCAGGATCTTGTGGCAGTTCGCACACATGGAATCCGTGCGGTGCAGCTCGGTGCGCTGCCGCAGTGTCAGGTTGGCCACCTGCTTCTGGTTCTGCTTTTCCAGAGCGGGCACGTTCGGCGGGGCAGGGGGCACCTTTTCCCCCAGCACCTGCTCCAGCACCCACACCCCGCGCCTCACCGGGCTGGTGCGGTTGGGAAAGGAGGTCGTGGCCAAAATTCCGGGCATGCCCAGGATGCCGCCCCGGTTCGCATTCGTCAGCTTCACCTTCTGCATCTCCTTGCCGGTCACGCTCTTCTCCAGGCCATACACTGTCGCCAGCGTTTCATTCAGGAAGGTGTAGTCGCTCTCCACAAAGCTGACCACGCTGCGGTTTTCCCTCACAATGCTGTCAAAGAACAGCCGCGCCTCGTCATACATCGCCGTGCGCATCTCGGTCGTCATCTGGGGGAATTTGGCGGGATCAAAGGTCTGGTTCTTCAGCTCTCCAACGCCCAGCCACTGGGCGCCGAAACCATCAAACAACGCGCGCGACCGCTTGTCCGCCAGCAGCCGCGTCACCTGGGTCTTCAGCACTGCGGGCTCATGCAGCTTTCCCTCGTCCGCCAGCCGCGCCAGCTCCGCGTCCGGCATCGTGGCCCACAGCAGGTAGGACAGGCGGGACGCCAGTTGATGGTCATCCAGCGGCACGATCTTCTGACCGGCCACCGCTTCTTTGGCCGGGGTGATGAAAAGGAACTGCGGGGAAACGAGCGCCGCCTTCAGCATCAGCCGCTGCGCCGCCGGGTGGTCCAGCTTGTTGTTCCGGCCAAGGTCATACACCCCCACCAGCACATCCAGCTCAGCCTCCGTCGGCGGCCTGCGGTAAGTGTCACGCGCCAGTCTGCGGGCCACATCCCTTACGGCGGCGCGTTCATCGGCTCCTGGCTTCGGGGCTTCGTCAAACAGCCGCTTTTCTAGCTCCGTCGGCGGCGCGCCTTTGGCTGAAAGCACCTTCGCCAGCACCCCATTGGCGATGCTGAGATACTGCTCCGACTGCAGGGCGGAAAGCGTGTTCATGTACCCCTCGCCCGAAACCTCATCGGGCAGTTCCTCGGCCACGGAAGGGTCCACTCCGAAGAGGTCGCGCAGCGTGTTGCCATACTCCGTCTTGGTCAGGCGGCGGATCACGAATTTGCCAGGGTCCTTCGGGCTCAGGTATTTGAGCTGGCCTATCCAGTCCAAAAACTTCTGCCGCTCCTCGTCGGTCGGCTGCTCGTCCGCGTCCTCCGGCGGCATGTCATGCGCTTTCACATTGGCAAACGCCTGCTGCCAGCGCCGGTTGGACGCCGGGTCGGCCGGGTTTTTCAGCGCCACCTCGTAGTTGATCCCCGCCTTGCTCCTTCGGCTGGAGTGGCACTCCTGGCAGTACTTTTTCACGAAGGGCGTCACCACGTCCTTGAACGACTTCTTCACCTGCGTTTGCAGCGGTGTGAGGTCGGTCTGTGGTTCAGGGGGCGCCGCATGGCAAGGCAGCGCCCATGCGATGCCCAGCAGGGCGGTGGCCAGCAGGCCACCGCTGATAAGTCCATTTTTTCTCATTCCAGTCGCGTCTTCAAAAGGGGGGGCAGATATCACGGGACACGATCCCCGCCTCTATCGGGGCAAATGAGGGGGCGCCGTTCTGAAAAAGCGCTTCGCCCATCCTATTTCTTTGCCGCATAGTAGGCCCGCAGCTCCCGCATCACCGCATCAGGATGATCCGTGGCAAAGGACATCACCCCGAGGTCCAGCAGGGGCGCAATCACCCCGGGATCTTCCGTCCATGGAAACACCTGAAACAGCACGCCGTGCTTGCGCAGTTCATCGCCGGTTTCCTTCAAGAAGGCGCTGCGCAGACGGAAAGGGTCGCCCGCTGGTGTCACATCTGCGGGTGGTGCCCAGCCTTCCTTGGTCTCCTTTGGGTAAACGTGGATCTGCACCTGCGTCACTCCGGCGTATTTCGTCGCACGCAGTCCGGCCAGTTCCTCGGCCAGCTTGGCCTCATTGCCGTGCATCCACAGCAGCGTCTCCCCTTCCGGCACCAGCGCCTTCCACTCGCGGAGCTGCTCCACTTTGGGCGAGGCCAGCACAACCTGCCGCGCCACATCCTGCTTCCGCACCTCCTGCGCCAGCGGTCCGAAGTCCACCTTCTTCACATCCATGTAGATCTTCTTGCGCCGGTCCGCGCGCATGATCTCAAAGACCGTGGCCATCGGCAGCACGCGGCGGCCGCGGAAGGCCTCGCCCTTCCACGCGCCCACATCCATCTGCGCCAGTTCCGCATAGGTCACGTCCTGCACGCCCTTCTTTTTCAGCTCGGGCGGGGCGTCCTTCACCACGCGGGCAAAGGTGTTGTCATGAAAGGTCACGATCACCCCGTCGCTCGTCGCACGCAGGTCCGCCTCTGGCAGCGTTCCCAGTTTCCAGCCGAGTTCAAAGGCCTCCAGCGTACCCTCCTCCGCCAGCACACCGGCCCCGCGATGGCTCTGCACCACGACGTCCACCAGCTTCACATGGTCCCGCACATTCCAGGGGTTCTCCTGTGCGTGAAGAAGCGGGGCAAGCAGGGCGCCGCAACAGATGGCGGTCGGGAAAAGGCGGCGGAGGGACATGTGACGACAGGTCTTTGAGGGTGGGGCAGGGGGGATATACAGGCCGGCTGCGGCAGATTTTGAAGAAAATTGTCTTCTCAGGGCCGCGCCCGCTTTCGTATTGATACGATCTCAGTCGTTAAATTTTCCTTTCACCAACCCAAGGAGACTCCCCATGACAACCGAAGCCAAGTGCCCCTTCCACCACGCGCCCAGCACAGGAACGACCAACCAGGACTGGTGGCCCAGGCAGCTCAAGGTCGAGCTGCTGAACCAGCACTCCTCCAAGTCCGACCCCATGGGGGCTGGCTTCAATTACGCGGAGGAGTTCAAGAGCCTTGATCTCGCGGCGGTGAAAAAAGACCTCGCGGCGCTCATGACGGACTCGCAGGACTGGTGGCCTGCGGACTTCGGCCACTACGGCCCGCTCTTCATCCGCATGGCCTGGCACAGCGCAGGCACCTA
>CAZPSQ010000316.1:0-6623 GCA_964588755.1 uncultured Prosthecobacter sp. | reverse complement strand
CAACAAGCCGCCTGAACAACAATGGCTCTTGTCCAACTTCGAGGGGAGCATTACATGTTGTGCCTATTGGGCAGGCGTGGAATCCAGCCAACATCAGCCATGACCGCATCTTCCACTACCTGCCCCATGAAAGACCAAGCGGCGTGGCGCAGGAGCCTGTTTACGAGGCCTGGAACGAGTGGCACTTCGACCACGTGTGGAAACACCTCCCGGCCATGCAGGACCCAGACAATGACACGCTGCCGAACTGGAGGGAGCATCAGCTAGGCAGCAACCCCTGGCTAAAAGACACTGACGGGGACGGCTTTGATGACTACCATGAAGCCGAGGGGGGGAGCTCGCCCACGGACCCTGACTCCAAGCCCCCCTTGCGGATGGCGTTTGTGGATCCGCCACAGGATGTGCTGCACCCGCCCCACGGTCCGATGCTGGTGGTGCGGCTGTGGCAGGGGCCGCGCCCGATCACCGGCAGGCAGGTGGAAGTGACGATCACCGCAGGGGCGGGAGTGGTGAGCTGGTGGGGCCTTACGCCCACCAGCGGTCCGCTTTCCCTGATCACTGATGCCAACGGCAACGCGCGTTTTTACCTCAGCCCGGACAGGCTGCCGCCCGGGCCGGAGGATGGGGTGGTGTCCGTGCGTGCCAGCAGCGGCAGCTTGGTGGCCAACGCCACGTTCGCGGTACAGCGGGAGCCAGAGCCACCGGTGCTGGTGTCTGCTGCCGTGGTGGGCGGGGTGCCCAGCCCGCTGCGGGAAGGCACCACGCTGAACTTGAATGTCAACCTGACCAAAGGCGGGCAGCCGTATCTGCCAGCGCAGGATGTGGTGGTGAGCCTTTCCTCCACCCTGGGCACCTTCCTGCCCAACGCTGGTTCCACCCCGTTGCAGAGCATCGCCCTGACCATCGGCCCCAGCGGTCAGGCCACAGTGGGCTGGCGCGCACCAACCTTTGGCATTGGCATGGTGCAGGCCGTGCTCAGGGCTGCCATTGCCGGCAGCCAGCCCGATGTGAGCCAACCGTGGGAGACCATGCTTTCAGTGGAGGGTTCGCGAGTGTCCCCTACCCTCGGTGACATGATGCCGGGTGTGCTGCCGCCGGTGCGCGCCCTTCCCGCCTCGCAATCCCCGCCCACTCTCTTCACCAGCGTGCGCGCGCGCTCCGGCCACTTTCAGGGCAACAACAAACCGGCCGTGACGACACACGATGGGTTCACCGGCACCATGAGCTCTGAAGAATGGGTGAAGGACGCGGAAAAGGTGCCTGGAACACCTCTTGGCCCCCATGATCATTTTGACGGGGACCTGGATGATGATCCCAACGACCCAGGGGACCCACGCGATGAGAACGCACGCACAGAGCCCTACAAAAAGGAAGCTGAGGAGGACAGGACTGTCCCCGCCGAGGAAGGCGACGACGGTGCGCGCAAGATCATCCGCGTGATCGGCACGGGGTGGAACCCCGACCTGGAAGGCACCTCCGGCGGCCCGGAGAGCCAGGTAAGCGCCAGCTACACGGCCAGCAACCTGCTGCACGGAGTGAAGCCGACCCATGAGAGCTCCGGGTCCGCGTCCTTCAGTCAAGGCCGGCTCACCGGCCTGATCAACAGCGTGCCGTGGGGGCATGGCAATGACGATGGCTGGATGGGGAATGGAGACCATGGGCTGATGAAGGCCGCAGTCAGCTCGCGCCACACCTCCGAGCAAAAGAAGGAAACCGTTTCATGGCTGGACAGCTCCAAGACGCCCAAGTCTGCGGAGCTGAACTGGACGGAGCATAACGCGAGCAAGACAGTGGCCCAGGTGCGCCTGCAGAGCAGCAAGGCGGTGGAGAATGAAGAAGGCATGTCGGCCACGTTCATCCTGATGCGAAGCGAATACACCCTCCCCAAGCAGGGCGAGGAGCCTGCGGCACCGGTGGTGACCTTTCTGGGGACCATCACCTTGAAGATCCCCAAGGGGCAGAAGATTTCCAAATTTGCAACGCCGACAGGACAGGCGGGCCAGCACCTCAAGACCGAGGACGGCAACCAGGTCATCGACCTGAAGGCGGACAACTTTCAGGAGGGCAAGGAGATTGTGCTGGATGCTATGCCGGTGGACATAGAGGAGGTTTTCGAGCGTGATCAGAAATGGAACAAGGCTCCCAGCCCGAAGCACTACAACGGAAACTACGGCTATAACGATGACCAAAGGGAAGGCTCCACCATCCTGAAAAGAACGCTGTTCGTGGCGGTCGAGCCAGGTTCAGGAAAGGTTGAGCTGGATGTGAAGGGAGCGGGTGGAAGTTCAGGAACGATGCAAACACTTGTCGGGCTAAAGTCCCACAGCGGCACGATGCTCAATGACGTTGCCACCATGAGCGGTGGGGTGGCGCATCTCGACTTCACGCCAGCGCATGGGATCAATGAGGGTAAGCACGAGCTTTGCATTGGCCTTGATAAAAACAGCAACGGCAAGCTCGACACAGATGAAGTCTTCGTGTTCCCGCAGGACAAGAAGTTCTGGATTCGAACGGTGACCACAAGCGACTACTCCTCCAATCGCAGCTCCATCGCTTGGAAGCAAGACGTCGCCTATTGGAGTGTCGGCAAGTTCACATCTGATGTTCTCGAAACCTTCCTGGGAGACACCGCCACACTCGGCGAATCCACTTCGACAACAACTGCGACTGTCCCAATCAATCGTTCAGATCTGACACACATTGCCGGATCAACGTATAACCCGACCAATGGCGAGACGACGATCGACAAGTTTCATCTCCCTGATGGATCAGACGCTACACTTTCGATTGAAAAGACTCTTGATATTGAAGCTTCGGTCGGCCTCAGAGGTGTGCTTGATCAAACATGGAACCATTATCGATCTCAGTTTCAGACACAACTGATGAGCAACCCCTCGTTGCAGACATGGACTTCTGGCCCTGTGGAGATCACACCAACCAATGGATCGATCAATTGCTCACAAGGCGGACCAGAGATACCACAAAATCTATCTTATTCGATTGGCACGGCTGGCATCAGCGGAACCATGAACTTCACCATTCAAAGGAATCCGCAAGACTCGACGAAGTTCTACCTGAAGCAACTGGACGTGGACTGCACAGTCGAAGATTTGATCGACTATGATTGGACAAGAGGGCCTAATTCTGAAAGTCGGATTGCTTCCATTGTCCAGATTGGCTGGCAGCCAACTTCACGGAAGGCTGGCAAAATCTTTTTCGTGAGCATTAGAGTCGTTCAAACTTACGGAGCTGGGGCACTTGAGAAGTTCAATGTTGCACCAGGATCAAGCACCACACCACCTGGAGGAGGCCCATCATGAAATACACCGCTCACGCCCAACCCTTCATCTTCGTGGCCTTTGTTGTTGTTTGCATCACTGCTTGTGACAAGCAAACGCCACAACCAGAAGCATCCGCTGCATCGAAGGTGATAGAGCCAACGAGAACCCCTCCCCTGGCGAATCGCGACAATGCGAAATCCAGGGGGAAACTGCTTGATGGCAAAGCAGCTTTGAAGCAGGCCGCCAGCGTTAACATCACATGGACTCATGGGAACGAAAGGGCGGCTAAACGACAATTGTCTGAGCTGGCCGAGCTGCACAGATCGTTGTCGGAAACACCAGTCTATGAGAATGCTCTCGTATCTGCCGACTGTGAGTTGAAGCTGTGCAACAGCATTGTGCCCGCCTTGATCTACGGCCAGTTGTCACCAGCCGAAGCTCAGTCCATGATTGCATCTATTGCAGCGAATCGCTTTAACAACGCCTCCTTGGCTGCGATGCTCAATGAAAGCGCCCCCGACTCCAAGCAGGCACGCGCTTTAGCTGTCGAGTTAAACAGCGGCAGACCGGTGAATCTGATTGAGGCGAGCAACACCCTCCTGCATGAACAAGGGGCGGGCTTGTTGGATGTACCGACCCCAGATCGGCTTGGGGAATTGCTCGACAAGCCCAATGCTGCCCGTGCCTTTCAATACAGCGCAATCATGGGAGCAAAGCTTGATGTGGCCAGGGTGATTGCAGCCTATGCTTCTGCCGGAGGCAATCTTCACGCAGACGATGCGATAATAGCTGCCAGCCTTTCAGAGAAGGTGCCAAAGCTAGTTAATGCTCCTGGTGCGATAACGAATCGCCTTATTCGTGTGAGTGATGTTGTTCACTATCTCGTAAAGTGGCGCAATGGCAGCTTCGTGAGGTGATCGGCCAGCAACGTTGTTCGCGGCACCCCCAGGGACTACGCATGAAATTTCACGCTGGCATTTAACGAATTCTCTGCGAAGCGCTTCGTCAAAAAGGATCTGGCCAAACTGAGTGCCGCACCGAGACCGTTGTTCATTCCACCGTTCCCTTGACTATGAGACGCACATTTACTGCCCAGCGGATTTTAATTGTTCTTTGTCTTTGGCTGGTGGGGCCAGCCACGGCCGCTTCACCTCAATTCATAACGACTTATGAACACTTGCTTGAAGATCTGTCTTCTGGATTTCCTGGCAAAGAACCTGGGTATTACCCCAAATTCATTGTGGCTGGGTTCAACAGCCTTTTGAAATTGGCCACTCGCGAAGAGATTGGTGATGCTATAGCCACAACTTTGAGCACCCCTCAAAAACGACCACATTGGATTGATGCCAGCTCATTGTCAGCGATGCTTGGCCCTCAATTTGACCGCTCTAAGATTGTGGCTGCCATCAGGGGAAATTTAGAGAATTATTTTGTTTTGGATGAGGTTGAGAATGTTGGACATAACCGTCGCGTCGCTATTACCATAGCCGCGACGGAACTGTGCTACTATGGAACGGAAGATGATGTGGAACTCGTTAAATCGTTCGCCGCCAAGGTTGCAAAGGTTAATCCCGGTCTGGCGCAATCGCTTGAAATGACAGTCTATGATCGTGTCAAAGTCCGCGAACTCCGAGCAAAAGCTGCGAGCGAAAACTCTGCGCGCATTCAGGAAGCAACACCACCATTTTCAACTCCACCACCGACGCCAGGATCGAAGTCCAAATTTCCCGAATCATTGCAACCAACACCAAGCGAGAAACCGGCTTCATCAACACCGTGGCCTCTGGTTGCCATCGTCGTCGTTGTTGCAATCGGCCTGCTATGGTTGCTGTTCAAGCGGCGTTCGTGAGCGTGGGGCGAGTGCAACGTCTGTCCTGCCAGCGGAGCGTCTTGCCCACCGCGCCTTAGCACCTTCGCTGCGCCTGCGCAAAGCATGTTCATGGGATGGAAATATCGTGTAAGCGTCACAGCACCCACCTCACGCTGCCGCTTGACTGCAACCGCCGCTGGGTTTTGCGGCGGCTGAACGGCAGACGATGCCAGTTTTTGCTGCTTTTGCCTCGGCCCAGGCGTCAGGCATCACCTCCCCGAGCTGGCGGTTGGTCATGGAAGGCAGGCGCGTGAGCACATCACGCAGGTATTGCCAGACCTTCTGGCCGCCGCCAAAAGCGCATGGACCGCCTTGGGAGCCAACAAGCCTGAGGGCTCGACGGAGGATGATTTTGATGGCGATGGCATTCCCAACCTGCAAGAATACCTCATGGGGCATGCCCTTTTCAATCCGCTGGACCTCGACGGGGACCGCATTCTAGATACGGATGAGAACGAGCATCCTGGCGTGCTGAGCAAGCTGCGCTTTGCCGACGCGGTGGAGGATGTGGATGACGGCGGCCTGGGGGACGGGGTGATGAACCATGAGGAGCTGCTGCTAGGGCTGGAACCTGCCGTGGGCCATTCCAGCGGGGTCACGGGCCTTGCCTCCGACGCGGATGTGCTGCTGCTGGCCCTGCTGCGCGGCGGGCCGCTGCTGCCGGTGAGCGATCCGGTGCTGGCCACCTGGCAGGCCATTGATGCGGCGTGGTTCATCGCCCAGGACATGAGCCCGGACCCGGCCGAATACTACTACGCGCACTGGCTGGAGCCCGACGGGTTGGCGGACTTTGCCCTGGAGTTCTGGGCGGTGGGCATGGGCTATGGGGGCGTGCCCTCCGAGGACCACGACTATGACGGCATGCCCAACCTGTGGGAGTACCGCTATGAGTTGAACCTGCACGATGCCTCCGACGCGGAGGAGGACCCTGACCATGACTCGCTGACCAATCTACAGGAGTATGTGCGGGGCACCAACCCGCGCCTGGCTGACAGCGATGGGGATGGTTTTTCAGATAGCGAGGAGGTGCAACACGGCAGCGACCCGCTTCAGCAGGATTCGCAGCCGACGCCGGTGCTGGCGCGGGTGTCCGCCAGCACGGTGTCCGTGCCGGCAGGCCAACGTTCCACGCCGCTGACGGTGATGGTGAGCCGGGGCGGACACCCGGTGGCCGGGGTGGCGGTGGCTTTTGAGATCGTCACGGGCGCAGGGCTGCTGGCCGATGGCAGCCTGCATAGCGGGTATGCGGCAGCCAGCACAGGACAGACGGTGACACTGATGAGCGGCGGCAATGGCATGGCGACGGTTTCCTACCAAGCTGGCGCGGGCACCGGTGATGCCAGTGTCAAGGCCAGCCTTGTGAACGATGGCGTGCAAAACGTGGCCTTTGCGCTGGGGGTGGTGGCCCCACCGCAGCCGGGGCTGGTGTTTGGCACGCCTTTTGGAGGCGGTGCCTTTGGAGGCAGCGGCAC
>CAZPSQ010000315.1:0-6634 GCA_964588755.1 uncultured Prosthecobacter sp. | reverse complement strand
ATGTTCTGGGCGGCCAGCTCCACGCTGGGCTCGCGGGCGTTGATCAGCGCGTTGTTCGCCCGTTCCAGGCTTACAAACGGCGGCGCCACAACGATCTGCACCGGCACCTTGTCCGGCACCAGCCGGGCGAACGCGCGGATGAAATCGTCCGTCTCCTGCGGTGGCAGGTGCATTTTCCAGTTCGCGGCGATGATGGGCTTGCGGTAGTGCGTGATGGGCATGGGGAGTGGGGGGATTTACAGTGGTTTACGATGGGTGACAGTTGTTTACGGTGGTTTCAAAGAGGCCAGCAGGCCGGTCCGGCAAACAATCGTCAACTACCGTCAACAACTGTAAACCACCGTAAACGGCTCGGTTACTTGTCTTTAAGGCAGCTCACGCCCGGCAGGTCCTTGCCTTCCAGCAGCTCCAGGGAAGCCCCGCCGCCGGTGGAGATGAAGGTCATCTTGTCGGCCAGCTTGGCTTTTTTGACGGCCTTCACGCTGTCGCCGCCGCCGATGATCGTCTTGGCGCTGCTGTTGGCGGCCACGGCCTCGGCCACGTCGAAGGTGCCCTTCGCGGCATCCTTGATTTCGAACACGCCCATCGGGCCGTTCCAGATCACCGTCTTGGCACCGGCCACGGCTTCGGAGAAAAGCTTCACAGACTCAGGGCCGATGTCCACGCCCTCCCAGCCATCCGGAATGTTTTCGTTCACACCCGTGGTCTTCAGGGCGCCCAGCTTCTTGGTGTCAAAGTCAAAGGAGTCGGTGATCACCGCGTCCACCGGGATCAGGATCTTCACCCCACGCTGCTCGGCCTTGTCCAGCGCCGCCTGGGCGATCGGCTCCCACTCGGGCTTGTAGAGGCTTTTGCCGATGGTGATGCCCTGCACCAGCTTGCGGAAGGTGTAGGCCATGCCGCCGCCGATGATCAGCGTGTCGGCCTTTTCCAGCAGGCGGTTGATCACGGCAATCTTGTCGTTCACCTTCGCGCCACCCAGGATCACCACAAACGGGCGCTCCGGGTTTTCCAGCTCGTCGTGCAGCCAGGTCAGCTCCTTCTCCATCAGCAGGCCGGAAACCGCAGGAAGATGATCCGCAATGCCCGCCGTGGAGCTGTGCGCGCGGTGCGCGGAGCCAAAGGCGTCGTTCACAAAGATTTCGGCCAGCTCGGCCATGCCCTTCGCCAGTTCCGCGTCGTTCTTCTCCTCACCGGCGTGGAAGCGGGTGTTCTCCAGCAGCAGCACCTCGCCGTCCTTCAGCGCCAGGGCCTTCGCCTTCGCTTCCTCACCCACGCAGTCATTTGCAAAAGCCACCGGCTTGCCGATCAGCTCGCTCAGGGCAGGGGCCACCGGGGCCAGGCTCTGCTTCGGATCACGCTGGCCTTTCGGGCGGCCCAGGTGGCTGGCCAGAATGACCTTGGCACCCTTTTCGATCAGGAACTTCAGCGTCGGCAGCGTCTCCTTGATGCGGGTGTCGTCGGTGATCACCATCTGGCCGTCCTTCTCTTCAAGAGGCACATTGAAGTCCACGCGCACAAAAACGCGTTTTCCGGCGAGGTCGATGTCACGAATGGTCTGCTTGGGCATGGGTCTTGGGGGGTGTAAAAATCCTGAGATGACCCGCCAGTCTGGCGGGAGGGGGCGGGATTCCTAGCACAGACCATCCCATCCGCATCGATTTTTTACCGCCGCCTCCCTCCTCCCGGGAACAATCGCAAACCACTGTCCCCCCCTTTCACCTCTCCCCCAGGTCCAGCCGCTGGATCTCGATCGGAATCTCCGCCTCCAGGTATTCCAGCAGACTGCTCACCCGCTGCGGCAGCTGCTCATGCGCCGCGTGCGCCAGTTGCAGGTCGATCGGTTGCAGCGTCCACTTCGGCAGCATCTGCACCAGCCGCCCGGCCGCAATGTCCCGCCCTGCCATCCACTCCGGCAGCGTCGTGAAGCCCGCCCCCTCGATCACCGCCTCCCGCAGCGCCGTCACAGTGTCCAGCAGCATCACCGGCGGCAGTTTCAGCTTCGCGCACTGCCTGCCGTTCCACAGCTCCAGCCGGTCCCGCGAGTAGAAGTGCGGCTGCAAAATGCCCAGCCACGGCAGCTTGTGCAGGTCCTCCGGCGTGCGGGGTTCCTCATGTTCCTCCAGCAGTCTTGGCGACACCACCAGCCGCCGGTGCAGTTGGGCGATCTTCTTCACCACCACCCGCCGGTCCGTGGGGATCCCCACCATCACCCCGCAGTCGAAGCCCTCCTTCACAAACTTCGTCGGCCGGTTGATCAGATGCAGCTCCGTCACCACATGCGGGTGCAGGCGTTGGAAGCGCGACAGCACCCGGGACACGATCCACTGCCCCACATCCACCACGGACACCATGCGCAGGTGCCCCCGCAGCGCCCCCCGGTCCGTCCGCAGCCGGCTGCCCATCCGGTCCGCCAGCGTCAGCAGCTCCCGCGCGTCCGCCAGCAGGATGCGCCCCGCCTCCGTCAGGCTCATCGTGTGCGTGTCCCGCCTCACCAGTGGCGAGCCTACCTGCGCCTCCAGCGCCGCCAGGTGGCGGCTCAGCGTGGGCTGCCCAATGCCCAGAACTTTCGCCGCTGCCGAGATGCCGCCAGACTCCGCTATTTGTACAAACTCCCGGATTTGCCGCAGGTCATTCACATGGTTCATGCAGTTTCAGCATAACAGTTATGTTGCATCTCCACTACTGAAGAAGTGATCTGGTTCGTAGATAGTGCCATGACCCCAGAGTCGCACCCCCGAACCTCCCCGCGATTGGCAGGCCGCCTGCTCGCTTTTTCCCTGCTGGGCCTCCTGGCACTCCCCGCCTGCAAACGCGAGGCGGCAGGCCCTGCCGGCGCTCCCCAGGCCGGTCCCCCTGACGTCACCGTCGCCAAGCCCCTCGAACGTCACCTCATGGACTGGGACGAGTTCACCGGCCGCCTCACCTCCCGGGAAAAGGTGGACGTCCGCCCCCGCGTCTCCGGCTACATCACCGAGGTCAACTTCAAGGAAGGCACCGAGGTGAAGGCGGGCGACCTCCTCTTCACCATCGACCGCCGCCCCTATGAGGCCATCGTGGAGCGTGCGGAGGCCATGCTGGCCCAGGCAAAGACCGCCGCCGACCTCGCCGCTGTCGAGGCCAAAAACGCCACCGCCCTGCGTCAGGGCCAGGCCATCTCTCTGGAAGAGTCCGAGCGCCGCCTCAAAAGCGCCGCCGGGGAGCAGGCCGCCGTCCGCGCCGCCGAGGCCGCCGTCCGCGCCGCCAAGCTCGACATCGAGTTCACCGAGGTCCGCGCCCCCATCAGCGGTCGCGTCAGTGATGCCCGCGTCACCATTGGCAATCTCGTCACCGGCGGCGCCCAGGGGGCCTCCACCCTCCTCACCACCATCGTCGCCCTCGATCCCATCTACTGCGACATCGAGGTCGATGAGCGCTCCGCCCTCAAATACCGCGAGATGCACAAAAGCGGCGAGCGCCAGAGCGCCCTCTTCGCCCAGATCCCCGCCGAGATGGCCCTCGTCACCCAGCAGGGCTGGCCGCACCGGGGTGTGATCGACTTCGTGGACAACCAGATCAATTCCGCCACCGGCACCATCCGCGCCCGCGCCGTCTTCCCCAATGCCGACCGCCTCATGTCACCCGGCTTCTTTGCCAAGGTCCGCATCCCCGGCAGTGGCGAGTACGATGCCCTCCTCATCCGCGACTCCGCCGTGGGGGATGACCAGGGCAGCAGCTTTGTCTGGGTCCTCGATGCCGAGGACAAGGCCTCCTACCGCGCCGTCACCCTCGGCCCCCTGGTGGATGGCATGCGCATCGTGCGCAGCGGCCTGAAGGCCGACGAGCGCGTGGTCGTGCTCGGCATCATGAGCGTGCGCAACGGCCTCCAGGTGAAGCCCACGCTCACCGACATGCAGCCCCAGCCGCCCACCCCGCCGGCCACACCCGGCGCCAGTCCCGAGCCACCTCCTGCGGCGGCTAAAAGCAAGGAAACCGGCCCGGCCGCCAACGCCTTGCCCCAGCCGGCCACCACCAAGACCGAGGCCACCACGAAGGACAAGCCATGAACTTCGCCCGCTTCTTCGTGGACCGCCCCATCTTTGCGGCGGTGTTGAGCATTGTCATCACCATGCTGGGCGCGCTGTCCTACTTCGCGCTCCCCGTCGCCCAGTATCCGGAGGTCATCCCCCCCACCGTCGTCGTCTCCGCCTCCTATCCCGGCGCGGACGCCCGCACCCTGGCGGAGACCGTCTCCACCCCGCTGGAGCAGGAAATCAATGGCGTGGAGGACATGCTCTACGTCTCCTCCTCCTCCACCTCCGACGGCAAGGTCCAGATCACCGTCACCTTCCGCCTCGGCACAGATCTCGACAAGGCCCAGGTGCTCGTCCAGAACCGCGTCAACGCCGCCGTGGCCCGCCTGCCGGAGGAGGTCCGGCGCCTCGGCGTCATCGTGAACAAGCGCTCGCCCGACCTCACCCTCGCCGCGCAGTTCTTCAGTCCCGACGGCTCGCGCGAGGTCGGCTACCTCAGCAACTACGTCACCCTTCAGATTCAGAATGAGATCGCCCGTCTCCCCGGCGTGGCGGAGGCCTCCTCCCTCGGCGGTCTCGACTACTCCATGCGCGTCTGGCTGGACCCTGAAAAAGTGGCCGGCGTCGGCCTGACCGCTGGCGATGTCATCCGCGCCATTCGCGAGCAGAACGTCCAGGTGGCCGCCGGCTCCCTCGGCCAGCCGCCTTCGGCCAGCGACCTGGAGTTCCAGTACACCCTCACCGCCCCCGGCCGCCTGAAGAAGGCGGAGGAGTTTGCCGACATCGTTCTCAAGACCGGCGCCCAGGGGGATGTCGTCCGCCTGGGGGATGTCTCACGCATCGAGCTCGGCTCCCGTGACTACTCCAGCCGCACCTACATGGACGGCTACAACGCCGTCTCCCTGCGCGTGTTCCAGCTCCCCGGCAGCAACGCCATCAAAACCGCCGATGCCGTTTACACCCGCCTCGCCCAGCTCAAGGAGCGCTTTCCTCCAGGCGTGGACTACCGCATCAACTACGACACCACCAAGTTCGTCCGCGCCTCCATCGAGTCCGTGCTCCACACCCTCATGGAGGCCGTGCTCCTCGTCGTCATCGTCGTCATTGTCTTCCTTCAGTCCTGGCGCGCCTCCATCATCCCCTTGCTCGCCGTCCCCGTGTCCCTCATCGGCACCCTGGCCGTCATGCAGATGTTCGGCTTCTCGCTGAACAACCTCTCCCTCTTCGGCCTCGTTCTGGCCATCGGCATCGTCGTGGATGACGCCATCGTCGTCGTGGAAAACGTGGAGCGAAACATCGCCAAAGGCCTGGCGCCTCATGCCGCCGCCGTGCAGGCCATGAAGGAGGTCAGCGGGGCCGTCATCGCCGTGGCCCTGGTGCTCTGCGCCGTCTTCGTCCCCACCGCCTTCATCAGCGGCATCACCGGCCAGTTCTACCGCCAGTTCGCCCTCACCATCGCGGTGTCCACCGTCATCTCCGCCTTCAACTCCCTCACCCTCAGCCCCGCCCTCTGCGCCCTGCTGCTGCAGCCGCATGGGGCCAGGCAGGACTGGTTCACCAGGCTCATGAACCTGCTGTTTGGCTGGTTCTTCCGCATCTTCAACAAGGTCTTCCAGTTCGGCTCCGACATGTACGCCGCGCTCGTGCGGAAGCTCATCCGCCTCGCCCTCCTCGTCCTCCTCGGCTACGGCGGCCTGCTTTTCCTCACTGGGACCGTCTTCCAGCAGGTGCCCGCAGGCTACATCCCCGGGCAGGACATGGGCTACGCCATCGTCCTGGTGCAGCTTCCGGACGCCGCCTCCTTTGAGCGCACCGACGCCGTCGTGCGCCGCATGGACGCCATGGCGCGGGAGATCCCCGGCATCGCCCACACCTTCGCCATCTCCGGCTACTCCTCCATCCTCCAGGCCAACCAGCCCAACGTCGGCGCCGCCTTCCTGGTCTTCGACGAGTTCGCCAACCGCAAGGACCCCTCCCTCAAGGGGGACAAGCTGCTGACCACCATCCGGCAAAAATTTGCCACCATTCAGGAAGGCCGCGTCCTCGTCCTGCCGCCGCCTCCCCTGCGTGGTCTCGGCAATGCCGGCGGCTTCAAAATCCAGGTGCAGGACCTCAACAACGCCGGGCTCGACGCCCTCGAGGCCGCCACCCAGAAGCTGCTCGCCGCCGCCCAGAATGAGCCCGGCCTCATCTCCCTGGTCACCGGCTTCCGTGCGCGCACCCCGCAGTTCAAGCTGGAGATCAACCGCGCCCAGGCCAAGACCATGGGCGTCTCCCTGGCAGACCTTAATGAGGCGCTGCAGGTCTATCTCGGCTCCGTTTACGTCAATGACTTCAACCTCTTCGGCCGCACCTACCAGGTCACCGCCCAGGCGGACCACTCCTTCCGCAAAGATCCCACCGACGTCTCCCGCATCAAGATCCGCAACCACAATGGCGAGATGGTCCCCCTCGGCGCGCTGGTGAAAGTCATCAAGACCGGCGGTGCCGACCGCGTGCAGCGTTACAACCTCTACTACTCCGCCGACATCAACGGCAACGTCCTCACCGGCATCAGCTCCGGCCAGATGATCGAAAAGATCGAGCGCCTTGCCAAGGAGCACCTGCCCAGCGGCTTCGCC
>CAZPSQ010000314.1:0-6696 GCA_964588755.1 uncultured Prosthecobacter sp. | reverse complement strand
CGTCACCTTGTGCTCCTGCATGGCCTCCAGCATGGCAGCCTGCGTCTTGGCCGGCGCGCGGTTGATCTCATCTGCCAGCACGATGTTCGCAAACACAGGTCCCTTGGCGAATTCAAACGCCCGCTTGCCGCCGGGCAGCTCCTGCAAAATGTCCGTGCCGGTGATGTCCATGGGCATCAAATCTGGCGTGAACTGGATGCGGCTGAAGCTGAGAGACATCGTCTCCGCCAGCCGGGAGATGAGCAGCGTCTTGGCCAGACCGGGCACGCCCATCAGCAGCGCATGACCGCGCGCAAAGAGACAGATGGCCAGCTGCTCGACCACCTTCTGCTGGCCGACGATGATTTTTCCAAGCTCGGCGCTGAGCTTCACATAGGCCTGCCGCAGTTCATCAATGGCGGCGACGTCGTCCTGGGGGAGTGGAGTATTGGACATGCGAATTTCGTTGATGCTAGGCGCATGCCACCAGAAATTTACCGTTCTGACAAGAGCACGCTGTGTAAAATCTGCTCACACTGCACGCGGGAGCGGACATTTTTCAACCGCCGTCACCTCCTGAATGCCGAGCCTCCCCCGGGAGCCGCCCTTTCACCCGGCCAGCGCCCCCACATGCGCCGTCACAGCGCTGGCCAGGCCACGCAGGTTGTAGCCCCCCTCCAGCACCGAGACGAGGCGGCCCTGGCAGTGCGTTTTCGCAGAGTCCAGCAGGAGCTTCGTCAACGTCGCAAAGTCGTCGTCCGTCAGGCGGAACTGGCCCAGCGGGTCCTCCACCCGGGAGTCAAACCCGGCCGAAATGAGGATCAGGTCCGGCTTGAACGCGTCGATGGCAGGCAGCAGCCGGTCGGTGAAGGCCGCGCCGATGTCACGCATGTCCGTCCGTGCGGGAAAGGGGCAGTTCAGCGTGCAGTTTTGGCCTTTCCCCACCCCCCGTTCATCCGCATGACCGGTGAAGGGGTACAGCGGGCTCTGGTGGCTGCTGAAGAAAAGCACGCTCCCGTCCTCATAGAAGATGTCCTGCGTGCCGTTCCCGTGATGCACATCCCAGTCCACGATGGCCACCTTCTGCGCGCCGTGCTTCTGCTGCGCATGCCGTGCGGCGATGGCCACGTTGTTGAACAGGCAGAAGCCCATGCCCTGGGCCGGGCGCGCATGATGCCCCGGCGGACGGACGGCGCAGAAGGCGTTGGCCGCCTTCCCCGCAAAGACGGCATCCACCGCGTTCAAAACCCCGCCCACGGCCTGCGCTGCCACATCATAGGACCGGGGGCAGATGGCGGTGTCCCCCGTGCTCAGATCATCCAGCCCGTTTTCCACGTCCCGCTTTGCCGTGGTGATGTAGCCACGGTCGTGACACAGGGCGATCTCATCCACCGTGGCCGCGCGCGGCTGGACGGCCTGCGTCCGCGCCACCAGCCCCGCCTCCGTCAGCGCACGGGTGACGGCCACATGGCGCTGCACGCTTTCCGGGTGGCCTGGGCCGGGATCATGCTGCTGATAGACGGGATCGAGGAGCAGTGCGGTGGTCATCGGAGGTTGGCGCTGGTTGGCGGTTGTGCGCGGTGGGTTGGCGCTGGTTGGACAAACAACAGTCCAACAACCACCAGCCATTGCAAACTATCGCAAACCGCCGCCCTCAGCGCTTTCCAAAAAAGTCGGCCAGGTTTTTGAGCTGGGCTCCATCCGCAGGCTTCATCGCGGCCTGGATCGCCTCCTCCTGGATGGCGCACAGTTCCTGGATGCCTTTGCGGCCGTAGGCCAGCATGGAGTTGAGCTGCGCCTCGCTGAAGGTCGCCTCCTCACCGCTGCCCTGGATCTCCACAAACTCACCGCCCTCGGTCAGCACGATGTTGCTGTCCACATCTGCGGCCGCGTCCTCCGTGTAGCACAGGTCCAGCAGCGTTTCCCCCTTCACCACGCCCGCGCTGATGGCCGCCACCTTCGTCTTCAGCGGCTGCCGGGTGATCTTCCCCTTTTCCAGCAGCCGGTTGAAGGCCACCGCCACCGCGATGCACGCCCCCGTGATCGCCGCCGTGCGCGTTCCGCCATCCGCCTGCAGCACATCACAGTCCACATGCAGGGTGCGTGCGCCCAGCTTCTCCAGGTCCACCACGGCACGCAGGCTGCGGCCGATCAGGCGCTGGATCTCCGTGCTGCGGCCATCCGGCCTGCCACGGGAGCTTTCACGGTCCTTACGCTCCAGGGTGGAGTACGGCAGCATGGAATACTCCGCCGTCAGCCAGCCGCCTTTGACGCCCTGCACCTTCATCCAGCGCGGCACCTCCTCATTGATGCAGGCAGCGCAGATCACCCGCGTGTTGCCAAAGGAAATCAGCACCGATCCCGCCGCATGCGGCGCCACGTCAAGAATGTAGCTGATGGGGCGAATTTGGTCGGGGGCACGTCCGTCTGATCTGGTGGGCATGAACGTGATTAGCACGGCCCGGGGCAGCGCCAAAGGCTTTTGTCGATGGTCCGTGAAGGTTTGCCCAGCCCACTTTGAACGCCCGTCCCACCCCCAGTTTCAAAATGACAAAATCAACTGGCATCGGTTATGCTAATTGTAGAAGACAGTTCCCAATTGATCGATATGACGCGCTTCCCACGCCCTGGATGCTGGTACCGTTTCACTCCCACGGACTGGAATTTCATTCGTGACACGCTCGCTCTGAATGAGCGGGGAAAAGAGGGGTTTGATGCCATGATCGACGACCCCGAGGCCGTGCCGATCATCCTGGACAACGACAAGCTGTTCGATGCCGCCCTCATCTCCCGCAAGGCCGCCATGCTGTCCCCGGAGCTGTTCTTCTTCATCGTCGTGCGCCATTCGCTGAAGGAGTTCGGCATCAAGGAGGTGGCTGTGGCAGACTACATGGCCGTGGTGTGCGCAGACTTTGGCTGCTCCCCCACCAAGGGCCCGGAGGACATCAACCGCAGCATCGACAGCCTTTACAGCGTGGACTACCTGGAGGCGATCGAGAACGCCAGCCGCCACCACAAGTTCTTCCTGCATGTGCAGTGCGCCAACCAGTTTCTGGTATTGACCTGCCTCTATCCCGACTTCCTCCACCGCCGTGCGGAGCGGCGCGGCGCACCGGATGTGGACTACTACGAAGGCGTGGTCATCAGCCACCTTGATGCCGCCCGCAAACACGTGCTGGCGGAGGAGTTTGACCTGCAGGAGACTTTTGAAAAAGTGGCTGGCTGCTTTCCTCCCGCCCGCCGTGCGATGAACCACACCGTGCGGGAGTATCTGAGCCTGGGGCAATGATTGGCAGCGGCGGCCTTCTCTTTCTTAAAGCGTGGAGAAGCCTGGCTTTCTGACCTTCGGCTCCGGCTTGCTGTAGTCTGACGCGGAAAGGGCGATGGCCATGTCCTCTTTCCCCCTCCAGGTGGCGCGGCTCCAGTTGCGCCGCATGTTCTTCATGATGTCACGCGCCAGGTCGCGCCGTCCCAGCTTCACGGCCAGCAGCCCCAGGTCGCTGCGCAGCTTGTAGCTGTGGGGCCATTGGACCACGGCCATGCGGATGACTTTCTCCACATTGTCCATGTTCAGGCGCGGCTGCAGGGCACCCAGATCGCCAGAGTAAAGCATGGCGCGCAGCACCTGCGCAGCCACGCCGCCGTAGGTCTCCCCGGCCAGCTCGTCGATGATGCCCGCGCAGAGCTCTCGGCTCTGCTCCCCGCCTTCCACCAGGCCTCCGCACAGGGCCTGGATGAGCGGCGCGTATTCCGGATACTTGCGCAGCCCTTCCTGGAATACCGGGGCGAACTCGACGGCCTTACGACCGTTGAGCACCATCAGGCCCACGGTGGTCTCATACCAGGCGGGGCTGTTCTTGGGAATGGTATGGATGAGCTCCAGCCCATGCTCCGCGCTTTCGCGGTATTCTGGATAAGAAGCCTGGCCACCGTTTCTCATCGCAAACTGGGCATGGTGATAGGCGAAACGTGACTCGGCCAGTTTCGCAAACACGGAGTCCGGCTTGGTCTTCTGCCACAGCTTGATCGCCTGATAAATCTCCTCCCACGCGGCCTTGGCATGGTCCTCCCAATTGACTGGCTTCATGGCGTTCAGGACGATGTGGATCGCCCACTCGCCGCTGGAGGTCTGCAGACCGCTCTGGTTGATGCCGGTGAAGAAATGCTCCAGCCGCTCAATGTTGCCCTCCTTTAGCCGGAGCACGGCCATGTTTTCCAAGGCAATGCCCTGCTGCGGGCCGTCGAACTCGTCCCGCTCGGCGGGGAACTTCATCCTGCCCACCACCTTCAAGCTCATGGCGGCGTACAGCATGCAGGCATGCTCGTGAAAGCGCAGGCGCTCCCGCACCCACAGCACGTTGCGATCGTCGTAAAGAACCATCGCGTAGCGAAACTTGTTCTCGATCAGCTCGATGGCGGGCGCGGCATTTTTGACATCACCGTAGTAGAGCAGCGTATAGGCCTTGGCCAGCAGCACCGCTCCGGCGGTGTGGTAGGGCTTCACCTTCTGCGCCGCCTCCCAGCTTTGGAAATCATTGACCTGGGGGGCGAGTTTGTTGGCCACCGGCAGTAGCTTTTCCAGCGCCTCATCCATGGCGGGAATGTTCTTGGGATTGCGGCTCTCGTACCAGTACCTGGCCGCCACCTGGCTGTCGTCATACAGCTCGCGCTGGGAGTCCGGCCGGGATTCTCGCATGGCCTGCTCCCGCACCTGCGCAGGCAGTGTCTGGGCTTGGAGGGAGGTGTCCAAGCCGGACAAAGCGGTCAGGAACAGGGCAAAAGAGGAGATGTGAGACAAACGGCTCATTATGGAAATTATAATCCATCCCTCCCCGCCTTGTCAATTTGACCTAAATCTTATCAGGAGCCAGCCATTGGTCCACCAACTGTGGCAGTTCCACGGCCACCGGCCCGATGATGCGTTCCTGAAACTGCCGCGAGATGGCCGTGGCCTCGATGTTCATTTCGATGAGGCGGCAGCCAGTCCTCCTTGCCGCAGTCGAGGCAAACCCTGCCGCAGGATACACCACGCCTGAGGTGCCAATGCAGAGGAAGAGATCCACTTTCTCCAAAGCTGCGCCGATCTGATCCAGCTCGAACGGCATTTCGCCAAACCAGACGATGTGCGGGCGCACGCAACCCACCTTGCCACATTCCGGGCACAACGTCTCCGCACCCATATCCTCCAACCAGGGGAACACGGAGCCGCACTCTGTGCAGCGCGCCTTGCGCAGCTCGCCATGCATGTGGATGAGTTTCTTGCTACCGGCGCGCTCGTGGAGGTCATCCACATTCTGCGTCACCAGCAGGAAGGGGCCTTTCCACTCCCGCTCCAGACGGGCCAGGGCATGATGCCCGGCATTTGGCTCCACGGTGTTCAATGCGGCACGGCGCAGATTGTAGAAGCGGTGTACCAGTTTGGGGTCACGCTGATAGCCCTCGGGCGAAGCCACCATCTCGATGTGATGTCCCTCCCACAGTCCATCTTCGCCGCGAAAGGTCGGCACGCCAGACTCGGCGGATATTCCGGCGCCGGTCAGCACCACAATGCTCGTCGTTTCGGAATTGAGGGAAGGCATCATGATGGGATGGAAGGCGGTGGCTGAATTTCCTCGCGGGTGGCGTCGAGCTTGGCACGCAAGGATGTCAGCTCCTTCTCCATTTCGGCAATCCGTTTTTCCAAGGTGGCGCGGTATTTCGCCGGATCACGCTGCTGCAGGCGCTCGAAGAGATTGAACAGCAGCGCCAGTTTCCAAAGCCGTGTCCACAGGCCGCGCAGGCGGTAGGCGCGCAGCAGCTTCCCCGCGCGGAACATCCGGGCAAAGCGGAACATGGTCAGCACCCGCAGAAAGGCCACCAGCGGCAGCAGGATGATGATCAGGTTGATCCAGTTCTTGAGGCAGTAGGCCGGCTTGTCCGGCGCGGCGGCCACCATCCACAGAAACTCCACGGTGAAGCCCGCCCAGATCAAACAGGTGATGAAATGCGTGGCCAGCGCCATGCGCGGATGGTCTTCCAGCGTCTCCCCGCCGGTGAACTCAGCGCCCAGCACGGGCAGCACCAGCAGGGTCAGGATGACCATCGGCAGAGCCAGTTTCTGCTCCAGCTTCTCCGTGGTGGCCTCCCCCGTTGGTCGCCAGCCCGCCCCTGGCACCCACATCCAGCCGCGCGGCGTGCTGCTGGCAGTGACCATGCGCAGAGGTGGGAGCACCACTGTCAGCAGCAGGCGGCATGCCCGCACCGGCCACGGGTCCGCCCCTTGGGGCAGGCCCAGCAGCCCCTCCAGCGCCACCACGGCCCACAGGCCAAGCACCACCGGCAGGAACCACGCCTGCGCCAGCAGCCACTCCCGGAAGCCCTCCCCGCTGTCCCCATGCGGCAGCACCAGCCCCACCAGCACCAGGAATGCCAGCGCCACCGCCAGCATGACGCCATGGCGGAGGTGCCCGCCCTGGGGGACGGCAACGTGAGGACTCGGGAGGCTCATGTGGGCGACATGATAGATACACCTCGCCGTTTGCAAAGCGGCGGCTTTCCCCCATCTTGCCAGCCCTAATTTTTATGCCCGAACTCGAAAAGACCTACACCCCGGCCGAAGTCGAAGGCCGCTGGTACCAGCGCTGGCTGGATGACAAGTGCTTTGAAGCCGACCCTGCGCGTGTGAGCGAGAAGCGCCCGGCCTACAGCATCGTCATCCCGCCGCCGAACGTCACGGGC
>CAZPSQ010000313.1:0-6711 GCA_964588755.1 uncultured Prosthecobacter sp. | reverse complement strand
GGTGAGCGTGCGCGCGCCGCGAGCCATGGACGCCGACGCCCTGGCCACCAATCGCAAGGAAATCTTCTCTCTTCCTGACGACACCATCATCTGTCCCGGCCACGGCCCCCTCACCACTGTTGGCGAGGAAAAAGAGCACAACCCCTTCTATCCCGAGTTCAAATAATCCCCACCTCTGACGTCTCACTTCTTACCTCTTCCCAACCATGTCCCAAAGCCAAACAGTCGCCTTCGTCGGAGTCGGTAAAATGGGGGCCAACATGGCCCGTCGCCTCAAAGAGTGCGGTTACAGCGTCACCGCCGTTCTCGATGTGAACACAGCCGCCGCCGCAGAGCTGGCCGCCGAGCTCGGGTGCAAGGCATGTGCCACACTGGCAGACGTCACCGCCTCGGCGGACGTCATCTTCACCGTCGTCACCAACGACGCCGCCATGCGCGCCATCTTCCTCAAGGAGGGCGACAGCCTGCTCACCAACGCCACGGGCAGGATCTTCATCAACTGCGCCACCCTTTCCCCCGCCATCCATCGCGAGGTCTATGCCGCCGCCGAGAAGGCCGGCGCGCACAGCCTGGAGGCCTGCATGGCGTCCAGCATCAGCCACGCGCGGGAAGGGAAGCTCTACCTCATGCTCGCTGGCGACGAGGCCATCTACAAAAAAGTGCAGCCCATGATCGAGCAGATGAGCGTGAACCGCCGCTATATCGGCGGCCCCGGCCGCGCGGCGGAGGTGAAGGCACTGGTGAACATGGTCATGAACATCAACACCGCCGGCCTTGCCGAAGGCCTCGGCCTCGCCGCCGCCCTGGGGCACGACCTCGGCATGATCCGCGAGGTCTTCAGCCAGACCGGCGCCAACTCCCGCGTCCTGGAAACCGACAGCGCCGACATGGTCGCCCGCGAGCACGACTGCTGGTTCTCCGCCGAGCACGCCGCCAAGGACAGCGGCATCGCCGCCGGCATCGCCAGCACGGTGGGCCTCACCCTTCCGCTCAACGACGCCACCAAGGCCCAGTATGAGAAGATGGTCTCCCTCGGCCTCGGCGACCTCGACAAAAGCGGCATCGCCGAGCTCACGTTCAAGGGCAGGCACGCCTAGGTGCCACCGGTTTCGTCCTCCTCCTCCCGCAAATCGGGATGGAGGAGAAGGATGCAGGCGGCAGTTTGGATCAACGATCCCTGGGCGCTTTCACGCCCCGGTCAGCCCAGCGTGAACGCTGGCAGCTTCACCACCTTGCCGCCGTTCATGGCGGACTCATGCGCGCACAGGCCCACGCACGTCCAGTTGGCGGATTGCGTCGCATTGGGGAAGGGGGGGCGCTTCTCCGCCAGCGCCGTCGCAAACTCATGCGCCAGATGCGGATGGCTCCCGCCGTGGCCGGAACCCTGGGTGAAGCTCAGGTGCGTTGACTTCGCCAGATCATACACCCCTTTCGTGGTGAAGCGCCGGATCGGCGCGGGCAGCCGTTTGGCAAAGTCGGGCGCCTTCACCAGCTTCGGAATCTTGTGCTCCGGCAGCTTCGCACGGTGCATCACCAGCGGCTCATGCTCGATCAGCGGCCACTCGATCGAGGCCTTGTCGCCATAGACGTCGATGCTCTCACGGTACTGGCGCGCCGTGTCAAACAGGCTGCGGATGATCCGGGCGTTCACATCGGTTCCATGAAACTTCACGTGGGCAGATTCCACGGCAAAGGGGGAGCCATAGGCCTTGACCAGCTCCTTGCGCACCGTGCCGGAGCCAAAGCAGCTCACGTATTCCGCCGGCCGGCCGATCAGCCCCGCCACCGGGCCCACGCAATGCGTCGCATACCACATCGGCGGCAGGCCGGGCCAGTAGTTCGGCCAGCCGTCCATGTCCTGCTGGTGGGATGCCTGGACGAACTGCAGCTTGCCCAGCGTGCCCTTGTCCAGTTGCTCCTTCATGTAGAGGTATTCGCGGGCATAGACCACAGTCTCCATCATCATGTAGCTCAGGCCCGTCTTCTTCACCAGGTCACAGATCTTCTTGCAGTCCTCGACGCTGGTGGCCATCGGCACCGTGCAGGCCACATGCTTGCCCGCCTTCAGCGCCTCGATGCTCATCCAGCCGTGGTCAGGAATCGGCGAGTTGATGTGCACCGCGTCAATGTCCGGGTCCTTCAGCATCTCCTTGAAGTCCTGATAGCGCACCTCCACACCGAAGGCGTCCCCAATGGCGTTGAGCTTCTTTTTGTCACGCTGGCAGATGGCGTAACAGGTCGTCAGCGGATGGCGTTGCCAGATCGGGATGAATTCTGCCCCGAATCCGAGGCCGACAACGGCGATGTTGAGTTTTTTGGCAGGCATGGTGGGAGTTGGAAAAACGTGCGGTTTTATAGGCGGGTTCTCCAACGAATGGGAAGGACAAACTTTGGGGGGAATCGGACGAAAGGCGCGTTGCTCCCGGCTCTCCACTGTGCCGTTGGGGGGGGCGGTTTTCCGTGTTCATTGTTCGTTGTTCAGCCTCCAATGTTCGCCACTGTGCCCGGCCCGCCATGCTCACCGCTGATTTTGACTACCATCTGCCGCCCGAATTGATCGCCAGCCAGCCCTTGGCGGACCGGGCCGCCTCCCGCATGATGGTGGTGCGGCGTGATGCCGGGACCATCGAGCACCGCTCCTTCCGCGACATCAGCCAGTTCATCTCCGCCCAGGCGGGGGACATGCTGGTGCTCAATGACACCCGCGTGGTCCCGGCGCGTTATTTTACCAAGGCAGGGCACGAGGTGCTGCGGCTTCAGATTCTCACGCCCACAAAGTGGCGCTGCATGGTGCGGCCGGGAAAAAAGTTCCGCGTGGGCCACACCGTGCCCATCGGTGAGGCCACGGGAAAGGTCATCGAAATCCTGGAGGAAAACGGCGACCGCATCATCGAGTTCGACCGCGTCGTGGACGAGGCCGCGCACGGTCATCTGGCGCTGCCGCACTACATGGGCCGCGACGACCAGCCTGCGGACCGGGAGCGCTACCAGACCGTGTTTGCCCGCGCGGACGCGGAAGGCTCCATCGCCGCCCCCACAGCCGGCCTGCATTTCACGCCGGAGGTGCTGCAAACCTTGCCGCATGCCTTTGTCACCCTGCATGTGGGCGTGGGCACCTTTCAGCCCGTGAAGGTGGAAAACATCGCCGATCACGTCATGCACTCCGAGGTTTACGAAGTCTCCGAACCCACCGCCCACGCCGTGCGGAAGGCCGGGCGCGTCATCCCCGTCGGCACCACGGCCATGCGCACCCTGGAGACCGTTGCCCGCGATCACGGCGGCCAGGTCGTGGCCGCCTCCGGCAGCACGGACATCTTCATCTCTCCCGGCTTCCAGTTCCGCGTGGCAGGCGGCCTGCTCACCAATTTCCACCTGCCCAAGTCCACCCTCATCATGCTCGTCAGCGCCTTCGCCGGAAAGGACCTCATCATGCAGGCCTACCATGAGGCCATCCTCGAGGAGTACCGCTTCTTCAGCTTCGGCGACTGCATGTTGATAGCATGATCCCTCAGTTCTCGGCTTGCCGCCCCAGCACCTTCCGCACGGCCCCCTTCATCACCTCCTCAGACCCCGGCCCCACCCAGGCCCAGTCACGCAGGTTGGAGTCATTTTCCCTCCATGCCCGTTCGATCGGGATGTAGCCCGGGCCGCACTCGCCATAGCCCAGGCACATCACAAAGCTCTCCGGCCGCAGAGACTGCGCATAAAGCTGAAACTCCACATAGGCCTCGGCGGGCAGCAGCAGCAGCTGCGCCGCACCCAGATCCACACATGGCAGGTCGATCTGGTGGCCGCTCTTCACCCGCTCATACCACGCCAGCCCCATCGCCGACTCCGCCCGGCCAAACGGTGCCGGATCAGTCAGCAGCCGGTGGCGCAGCGTCGCCTCCGTGTGGGCGATCGTGTTGCGCGCGCCCAGGGGGATCTTCGCATTGCGGAAGGCGGGCGTTTTCAGCTCATGGCGCTCGGTCTGCGCCCATGCGGCGGCCATGGCGGCGTGCAGGCGCTGGATCAGGCCCTCGCGGGCCGCGTCGCTGCCGTCGTTGTACTTGCCCGCCGTCACATTGCCAGACGCGCCGCTGGCGTACAGCGTCAGCACGCCGGGATGCTCCGCCTGGAACTTCTCCCGTGCCAGCCCCACAAAGTCGATCCCCACCACGCCGGAGCCATAGAGGCTCATCGGATGCACCGCGTAGCTGTGCAGCGCGCACACGGGCGTCTCGCCGTCCCAGAAGCTCAGCGTCCGCAGCCAGGGGTCGATGTCGCCCTCACCGGCGGCTGCGGCCTCCGCATTGCCACCGCTGCGGCTGCCCCGCCCGTGGCTGATGCCGCCGTTCGGCAGCATGAAGCGCCGGTTGGCGGAGATGCGCTCCACCCTGGCCCGGCCAGTGCCGAAATGCGTGATCGTGCGCGGCTTCTTCAGTGCCTCCGCCAGCGCCGCCTTTGCCCGCTGGATGCACAGGCGGTTGAAGTCCGGCCAGCAGACCGACGCCAGTTGGATGGGGGCCTGCGGGGCTGGGGCGGGCAGCTTCTTCCACGCCCCGCTCTGCTCCGCCGCCCGCAGCAGAAACTCCGCCTCCGGGTCCATCACCGGCGCGTCATGCACATGCGTCGCGGAGATCATCACCCGCTGCGGCTCCGTCTGCGCCACCTCCGCCAGGGCCGCGCGCCAGTCATCGTACGCGCTGCCCCGGATCTCGCACCAGTCAAAGCTGGCCACGACAAAGGGCCTCTCCGGTGGCACGGTCAGCACAAACCCGCGCGCCTCCAGCGGCTGGGCCACCGACTTCACCGGGGAGATGCCGCCGCCCATGCAGGCGTGGCCCAGGGGCGGCGTCACATCCACCCGGAAGGTTGTCAGCGTGGCAGTCCCGGGCGCGGCCTGCAACGGTGCCGTCACAAGCATCAGCAGGAGAAAGGGGCGGGGAAGGCGCGGGCGCATCATTTCCTATCGCCGCGAATGTCATGTTTGTTGCACTTTGGAACGTTCGCCGCTCTTGTCCGCGCCATGAATTTCGCGGTACGTTGTCGCTCGCACCTCACTGGCTGGCTGTCGCTCCTCCTCCTGTCATCATGCACGGTGGGGCCGGACTTCAAGATGCCGCCCGTGCTCATGCCGGGGAAGTGGAAAAACGGCTCCACCAGCGTGGGCGACCTGCCGCCGCCCAGCGAATGGTGGCGCCTGTTCAACTCCAAGGAGCTCAATGAGCTGGTGGCGCAGTCCCTGGCCAGCAACCAGGACCTGAAGGGCGCCCTGGCCCGAGCCGAGACCGCGCGCATCCTGGTGGGCGTGCAGGAGGCGGACTGGTTCCCCCAGCTCAACATGAAAAACGCCATGACGTATGAGCGCCTCTCGCTCACGTCCTTCGGTGCCAATTTGCCTGCCGGAATTCCGCTCCCCAGCATCCACCGGCGGCGCTTTCAGAATCTGCTGGAGCTGGGCTGGGAGCTGGACCTCTGGGGGCGCGTGCGCCGTGGCGTGGAAGGCGCCAGGGCCAACCAGCTCGCCGTGGAGGAGACGCTGGCCGCCCAGCGCCTCAGCATCGCCGCCGAGGTGGCGCGCCTGTACTTCCTCACCCGCTCGCTGGACCGGCAGATTCAGGTCGTCAACGAGACCATCGGCTCCCGCCAGGAGGCGCAGGGCCTGCAGGAGTCCCGTTTTGAAGGCGGCCTCGCCAACGAGATGGACGTCTCCCGCGCCAAGACAGAGGTGGAGCTGGCCCGCAACGACCTCGCTTCCCTGGAGCGCCAGCGTGGCAACGCGGAAAACGCGCTCGCCGTCATCACCGGCCAGCTTCCCAGCACCTTCCGCCTGTCCCGCAGCGGCCGCCTGCCCGCCATGCCCCGCGTGCCCGGCGGCATCCCCTCCACCCTGCTGCAGCGCCGGCCGGACATCCGCGCCGCCGAGCAGCGCATGAGGGAGGCCAACGCCAAGATCGGCGTGGCCAAGGCCTCCTTCTTCCCCACCTTCCAGATCGGCGGCAGCGGCGGCCTGGAGAGCATCGGCGCCGCCCAGTTCTACGACGCCCGCAGCCGCGTCTTGAGCATCGGCCCGCAGATGACCCTGCCCATGTTCCAGGGGGGCCGCCTCAAGGCCAACTACCAGGCCAGCAAATCCCAGTTTGACGAAACCCTCGCCGCCTACCAGCAGAGCATCCTCACCGCCCTCAAGGAGGTCGAGGACAGCCTCGTTGACGTGAAAGCCTACGGCCGCCAGCAAAGCGCCCTGAACGCCGCCATCAACGCCGCTGGCGAGACCGAGCGCCTGGCCGACCTGCGCTATCAAAAGGGCCTCGCCAGTTACTTCGAAGTCGTCGAAGGCAACCGCACCGTCCTCAGCGCCAAGCTCCTCGCCGCCCAGGTCGAGGGCCAGCGCCTCATCGCCGCCGTCGCCATGCTCAAGGCCCTGGGGGGTGGGTGGTAGCGGCCGGAGGCCAATCCTGCGCGTCCTTCATCAACGCGCCTCCGCTTCACGTCGCGCATTGAGCAAGTGCGTAGTGCAGAAAGCGCAGGTTCGGAGTACCGCTGGCCCATTGGCCTGCGGAACGAACGTCCCCTGACCCACGCCTCCCCCCCTTCAGCCCTGCCACGAGCCAGCCCCCCCGCTGGCGAAGCTCCGGAGTACCGCTGGCCCATTGGCCTGCGGAACGAACGTCCCCCGACCCACGCCTCCCCCCTTCAGCCCTGCCACAAGCCAGCCCCCCCGCTGGC
>CAZPSQ010000312.1:0-6727 GCA_964588755.1 uncultured Prosthecobacter sp. | reverse complement strand
CAGCGTGATCTCGCGGTATGAGCGGGTGCGGATCAACGCGCCGGTGCTGAGCCACATGAACATCCGCCTGAGCATTGCGGACAATGAGGGTGATCTGAGCCAGGTGGACATCTACGAGCACAACACGAATGATGTGTGGTGCCGGGACCATGGGCCGATCTTCATCAAGCACAATGAGACGGGGAAGGTGGCGGTGACGGACTGGGAATTCAACGCGTGGGGTGGCAAATTCCCGCCGTGGGACCTGGACAATGCGATCCCTGAGAAGGCGGCGAAGGTGCTGGGGATGGAGCGTTTTGCCTCAAAGATGATCCTGGAAGGCGGGGCGATCGAGACGAACGGCAAGGGCACGCTGCTGACGACTGAGGCGGTGCTTCTCAATCCGAACCGCCATGGCGGGAAGCCGGGGAACAAGGCCGAAGTTGAAAAAGAGCTGAAGGCGATGCTGGGCATCAAGGATGTGGTGTGGTTCAAGAAGGGCATCGAGGGCGATGACACGGACGGGCACATCGATGACATTGTGCGCTTTGTGCGTGAGGACGCGGTGATCTGCATGGTGGAGCCGCGTGACACGGACCCGAACCACAAGGTGCTGAAGGAGATCCGCGAGCGGCTGGATGATGTGAAGGCACCGGACGGCGGGAAGCTGGAGATCATCGAGATCGAAATGCCGCAGGCGATCGAGATGAAGGACTGGCGCCTGAGCCGGCTGCCGGCGAGCTATGCGAACTTTCTGATCCTGAACAACGCGGTGCTGGTGCCTCTTTTTGGGAACAAGAAGAAGGACGCGGCGGCGGAGGACAAGATCGCGGAGTGCTTTCCGGGCCGTGAGATCATTTCGATGATGGCGAAGGATCTGGTGACGGAGGGCGGTGCGCTGCACTGCATTGCGATGCACCAGCCGAAATAAGTTGGGAGTGGCTGATTGTCCGGCGTCATATAACAATGGCGCTGAATTTCCACAATCTCTAGATTTGGCTGGAAATAAACTTGCCTAGGTGCTTCAACCTATTGTTGGAGTTGGTATGAGGCGTGATTACGCTTTGTGCAGCTATGACAGCCGCACAAAACTGTGATCTCTCCATTTTCCATTATCGCGTGATTGGCGCGGCTTTGCTGGGGCTGTGCCTGGCGGGGTGCGCGCTGCCGCCGGATGCTTTTCAGAATTACACGGCGGCGAGCCGGCTGGACCGCCTGAACGAGACGCTGGACGGGCTGAGTGTGCGGCGTGCGGAGAGCACGAACGGGCGGCCGCTGTACAGCGGTGCGGCGTCGATGAACGTGCCGACGGCGGCGGCGTCGATCAATGACACGGCGCGGCTGTTTGCGGGGATGGACGGGGGTGGGCTGTCGTACATCCGGCACTCCCCGGCGTGGGTGGCGCACAAGCAGCGGATGGACCGGCTGTGGGCGACGCATTTGTCTCTGCACCGGGAGCCGCTGATGACGTGGGCGGCGGGGGAGATCGGCGATGTGCAGCGGTCGCACGCGCTGTTTTACCCGTTCAGCGGGCCGGACTTTTTGTTTGCGAGCGCGATCTGCCCTGGGGCGGAGACTTATGTGATGTGCGGGCTGGAGCCTGCGGAGCCGCTGCCGAACTTTGCCGGGCTGTCGCAGGGGGAAATCGAGAGCGGGGTGAACGGGCTGCACAACTCGGTGTCGACGATCATGACGAGCAGCTACTTCATCACGACGGAGATGCGGAGCAACCTGCAGGCGACGCGTTTCCGGGGGGTGCTGCCGATCATCATGGCGTTCATGGCGCGGACGGGGTACACGGTGGATTCGGTGGACACGATCCGGCTGGACGGGGCGGGGAACATCACGCTGTCGGGGGCTTCTGGGAACACAGGGCTGATGATCCGGTGCCGGAATGGTTTTGGGGCGCCGAAGCGGGTGTTTTACTTCAAGCAGGACATTTCCAACGGAGGGACGACGGGGCCGTTGTTTGCGTTTGTGTCGCGCCTGGGGCGGGTGCCTGCGTTCACGAAGAGCGCGTCCTACCTGATGCATGAGGACGGCTTTTCGAACGTCCGGAACTTCATGCTGCGGCATTGCAGCGCGATCGTGCAGGACCCCTCGGGGGTGCCTTACCGGGAGTTTAACCGGGCGGGGTGGAGCCTGGCGCTGTATGGGAACTACCGGAGCACGCTGAGCATCTTCACGGGATGCCAGCAGCCTGATCTGGCTGCGGCGTACCAGTCGGGCCAGCACCCGGTGAAGCCGCTGAATTTTGGGATTGGGTACCTCATGAATCCGGCCACGACGTGCCTGATGGTGGGGCGGCCGAGGTAGGCCGCCGGGGGGGGGCTTTCCCTGGGAGATGGGTGCGGGCTGACGCAGGAGGGGCTGTTCTTTCTGTCTTGGTGTCAGCGCTGACGCCTGGGCTGGCGCGGTCAGCAGGCGGGTGGGATTTTGGTCCTGTGGCGGTTGTTGCGACGGCCCAGGGTCATCACACGGAGTGTGATGACTACTAGACTGGTTCTCGGACAGCTTGTCACATGCCCGGCGGCGGAGCGGCCCCATTGGCAGCGTTGGTCGCTTGCCTGTTATGTTCCAATAGCAGGCGGCGCTCCCGTCTTGCCACTGGGGCTGCTGCGCTCGCCGGATCATCCATGACAATCTTTTCGAGAACCAGTCTATCCTGATTTTGGTTGACGCGGGGAAGTCCTCGGCTACTTTCGCGACCCCTTTCCCCAGACCCCCACTACTTATGGCTAAAATTTGCGAACTTACCGGCGTCGGCGTCACCCGCGGCCACCACATCCATCGTAGCGGTAAAGCCAAGAAAGAGGGCGGTATTGGCCGTCACATCACGAAGCGTGTGAAGCGCGTGATCCTGCCGAACCTCCGCTCCAAGCGCATCTGGGTGCCTGAGCTGGGCAAGTTCGTGGAAGTGAAGCTGACGGCCCGCGCGCTGAAGACCGTGAACAAGAACGGTGCTTTCAAGACGCTGAAGGCGGCTGGCATCATCAAGTAAGGAGCGGCCGGCAAGGCTGACAATTTTCGAGCAGGCGGATCTGGGTTTCAGGTCCGCCTGTTTTTTTCTTTGAAGGAGGCGCGGGGGATGGCCGGGCTTTGGGTGTGTTCAGGCTGGACGTAAAACGGAGTTGATGGTCTATGGTTGATCGTTGAGGGCCTGATCCTCAGGTTCTCAAGCATCGACTTTCAACTTCGGATCTAGGGAGATGCTGATGGATGCGCCATCGTCGATCTTTCTCCTCCTCCCGGAACCCGGGAGTCAGAAGCCAAGACAGCCAGGAGGAAGAGTAAAAGTAGGAGGAAGAGAAGGATCACGAGCTGAATCTGGATTCGATTAGTCGTTCCCTAATCTGAAGGGGGGCTTACCGGCTGGCGGGGACGGCGGCGGCGCCGCGATTGATGACTCCTGGCACGACGGCGGGCGGATTGGGGGCGGCCAGGCCTGGGGTGAAGCCAAAGGTGCCGAGGGCGCGTCTGGCGGGCGGGGCGTAGTAGCCGGGATTGTAGTACCCGAGGGTAGGGCTGTAGTGGACGCGGGGCAGGCCGGTGAAGATGTGGCCGCCGCTCTGCGGTATGTAGACTCCGTCGGTGCCGGGGACGATGCTGGCGATGCCGGTGCCTTCCCAGCCGCGATTGCGGGAGGGATGGTGGGGGCTGTGGCCGGGCCAGCCCCAGCCGGGGGCGGCAAAGCCGACGGCTGGGACGGGGCCCGCAAACGGGGCGGGATAGGGATAGCCGTAACCGCCAAGCATGGCGGCCTGCTGCTGCCACAGCCAATGCTGGCGATACTGAGCCAGCCGGGCGGCCTGCTGCTCTGCCTGGCGCTTTTGCTGCTGGCGCTGGGCCTCCAGTTTCTCCTCGCGCTGCTGCCTGCGGGAGACTTCCAGGGCGGCGGCAGCCTTGGCGTTGTAGCCGAGCTGATGCCGGGTGGACATGGGGAGGTCGCTGAACAGCACGCGGGCGATGCCTTTTTGGTGGCTGAAGGCAATGCCGTCAGCGTCGCGCTGGAGGATTTTGCACTGCTTGTAGGTCCTGCCTTGGAGGGTCTGGATGGTGGGCATCCGCGCAGCCGGCGCGGCGGATGCAGCCAGCCATGGCAGCGTGATGAGGGCGCAGAGAATCGTTTTCATCTTGCTGGCACCATTGACCGTCAACTGCGGCCGATTTGCCAGCGTTTTATGCTACGCAAAGATGAAGCAAATCGCAAATTTGAGCGGTTTGCCGCTCAACGGAACAGGCGCAGGCCGCCGCCGAGGGGCACGCCGACGCCGACACGGATGCCGTTGCCGACATTCCAGGAGCCAAAGACGGCCGGGCGCGCATAGCCGCCGTAACCGTAGCCGCAGTTGTACCCGTGGTAAGGATAGCCGCTGTAACCGTAGCCGTGGCCGCCGTAGTAGGGATAGCTGTATGGGTAGCCGTATCCGTAGCCAGCGGGATAGTAGCCGCCCCAACTGCGCCGATAACCTCTGCCGCCCAGGGTGCTGGTGGAAACGGGGGTGCCGACCCAGGAAGGGGTCTGGTAAGAGACGACCTGCGCGTGCTCGCCCGGGAGGGTGGTGGGCATGGGTGCCACGGGGGCCGCATAATGGGTGCTGGCGGTGGCGAGATAGCTGGCCTCGGCCATCTGGGCCTCTTTGAGTTTTTCCTCCATGGCGATCTCTCGCTGACGTTCGCGCTCCTTCTCCGCCTTCCGCAGGGCCTCCTGCCCACGCTTGTATTCCGCGTCAGCCCGGGCGTCGTAGGGGAACTCGCGGCGCAGGCCTTCGGACAGGTCGCTGAAGGGGATCTTGATGGCGCCGTCGCGGTGCATGACGGAAATGCCGTCGGGATAGACGCGGAGCACTTTGCAGTCGTAGAACACCTGGCCGGAGCGTGTGGTGATGCTGCTGTGGAATTTCTGCGCTGCAACGGCGGGCAAGGCAGCGGTCCCGAGCAGCAGGGCGAAGAACAAGGCGGATCGTTTCATGGAGAACCTCCGAAAAGGAATATGTACCTGCCTATGACAACGCTCCCACCGGAAGTGTTGCATCGAAATCCCTGTCAGAAATTCTGAAAAACGATCATTGCCGGCCCTGATCCGGGCATCAGGCGGTGGGGCAGCTCAGCCAGAAGGTGGTGGTGTTGTTCTCGGAGGCGACGCCGAGCTGGATGCTCATCTGATGGCAAAGCATGGCGGCGATGGTGAGGCCGAGGCCGAGATGGTTGCTGTTCTTGGAGCCGTGGAACGGGCGGAAGACCTCCGGCAGCTTTTCGGGAGGAATCTGGGAGCCGGTGTTGCTGACCAGGATGTCCACGCGGCGCTGCTCGGCAGGGGTGATGGTGCCGGGGCCGCAGATCTTCAGGGCGCAGCGGCCGCCGCCTTTGGCTGCGGCCTCGGCGGCGTTTTTGAGCAGCTCAATGAGGATGTCCTTGAACTTGGTGGGGTCCACCAGGATGGCGGGGAGGCCCTGCTGGACGTCTGCCTCGAGCTGGACGCCGCCCTTCTGGAAGGGCTCCATGACGGCGCCTTCGATCACGCCGAGGTATTCATTGAGGTTCAGTGCCTGGGGGCTGAGCTTGGCGCAGCCGACTGCGGAGCGGATGCGCTCGCTGAGATTGGTCACGCCGAGGGATGCCTCGCGGATGTGCTGCATGTTCTCGCTCACACCCGGGTCGAGGTCATCGGTCATGAGGATGAGGCTGCTGAAGCCCTGGATGACGGCGAGGAGGTTGTTCAGCTTGTGCGTGAGCCCGCGCAGCAGCTCCTGGTGAAAGCCTTCGCTGTGCTCATTGCCGAGATTCAGGGAGGTGGGGAAATAAAACTGCATGGCGTGCGTGGGAGGCGGAGGGGAGGACAGGGCTGGCCGGAGTAATGCAGCCGTGGGGCAGGGGAGGCAAACGCGAATTTGGCGACTTGTTTGATGCCGTCTGCCAGATCCGAGGGGCTTCCGTCCTTGAAGAGCTTTTGCCGGGCGGGCATTTCCGCGACTGTCGCTTGAATTGCTAAAGCTGGAAATCGCGGGCTTGCCGCAGGAGCGGGGGAATGAACGGATAGGCAGGCTCAGCGACCTGCGCAGGCTCTTTGCGTGCCTTGAGCTGAGGTGCCGCCATTCATGGAAACTCCACGCTCCTTAAGAGCCCGGCGATCAAGGCATGTGGCTCAAGGCGGCGCGTGTCTCGCAGGGAGCGGTGGTGCTCAGCTAGGGATGACGAACACCTTTGGGCTTTGCTGCGTGCCAGGCTAGCAGCCTGCCGACGACCCTTTCGTTGCACCGAAAACAGCATCCTGCACGCGCCTGCAAACAGTGCTTTGCCACGCCTTCCGGCAGACTCGAAAAACCACGATGACCCGCACTTAACCGAGTGCCATTCTTGCCCAGCATCTTTTTCGGGCGCAGGCCGGCTCATCCCACGGCATTTACCCGCAACTGCCGCAGGGCATAAAGGGGTTCCTCGCATTCTTGGATGCGTTTGGCCCCCGTTTTGCGTTTCGGGCTGAATCGCTCCCGCTGCGCCTCGAAGATGCCATCCACAAACGCCTTGCTGCCCAGAACCACCCCATCGGTGAAGTAGCGCACCCGCAGTCTCACCAGGTCTGCCACTTCCAGCTTGCCGCACTGCACCAAAACGGTCCGCGCCTTGTCCGCGCTCACACCACGGCGCACGACATTCTCGTTCTGCGCGTCGCGCACCTCGCGTCCCTCCACGTGCAGCAGGCAGCGGTAGGCCGCTGCCGCGCGCGCCGTTTTCCAGCCATCCACCG
>CAZPSQ010000311.1:0-6782 GCA_964588755.1 uncultured Prosthecobacter sp. | reverse complement strand
TCCCAATAAACCCCCGGCGGAAACGCCGGGCTTTCCGCAGAGGGTTGATGCAGCCTTTTGCGGAAAGCGGATCTTGGCGTTGGCGCCACCGGGCCGGTGGAATTCTCCGTGTTGCTGCGAGGTGGTGCGCCCCAGGTTTGCATTTCGGGACGGACATGGCTCAGGCGAGAGCTCTTGCCTGACACAATCTGACGACAGCCCGAACTGCGGCCGCGCGGTGAACAAAGGCGGTCAGACTCGACACTCGCTTGTTGCCGCGGGCCGGCACGAGCGGCTCGACTTCCTACGACGTGAGTCGTGACGCGAACGGCCGCTGTACGACGTAAAGGAGGCGCGTGCGCTGCCGGCTCCAATGACTCCTTTTCGGCCATTGCGGTCATTGGGGGACTGCGCCTTGAACGTCGCCTGTACGCCGCATTGCGGCCGTTCGAGCAGGTCCGGCGGAAAACTCGGGGCGACCAATCCGAGCGGCTGCTTACCCGAAAGCGCTACTCACCCTTTCGACCCCAAGCCGTCGATCAGCTTTCTCTAAACCGGCCAGTCAGCCAAGTCCAGATTCAGCGAACAGGACTGCTCCGAAGCGGCCATTGGCGACCTCAACCTACCGGCCATCAACGGACGTTGCGCCTGAAAAAATCAGCCGGCGCGAACGGCAGGTAACTGATCTCGAACCGGCCATCCGCTTACCTTTGGACTCGGGCAGGTCGTCGGCCAGAGCGGTCGGTGGCGACGGCCGTCACTGAGACGAGTCTGAACGGCCGCTTCGTGGAATTGGCGAGCAGAAGCATCGACCCGAACCGGCCCCTCAGATGGCTGCAAGCCCACACAACTGCACGTCTCCAGGAAAGGCCAACACCACGGTCGTTCGCCATACGCGATGCAGTACAATGCCACCCGCCTATCGGCCACAATCGTGACCGCAGGTACTGCTAGAGCGTAAGAGAATCGCGAGCATCATAGGGGAAGGGTATGAGTCACTATCGCACGGCAGAAGAAGTGAAAGCCGAGTTCGGCGCGAATCCGCGAAGGGCGCTCGTGATCACGACGGTTCGGCATGAGAGCAGGGCGGTGCAGGCTCACTTGGTTGACGTCGAGCGAATCGCTGGCGCGAACGGAGCGATCTACGACATGGGCCGATTTACAGACCCTTCTGGTGACTGGCATGTTGTGCACGCCTTGACGCAAGCGGGCAATAGCGACGCTTCCGTAGTGGCGACAAAGGCTCACGGCGAGTTCGGCAAGTTCAATGTGCAGATGTTCGTCGGTGTGGCTGGGTCACTTAAGGAGGATATTCCGATTGGGAACGTTGTCGTAGGCGATTACGTCTACAATTCCCACTCGGGGAAGCTGGACGCAAGCGGCTACTATTCGCGGCCGCATGCACACCCCGCAGCACCTGAACTCCTAAAAGCTGCACAGAGGCTGGTCTTAGACGGCGATTGGGTCGACTTCATTAAGGACCCAAAGAGAACGAAGTTACCTGCCCCAGAAGCCTATCCATGCCCCTTTCCGCCAGACGCGGTCGTCAAGGCTATAGCCTCTGGTGAACAAGTCGTCGCGGGGGGAAATACTCCCTTCTATCAGATCATCCGCCAATACCTAAACGACGCGGGTGCGGTCGAAATGGAGGGTTGGGGCGCGATGAGCGCGGCCCATCAGGAGGGCACGGCGGCAATAATCGTCCGCGGCATCTCAGACATGTGTGACGGCAAGGACCACGAGTCGGACGCGCAGCATCAACCCATCGCCTCCGCACACGCCGCCGCATTCGCGTTTGCCATACTGTCGATCCGCAGCAAAGCGAGCCCCTTGAAGCCTGGTGAAGGCGGCCTTCCTCCGCAGGTTGCAATGATGGAGATGCATGAGCCAGCGCCTGATCAGCGTGTCGAGTATGTGCTGAACTTCAAGGGCTCGCCCTCGGATTGGTCGAAGGATGACATTAGACGAGTTGTCGAGGGGCTACAGAAGGTCACTGGAGACCCCGCACTAACGCTTATCCAGATCGATGAGGGATCCATCAGAGTCGTTGTTAGCGTTCGTGAAAGCGACGTTTCGGCCCTGACGCTCCAAGTTCTCAGGTCGGCTGTCGGTGACGCGGGAGGTCAGCTTCTTGGCGGAGTAGCAGCTCGTGATCTCAGTAGGGCGGAAGGAGCAAAAATAGCGCTGAAGGAAGCATCGGCAGTTTTGCTCTCGTGGGAACAGACGCTCCCCGGTGGCGGATGGCTAGAGCGGCCTGAGATGAGGGATATTGAAAGCCGCTTCCAGTCCGAATTCAGCTCGACCGTAGTGCTCGGCGAACCCGGGTCGGGGAAGTCAGCTCTATTGGCCGCAATTGCAACCGACCTTATCGGGGCCGACGCGTCGGTACTCGCCATCAAGGCAGACTTCGTGTCGACCGGCGTTCATACTGAGCAGGATCTGCAAGTTGATCTTCATCTGCCGGCACTCCCCAGTGAACTGATCGAACGCTTAGCCCATCTGCAGACTGTCTTCTTGTTCATCGATCAGCTCGATGCACTGGCCAGCCAGCTCGACCTCCAAAGCGACCGTCTCAACGTGTTACTGAATCTCGTCCGGCGCGTGGCGGGGCTATCGAACGTTCACATCGTGCTGTCCGCAAGGATGTTCGAATTCAATCACGATGCTCGTCTTAGGGCGATTGAAGCCGAGCCTCTTACCCTAGCGTTGCCTGCCTGGCACGAGGTGAAGGAGAAATTAACCGTCGCAGGAATAGACACTGACGGCTGGCCCGAGAACGCCCGCGAGGTGGTTCGCAATCCGCAAGCGCTTAAGACCTATCTCGCACTCGCCAAGGGAAACGACGATCAACCGTTTTCAAAATACCAATCCATGCTGGAGCAGTTGTGGCGTCAGAAAATTGCGACTGCACGGAACAGTGAATCACTGGCGTCGTTGGCGTCCGATCTTGCTGGAACGATGGCCGAAGAAGAAACGCTGTGGCTGGCCGCCTCTCGCTTCGACAACCAGGCGCCGGCTTTAGAGAGACTTGAGTCTGTCGGGCTGATCATTCGATCCGATAACGGCCAGAGCATCGCGTTCAGTCACCAGACCGTATTCGACTACGTGCTTGCGCGCAGTTTCGTATCTGCCGCAGGTCGCCTGTCTGGCTACGTCCTTGAACGCCAGAATTCGCTCTTTGTGCGCGCCAAGCTGTGGTCGGCGCTGCGTTATCTGCGGGATGCCGAGGTTACGTCGTACGAGCGCGAATTCTTGGAGATTTGGCGCCATCAAGGCCTGCGCCGTCATCTCCGATTGCTCCTCGTCGAGTTTCTTGGCGAGCTCTCCAGCCCTGTAGCGTTCGAGATGATCTGCCTCGAAGAGGTAATGCAGTCGCCTGAACTCCGCGCGGTCGGCTTAAAATCGATCATTGGAAGTCCAGGGTGGTTCGCAAATTTCGTGCGCAATGCGCTTCCCGCGGCGATGACGGGGAGCGACAACGAGGCTAATCACGCGCTGAGAATCCTGCAGAGCGCATGGGTGTTTGCTGCGGATGAGGTTGTCCGACTACTTCGCGCGCATTGGCTTCCGACGCCCGCGAAGGACAGCTTTACGTGGTCGACGCTCGGAGCATGCAACGAGTGGACCGAGGCCGTTGAAGAGATCGCTCAAACGGTCATTTTACGAAGTTCCATTAGCCCCTGGCAGGTAGACTACGCAGCGTCGACGGTCGCTGTTGAACAGCCTGCAGTCGCGTTTCGATTGATCCGCTCGAAGTTAGATTTTCTTCTTAAGAAAGCCCGGGCTACGCTCGTTGGAAAGCCGTTCGCGAATAACGGAAATGGCGACGAAGAGATCGCTTGGTGTGTTACCGATCGTTCAACGAAGCCTTTCACCGCAATCCTCGAAGGTGCGGAGTGGTCTAGTTTGTCGGCGATGGCGGAGGCTGAGCCGAAAAAGTTCCTCGAGGTGATGTGGCCATGGTTCAGAGAGATTTTTGAAGAACTGAAAAACCACCTTCGTCAGGACGCGGCTGACCACGTCTACCTAGGACTGTGCTCCGTCGACCTCGATATTGGAGACGATACAAGTGGGAGGGGGAAGCGACAGCAGCCAATCCTCTCCAGTCTTCGCCTCGCCGTCGAGGGAGTCGCTAACGACAGTGGCGCATATTTCTTGGAATGGGCTGAGGAGAACGACGACCTAGAGTTCATGGCGCCTCAACGCCTTATTGCACACGGCCTTGGTTCGGCTCCAGAGAAATACGCTCAACCGGCCTTGAGCTGGCTCTTTCACGACCCGCGAAGGCTTCAATTGGGCGACCTATATGGTCCGAGGCACACGACCGCCGCCCTCATCAATGCTGTGTCGCCTTACTGGACCGAGGACCAAGTACGCGACTTTGAGTCCAGAATTCGAGACTACCATCCGACGACACCGGCACACTTCAATGAGGTCGGGCAGCGTAGGGATTTTTCTCAGCTGATTCGTACCACCAAAGCGCACTTATTGGGCGAGGTTCCTTGCGACCGATTGAGCGAAGAATCCAGAGAGTTGATCGCCACTGAGAAGCGCGCGCTAGGCGAAGACTTGGATTCTGGAATCCGCCTCCTTGGCGGGGGCGTTATCGGCTCTCCGATGGAAGCCGATGCGATGGCGATGGCTAAGGATCGCGACATCCTCAGAATCTTCGAGGAGGTTCCGGATAACACCGACTGGGACCATCCTTCGAGATGGATGCGGGGTGGCAATATCCAGCTTTCTAGAGCGTTTGCGGAATTCGCCAAGGCAGAGCCAGTGCGGGCGCTCCGAATCATGGAACAGTTCAAGCCTGAGACCCAAGAGCGTGCAGCGGGTTATGCACTAGATTCGATGGCGGAAGTTGCTGGTCATGATCGAGAGATTCAGGAGGCGCTACTTGATCTCCATCAGCGAGGTTTCGCGTCGGAGGGGTTTAGGCACTCCGCCGCGCACGCTCTCAGGAAGATCGCCGATCGCAAAGCAGCGGTTGATGAGTCGTCAATTAAGGTACTGATCGAGTGGTTGAGTGGGCCGGTCGGACACACCGAGACCTCCGACAAGGACGAGGCTTCGGAGATCGTCGAGAAGGACGAGCGGGAACGATCTGAGGCTATCCGGCAGGACAGCATCCTATGGGGACATGGAGGTATCAGCATCCTTCCCGGCGGAAATTTTCCAATTCTATCCGCACTTACTTCGATCCTGCTGAAGGCCAACGAGGAGGGGCGAGACCGCCTCTTCGGGATCCTGAATGACCATCTTCGGAGAGAGCGAAATTCGAAGGTATGGCAAGCGTTGTTGATCCGCCTATCAAATGCAGGAGGCTCGGCGCCGGAAGTTGTCTCGAAATTCCTAAGAGCATTGTTTGCTCGCTTTCCGGCTCTGCTTGAAACTCACGAGACGGTCTATTTCCTAGCCTACGCACAGCGCTGGGACGATGTGCTTGTGCAGGAACTCATCGCGACCTGGGGGCAGACCGAAAGCCCGATGTTACGGCAAGCCCAAGGGGAACTGGTCGGTCTGGCCTCGACTGTCCAAGGTACTGATCGTTGGATCACCATGCGAGACCAGTTGCTTGAGCGAGGCTCGCCTGAAGCGAAGATTGGCCTAGCATACGCGGCTGCAAACTTGTGGATCGAAACTCAATTCCACCTCGCGGCTGGAATGTTGCTAATCCGCCTGATCCCCGGTGCAGATAAAGATCGGATGTCGGCCATCTTGGATGTCTTTCGACTGTGCGATGCCCTCGTTCCCGAGCAGACCACACTCACGTTTTTGCGAGCCTTAGCTGCGCCAGATGTCGATCTGTTTGGCTCGCCGTCAACCTTCGTAGTCGAGAAACTTCAATCACTACTTCCCCACGGCGCCGATGTGATCTCTGATATCGCTGTGAAGTTGGTTGAGGCTTGGCGCAGCGACCTAGGGAATGTCCAAACGACGGCCTCAATCGCTGCGCCGCAGTTAACAGACCTCGCTATAACGCTGCACCGCCTAGGAGGCGTCTCCCGCGAGATCGGAGTGACCTTATTTGAAAGTCTTATCGATCTTGATGCCTACGGCGCCCGTGATACGCTGGCCGAGATCGATGGACGCTTCGGGATTAATCAGACGGGTGCGCGTCGCAGAATTGCCCGGAGGGCCGCGAACCGCACCAAGCGTCGCACCGCTTAACAGCTTGTGCATTGTGGACTGATTTCTGAAGGAGTGAGGAGCGTCCGCTCTTCGCCGGAGGTGTGAAGTCAAGGCAGTCTTCCATGACCTGCCGTTGGCGGCCTGCTCAGGCCTCGAGCTGGCCGTCGGCTCTGACCGAGGATGAAACCGCCAATCCACAGCTTTCACCGGCAGCTTGTTGATCACAAAGCTGCCATAGCCATTGCAGACGTCATCAGGCCGCTGTGGGTCTATTCTGTTGAAAAACTCCCGGCCTCAAGCGATCTTTGGTAGAATATGCCTTGCGCATAGATGGGCCGAGGTTCCGGAATGATGGGTCAGCAAGCAGACAGTCAGAATGGATTGTTCTACGCCTTCAACCTCGAAGACCACGTTCCACAGAACCACCTTCTGCGCGGCGTTGATCGTTTCCTTGACCTGAGCGAGATGCGAGCGCATCTGGCGGACTATTACAGCCACACGGGGCGCCCCTCCATCGCTCCCGAACTGATGATCCGCATGCTCGTCATCGGCTACTGCTTTGGCATTCGCTCCGAACGTCGCTTATGCGAAGAAGTTCATCTGAACTTGGCTTACCTGCGTATTCCACACCAAACTGGACACTGATTCCAGACGAAACTGGACAGTGATTC
>CAZPSQ010000310.1:0-6832 GCA_964588755.1 uncultured Prosthecobacter sp. | reverse complement strand
CGGGCAGCCCACGCTTGCGCTGCGCCAGGGTGTCGATCAGCGTCGCCGGGTCGTCGGCAGAGCCATGCAGTTTGAGCAGCACGCAACTGCCCGACTTGCCTTCAAGCTCCGGCGCCAGCGCGTCGAACTCGCCGGCACGTGCGCACACGCGCAGCGGCGCCCCGACGAGGCGGAAAGCCGCCTCCAGGGCCCGATCGAAATTAGTGGTCACGATAGCGGCCAGATGCCCTGCCGCAGCCAGTCGAGCGAGCCGCAAGTGCACCGCGTTGGGGCGCTCACTATCGAGGCACTGGAGCACCCGGAAGTAGCTCGCTCCCAAACGGACGGCGAGTAGCTCGGCCTGGTACTCGGGAGGAAAGCGATCGGACTGCTGTCGCGCCGAGATCGTGGCTGCCAACTGTACCGAGCGCTCGCCACCGATGAGGGGCGCGACTCGATCGGTCAGCGCCACGATCACGGCTTCATTGATGTCCCACCAGGACGGAAGGCAAGTCGGAGGGATCATCGAGATGCCCGCGCCGACAAATGCCAGCAGCCGCCCTTGCGACGCAGCCTCAATCAACATGTTCATTCAAGGCGCCTTCCACCTCATGTCGCAAACGAGATCCCAGCGGGCGAGAGCGGCCGCTTAGCGCTGAGGCCTTTCCGGGGTTGGCCAGGTACCTATGGCGACCTTCATTGCATTGCGAACGATGCTGTTGATTACCGGAGTGATCGGATCGATCACCAGCTGAAAACGATCTTCCAGCTTCTCAAGCATTAAGCATAGACAAAATATACAGGGTGTCGAGATCGGGCTACTTTCTGAAATTCAGTCGCTGCACCCGAAAAGATCCCGAACGGGTGGTCTCGTTCCGCGAAATTGCGCTCACATCAAGGCCCTTGCAGCGCTTGTTCGCCCGTTCCTGAGCTGGGGCCCACATGAACTTGCGCCGGCGGGGTTTTTAGCTGTTATCACGCGCTGCCGGACGCAGCCCCGCCACGGCCTGTGTTTTTTTTTTGCGGGAGGGGGGTGGTGAGCGGAGGCATGCAGATCGTTTGGCGTGGTGCGATTCTGTCGGCTTGCTGGGGGAACGTCGGCATCATGCGCACCCAGCAGTTCAGCGCGGAAGGGATCGGACGTGGCGGCGATCAGGCGCTGAAGCTCGAGGCCGCCGTTGCGCTTTACCGGGGAGAGACGGATGAAGCTCAAGACGAACTGACGCAGGATAGCCAAGTTGTGAGCGGCATGATCGGTGAAAGCCTGCATCTGGTCGTCGGCAAGAGCCACATCCACACACCAATGCATGCGAACGCTTTGATTCATGCACAGGGCGTCAGGCGCCAAGCTGCTGATATAGGCACGCCGCTCTGTTGAGGTTGCTTTTCCACTGATCGTTCGCTCGGTGGTGCGTACAATCCGCTAGAAACGGAGGCCGGGGATTCTTCTCCAAAGCCGACGTTGAGTTTGAGCGATCCGCCGTAAGCAGCCATTCCCCAGGGGATGTCAACTTTCTCACCTGACCGACTGTTACTCTGCGCGAAGCAGCCGGTGGGCACAGGATGGCGTCGGTCAGCAGCCGGCCAATTGCGGCCGGTCGCCTATCCGCCAGAGCAGCCATCTGAACGGCCGCTTGGCTCTGCAACCTGCCGGAAAGCCTACGCCAGCAACTCCGCCATTTCGGTCACTGGGAGTCTGCGCTACCAACGGCTGCAACGAATAGCTGACCGGTCATGGCCCAGGAAGTCGGCTCGAACGACCGCTCGGCACTTCAGGTTTTCGGCCTCTTTTTTTTGAGCAGCTAGGTCGCGCGTGGTAACCTATGTGGTACCAATTGGCGCTGTCCTTGTCGACGGGCTTTATGTCAAGCTTGATGGGGCAACCACGCGAGGATGCCAGTTCGGCAGGTGAGTCGGTCTGCTGGGTTGACCACAAGCGACGCGAGAAAATGATGAGGAAAACTATGGCACTTACACGCGACTTCAAAGCAACGATCCAGGCACGGGTGCTGGCCGATCCGAAGTTCCGCGATGCGCTTCTAAAGGAAGGCGTTGAGACCATGTTGGCCGGCGACATAGACGGCGGCAAATCGATCCTTCGGGACTATATTAAGGCAACTGTCGGCTTCGAGAAACTCGGCGCCGCAACCGGCTCGTCGCCAAAGAGCCTAATCCGCATGTTCGGCTCCGGTGGCAACCCACAGGCGCGCAACCTGTTCGGCGTCATTAGCCATCTTCAGCGTGACGCCGGTCTTACGCTGCATGTGACGGCTCAGCAGAACGGACGCGCGCAATGACTGCACGCGATGCGCAATCAACAGGCGACCGAGAAATGTCTGGTCCGCTCGTTCGTAGATGTGGACAAGCGGATTTCATAGTGGAATACGATCCGCCGACGTGGTATCAACGGCGCGATGGTTTGCTAATGCAAGGTGGTATCCCATGAACGCAGATATTCTCAAAAGGGTAGTCCGGGCCATAGCCGACGGTTCACAAAGCGACCTTGATCGCTTGGCGTGCAAGATCGTCGAAGCCGAGCGCAAGACCGGCCACGTTAGAGTGGCTGAGCAACTAGAGGCCATCCTCAAACAGCCCAAAGCGAAACGGGCGGAATCTGTCTCGAATCCACCGGCAGATATTGAGCGAACGCTCAAAGAATTGCCGATGAGTCGGCGACACGGCGAAACGCTGGCCACGTTGATCCCGACTGAGCACCTTGAGCACCACATGGTGTTACCAGATTCTGTCGAGCAGCGCTTCGCCCGCATTGAATCCGAATATGCGGCACGCGATCGGCTGCGCATATTTGGTCTTAAGCCACGGAAGACCGTGCTCTTGTACGGCCCGCCCGGCTGCGGTAAGTCGCTCGGTGCAAAACGCCTGGCTTGGAACATCGGACTTCCGTTGATGAAGGTGCGTTTCGATGTGCTTATATCGTCGTTCTTTGGCGAATCAGCACAGAACCTGCGATCAATCTTCAGCGCGGCGAAGGAGAAGCCCTGTGTGCTCCTGCTTGACGAGTGTGACTTCATCGCCCGTTCGCGCACGCACTCCAAGGACATCGGCGAGGTGTCACGTATCGTGAATGCGTTGCTTCAGCTCATGGAGGAGTACGACGCACCGGGACTACTGGTCGCGACGACGAATCTCGAGTCTGCGCTGGACCCGGCGCTCTTCCGCCGCTTTGACGATGTTTTCTCAATCCCGGTGCCTGGCCCAGCCGAGATCGAGCAGCTTCTGCGGATGACGCTCTCCACAGTGCAGATGGAGAAGCATGTTTTTTGGGAACAACTAGTTGCGAAGCTGACAGGGTCGTCCGCCGCAATGGTCGTCAAAGCTGCTCAGGATGCCGCAAAGGCGGCTGTGTTAGCTGGCGGCGTATCCTTATCGAACGACAGGCTTGTTCAAGCGATCGATGAGCTGCAACGGCACGACGCCGGACAAGCGGCCTAAACCATGTCTGGCGAACATAATTTCGAATACCTACCGCTGATACGCACCTTCAAAGGCCCTGCCAAACTGGGTAGGCCTCCCATGCCCTCGCCACAATCGTTCGCTAACAGAAACGCGCGTCAAGCGCACAGTCTCGCACTCGACACAGCCGCGCAAGCGTTCAGCGAAAATTGGCAAACGCGCAAGGCGCAGCGGCAGGCGGCAGCTCAGGCCTTGCCGGATATCCCGTCAGGCGTCCCGATCCTCTTGCAGGTTGATCCTAACCTCGACCTGGACGTGCTGCGCGAGAAGTTCGCCTTTGAAATCGTTGCAGAGCAAGAGCAAGGCTACGTGATTGTGGCGTCTGAAGACATTCAGATCGCCTCCTTTCGCGCGATGCTTCAAGGCTTCGCCGGCACAGTGCGTGGATCGGCAACGATCGCCCAGGTGCACAAGTTGTTTGACGATCCAAACCAAACCGATCGCTTGGGCCGCATCCTCTCCGAACACCTCATGAACACATGGGGCAACATCGACGACGACCAACTCTACGTCGTAGACATTGGCATTGCCTGTGCGGGCACCCAAGAAATTCCGACGCGTCCCTCGCGCGGCAAACGCGCCACGGACGCAGATTGGGCCGCCAAAGAGTTTGCCTGGTCGGAGGCGCGCGCCAGCGCCTACGACGAGTGGGACGACATCAAGAGAGAGCGCGAAACCGCGATCCAGAGATTCGCCGATTTCTACCATGCTGAGATCCTTCACCTCGTTGACGGATCCGACTTCGACGCAGGCGTTCTTGCCGACAGCTTTACGATTAGGCTGAAGATTTCGGGGAAGGGGCTGAAGGATTTCGTTCTCAACTATCCCTACGTCTTCGAGGTCGTTGAACCGGAAGACATCGCGTTTCCGCAGAACCTCGGGCAACCGGGAACTGAACCTCAACCGGTTGTCGCGCCGATCGCGCCCGATGCCGATGCACCTGCAGTCTGTGTCATCGACAGCGGCATTCAGGAGGGGCACCTACTGCTTCAGCCCGCCATCGACCAAAGCTCATCGCACTGTTTCCTGCCCGGCAAGTCTGCTAACGATGTGGGTGACTACGTAGCCGGCGGTGGCCATGGGACGCGCGTCGCCGGCGCGGTCTTGTACGGCGAGGATGTGGCCACCGCTGGGACACCCAATCTGCCGTTCTGGATTCAAAATGCGCGCGTCCTCGACGACGACAACCGCATGCCAGACGAAGTTTTTCCAGCCGAAGCGATGCGCATGGCGGTCGAGCGTTATCACTTAGGGCCGCGTACTACTCGCATCTTCAATCACTCGATCAATGCCTACGGCTATTGTCGCTTGCGCTACATGTCGTCCTGGGCGGCGGAGATTGATGCGCTCTCGAATGACCACGATGTGCTGATCATTCAAAGTGCCGGCAATATTCGACCCACTGGCCCAATGCCGTACCCTGGAGTGAAGGATCATCTTGATGCGGGTCGCACATATCCAGAGTATCTATACGAACCGGCCGCCCGCGTCGCCAATCCAGGGCAAAGCCTCCAAGCTCTGACGGTTGGCTCGATCGCGTATGGTGCTTTTGAAGCCGGCGACTGGCGCAGCTTCGCGACCGAGCCTGACTTTCCCTCGGCGTTCTCGCGGTCCGGCCCCGGCATCTGGAACGTAATCAAGCCTGAAGTGGTTGAGTACGGCGGTGACTTCATTTGCACGAATAATCTCCCGACAGACGTGCAAGGAGGTGGAGGCATACCGGCGGCTTGCCCGGAGCTGGTTCGCTCGACCATGTTCCCACCCGGACCAGCCGCCGATCGCGACGCGACCGGCACTTCTTTTGCCACACCGAAGGTGGCCCGGATTGCGGCGCAACTGCAGCGCCTCTTGCCAGCTGAACCGACACTGCTCTACCGCGCGTTGTTGGTGCAATCCGCGCAATGGCCGACTTGGGCTGAAGGCGTGCTCTCGCAGCTGCGATTGCCAAAGGGGCAGCTGACCCAAGCGATGCGGCAACGGTTGCTGGATAACGCTTCGCAAATCATCCGCTGTATTGGCTTCGGGGTCCCGGATGAGGCTCGTGCCACGGTGAACACCGACCACCGAACTACATTCATTACGAGCGCAGAAACGCCGATCCATGCAGGGGAGTGTCACATTTACCAAGTGCCGATCCCTGCTGCCTTGCGTCAGCAGGCGGACGAATACGACATCCGGATCGATATAACGCTTTCCTATGTGGCTCAGCCGCGTCGTACGCGCCGCAACCCACGCCGCTATCTGTCAACCTGGGTGAACTGGGTGACCAGCAAGCTGGGCGAGGGACTCAACGACTTCCGTGTTCGAGCCATGAAGGATGAAGAAAACGAAGGCGAACCGTTGACTGGTTCAACCCTTCCGTGGACTCTTCAGGAAAGCTCGACGAAAGGTCTGATCCGTAACACCCGCCGCAACAGCGGCACGGTGCAGAAGGACTGGGCCATCGTAAAGTCGAATACCTTGCCAGATCACTTCTGCATCGCTGTGCGCGGCCACCAAGGATGGAGCCATGACCCCGACACGACGGCACGCTATGCGCTCGCCGTTACGTTCGAAATCGTTGGACAGGAAATCAGCATCTACGACCCGCTGCGGACCGCCGTCATTGAACTGCAAACCCAGATCGAAACCGACGTTGAATTCGAGATGGAGGTCGAGGTCGATGAGTAAGGCGTTCAACGCGCGCGCTCCCACTCGCTCTTGTGAAGCTTTGCGGGCGGACTGCGCGCGCACACGTGAGAAGTCGGTCCCGCCAAGCGACTCCTTGACCGCACTCACCCGCCCACAACGAACCGCTTTCGCGTTCTCGAACGAAGCCGAAAACGAAGGCAAAAAAAACCGCATGCTAGCCCGCGTCGAGCCGACAACCGTAATCGTGGCGCTCTTCAAACGAACCACCTCTCGCGGCGGCAGGTTGCGTCAACGTTCCTGAGAGTAGGCGTTCTCACGCCGCCAACTTCGCCTGGGGGTCCGGTGCGGTACCAGCCTCAGGTGCCAAGCGTTCGTTCGAGCCGATTTCCCGTCTAATGACTGCTGACTTTTTCGTGGCGGACGTTGGGCAGGCGCTCCCAAATGTCCGTTCAGGCCCAGAACTTGCGAGTGAGCAGTCGGCTGGAACGGCAGCTCTACTCTGTTACCTGCCATTCAGCAGACGGCTGGTTGAAGGTCCGCATTGGGTCGATCACTGCCAGTGGCCTGAGGAATCTGAACGACTGCTCTCAGTCAGATCCGGCCTTTGGCGCTCGGCCTCAGCAGTAACTGGTCTGGCTGGCCGCTTGTGGTTTGGGAGCGGCCACTGAGCTTTCGTGGTTTGGTGACGGCAATCGACCCAAAGCTGACCTTCACCTGTTGGGCGGAGCAACGGCAACTTACTGATTGG
>CAZPSQ010000309.1:0-6907 GCA_964588755.1 uncultured Prosthecobacter sp. | reverse complement strand
TAAAATTTCGTTCTGCTAATACTTCTAACATTTTTGTGCCCACTAAACCCGTAGCACCAACAACCGCAATTTTCATTAATTTATTTTTTTGAATTGCAAATGTAATAAAGTAATTTTTTTAATCTACCTAAATCAAGTATTTTATTTTGTTTTTAAATATCTCATTACATTTGCGCACTTAAAATGCAAAAATCAACATTAAGCTGGGTTATTTTAATTATACTTTCGTTAGTATGGGGTAGTTCATTTATTTTAATGAAAAGAGGTTTAGAGGCATTTGATAGTGATGAAGTGGCAGCACTTCGAATATCTATTGCATTTTTGTTTTTATTGCCTTTTTTAATTAAATACTTTAAAATTAATTTAAAAAAATATTTTGTGGGTTTAATATTTATGGGTGTATTTGGTAATTTAATACCTGCTTTTTTGTTTACCAAAGCTGAAACACAAATTAGTAGCAGTTTAACTGGCATGTTAAACGCATTAACTCCTTTATTTACAATAATTATTGGTTTTGTATGGTTTAAAGAAAAACCAGGAAATGCTAAAATTTTTGGTATAATAATTGGTTTTATTGCAGCTTGTGGTTTAGTTGTTTTTGATAAATCAACTCAAACATCTAACAATGAACTTTATGCGTTTTATGTTTTACTTGCCACAGTTTTTTACGCTTTAAGTATAAACGGAATTAAAAAATACTTATCGGATTTAGATTCTATAAAAGCAACAGTATGGGCGTTTTGTTTTACTGGTCCAATTGCCTTAGTATATTTATTTACCAATACAAAATTTACTTCACATATTCAATTACCAAATGCCATGGTAAGTATAAGTTATATAAGTATTTTAGCTATTGTGGGTTCGGCTTTAACCGTAATTATTTATAATTATTTAATAAAAACGGCAGGTGCCGTGTTTGCCAGTAGCTGCACGTACTTAATACCTATTGTTGCAATTGGCTGGGGCTTATTTGACGGGGAAAAAGTTAGCGTTTTGCAAATTATTTGTATTCTTATCTTAATTTTAAGTGTTTATATAATAAATAAGCCTCAAAAATTTGCACAGTAAAGTAAAATTAGTATCTTTGCGTCCCTTTTTAGGGAATTTATTAACCAAATTAAAAAACAACACATGTACGCAATTGTAGAAATAGCCGGGCAACAGTTTAAAGTGGAACGTGGAAACAAAGTTTACGTTCACCGCCTAGAGGCTAACGAGGGTGCAAAAGTTGAATTTGACAAAGTATTATTAATTGATAACGGCGGAAAAATTCAAGTAGGAAACCCAACAGTAGATGGCGCTAAAGTAGCAGCCACAGTAATTAGTCACGTTAAAGGTGATAAAGTAATTGTATTTAAAAAGAAACGTAGAAAAACGTATCAAAAATGGAACAATCACCGTCAATCTTTCACTCAAATTTTAATTCAAGGTGTGTTAGCTAAAGGCGACACATTAAAAGACGAATTAAAAGCTGAGAAAAAAGTATGGACTGTAAAACCTGCGGCTAAAACTGAAAAAGTTAGCGTAGAAAAAGAAGTTAAAAAAGCAGCTCCAAAAAAGGCAGCAGCTAAAAAAGCAGCTCCAAAAAAGGCAGCAGCTAAAAAAACAGCAAAAAAAGATTAATTAATTAAATAAAGTAAAATAAAATGGCACACAAAAAAGGTGCGGGTTCGTCAGATAACGGCCGTGAGTCACACAGTAAACGATTAGGAATTAAAATTTTTGGTGGTCAAACTTGCATTGCAGGTAATATAATTGTTCGTCAACGTGGTACAAAACACAATCCAGGCGAAAATGTAGGAATTGGAAAAGACCATACATTATATGCTTTAACTGATGGTACAGTAGTATTTAAAAAGAAACGAGATAACCGTTCGTATGTTTCGGTTGTAACCGCTTAATTATTATACGAATTATTTTAAAAAGCCTATCGATAATTCGGTGGGCTTTTTTATTTTTACATTTTCAAAATTATGTTACAAGTAAATTATATCCGCGAAAATAAAGACGACGTTTTAAAACGTTTAGCTATTAAAAATTTTAAAGAAGCTGAAACATCAATTCAATTAATAATTGAAAAAGATGTATTGCGACGTTCGATACAAAAAAACACAGATGATGTAAAAGCCGAAGCAAATACTATTGCTAAACAAATTGGCGAATTAATGAAAGCAGGAAAAAAAGATGAGGCTGAAAAAATTAAAACGCGCACTACAGAACTTAAACAAAAAGAAAAAGAATTAGATGAGCAACTTATTGAAATAGAGAAAGAAATTCATGCGATACTTGTAACCATACCAAATACACCAAATTTAAGTGTACCGCTTGGTAAAACTCCCGAAGATAATGCAGTTGTTTTTGAACACGGAAAAATTCCTGAATTACATAATAAAGCTGTACCTCATTGGGAACTTACAACTAAATATGATTTAATAGATTTTGAACTTGGAGTAAAAATTGCAGGTGCAGGTTTTCCGGTATATAAAGGTAAAGGCGCAAGATTACAACGTGCATTAATAAATTATTTTTTAGATAGAGCAACTGCAGCAGGATATTTAGAAGTTCAACCACCAATTGTAGTTAACGAAGATAGTGGTTACGGTACAGGCCAATTACCAGATAAAGAAGGACAAATGTACCATGTTGGTATTGATAATTTATATTTAATACCAACTGCTGAAGTTCCAGTTACCAATATTTACAGAGATGTAATTTTAAAAGAAAGCGACTTACCAATTAAAAATTGTGGTTATACCCCTTGTTTTAGAAGAGAAGCAGGAAGTTATGGAAAAGATGTAAGAGGTTTAAATAGGTTGCATCAATTTGATAAAGTTGAAATAGTGCAAATTGCTCACCCAAATAATAGCTACACTACTTTAGAAGAAATGCGTGAATATGTTGCTGGGTTATTAAAAGAACTAGAACTACCATTTAGAACTTTAAAATTGTGTGGGGGCGATATGAGTTTTGCAAGTGCTTTAACTTATGATATGGAAGTTTGGAGTGCGGCTCAAAAACGTTGGTTAGAAGTTAGTAGTGTAAGTAATTTTGAAACATTTCAAACTAACCGGTTAAAATGCAGATTTAAAGATGCTACAGGAAAAACACAATTAGCACACAGTTTAAATGGTAGTGCATTGGCATTACCGCGTATAGTTGCTGCATTGTTAGAAAATAACCAAACAGAAAATGGAATTATTATACCTAAAGTATTAATTCCTTATTGTGGTTTTGATAAAATTGATTAATAAAATAAAAATACAACCCATTTTATTTACAAAAAGTGTTTTTGTAATTTTAATTTCAATTTTATTAAGTTGTTGTGGTAACAGTGGTATTAAATTACAACAAACAAAAACAGTAGATAGTTTACAAACCAATTTATTAAGTAATAAAAAATTATTATTGCAAATAGATTCTGTTGAGCTTAGTAAAGCCATAAATAAATTTGAAATATATAAGCAATTTATTAAAAGTAACATTAAAGATACCATTAATAAAACCGATGCTTATGCAATACAAAGCTTTATAAATGCAGGAAATAATTTACAATCTATCCAATTAAATAAAATTAATTTAATTACACGAATAAATCTTTTATCAAATCAACTTTTAAAACTTGGAACAGATATAAAAAATAATTCTTTTCAAAACAATCAAATAAACGGGTTTATTGAAACTGAAAAATTAATGCAAGTAGAAATTGCAAAATTTTGTATTGAAGAACAAAACAATTATTTTAAAAATTTACAACAACTCAAAACTAATTTATATTTAGTTGAACAACTTATATTAAAACGTAATAACAATCAATTACCCACTGTAATTAACAGTAACCCAAATTTATAAAATGGCAATATCTTTTTATACCGAAGGCGTTAAATTTAATTTAAAACATAAAACAAAATTTAAAAATTGGCTAAAATTAATTGCTGAAAAAAATAAACGTACAACCGGTAAACTAAATTTTATTTTTACAAGCGATGAGTTGTTACTTGAAAAAAATATTAATTTTTTAAACCATAAAACCTATACGGATATTATTACGTTTGATTACACAGAAGGAAATAAAATTTCGGGAGATATTTTTATAAGTATAGATAGGGTTAATGAAAATGCGCAAAAATTTAAAATTGATTTTTATACTGAATTAAGTAGAGTATTAGCACATGGCGTTTTACATTTGTGTGGTTTTAAAGATAAAACAGTAAATGAAGCAAAATTAATGCGAAAAAAAGAAAATGATAGTTTAAAATTTTTGATTAATCTTTAATTATTTTTTGTACAACTTTATAATTATTCACTTCTAATTCAATAAAATATATTCCTGTTTTAAAATTTGTTATGTTCAACTCAAAACTTGAAGAGTTATAAATTTTTCCTTGCAATACACTTTGACCTATTGTATTATAAACGTTATAATTACCATTAACAATTGTTTTACTTGCATTTACAAAAATTAAATCTTTTGTAGGGTTTGGATATGTCCAAAATGAATAATTATCATTTTTATTTTTAGTTATTCCAACATTTACAGTTGGCAAACAAGTAATACTATTATTATAATAAGTTCTAACATTTTTAATATCTTTTTTTAATAAACTTAAATTATTATTTACAAAGGTTAAGCTAGTATCTCTACTAAAAACAATTGCAAAATCAACTTCTATTGTTTTTTTGGCAGGAAAGTTAAAAGGACCTATTGTGCATAAAATTCTTCTATCTCCTTTATTATTTCCAGCTGTTTTTTCTGTCCATCCTGTGTTAGTTTCAATATTACCTGGAAATACACGCTTTATATAATTAGTTGATGAGGTATTATAAGCATTTGCTCCATAGGTAAAGTTAGTTCCATCTTTCCAAACAGCATTCATTAAATTGTAGTAATGCGTTGCGCTGTCTGGGTTTGTTGTGGGGGGCATAAATACTCCAATGTTATTGTTATAAAATGTAACTCTATTCATTTTAAAATATTCATTTGGTTCATCTATTAACCCATCATTATCATTATCTACACCATCTGATAAACAAAAAGAATTATTTAAATAAGTTAATCCAAGCATTGGCAACTTAGTATTGTTACTATTTACACCTGCACCAATATTATCTAAAGAATCGGCATTATACACATAAGCAAAATTTAATGAGGTATCACAGCCAATATAGTCATCTAAATAATAACCTAAGTCAACATCATTCCAAATAGAAACTAAAACATTGTTATAATTATTATTGCTTCTGTTGGTAATTTTAAAATTATTAAAAGTTGTAAAATTAATTACTTGCATCGAATCGGGTAATGTAGGATCGTTAAAAGCATATAAATTATCATTAACATCAATACCTAAGGCTAATCCTTTTGATTCTGTATGTGGCCCAAATCCATCATTATAAACAGTTAATAATTGTTGATGACCTTTTATTAACGGATAATCTCCCATACTAGGTTCGTATTTACCATTATTATTCCAGTCTTTATAGGGTGCCAATTGTTTTGCAAAATTATTTACACTATTACCATTTGGCATATAATTAACAATACTTGAAAAACTATTACTTGTTAAAGCCGAGGCATTACCAGCATTTAAATATGCAGCAAATGAATTAATTTGATTACACGAAAATTTTAAAACTTTATTGTAAGGACTGGCATTAGAAACTGTTGTATTTGCCGAAATTGTATCTAAATATCCTGGCCAAAAATCAGTTCCGGTTTGTTTATATGTTTGAGCGGCCATGTGTAAATTCCCTAAATTATCTAAACCTCCTATCCATAGAGCAGACGCAAAATGTGACGAAACACCATTACTAGGGGTTGTAACTCCACTAATAAAAGGAACAATGTAAGAGGGTGCGCCAGAGGTTAACATTTCATTAAATTTTGTATTTGAGGTAAATACGGGTGCTTTAACAAAATTAGTATCAATATAAGATTTATGTAAATTGTCATCGTATGTATATATACATGCATAAGTTGACAAATCAATTTCTGTAATAACAAGTGGATTTGGGTTGAAATTATTTATACTTAGTTTTATTAGTTTGTTTGATATAGGTGATTTAAAAATGTTTGAATGAATGCTACTTGATAATGGTAAATAATAAGTATTTAAAATTTGTGCGTTTACTTTGCTTATGTAGTTTTTATTACTCATTGAAATATAAAATTCATTACCATCAACTACAATGTTATTAAATGCACTACTTAAATATTGAGATGGATTGTTATTAAAACTTAACAAAGTTAATGTGGTTCCGTTTAAGTTGTAAAAATTATTAGTTCCTGGTGCTTGAGAAGTAACAATAGTTCTTGTTGAACTCATGTAAATTTGATTAACCTTATAATTTGAAGTTGATGGGAAATAAATTGGTGCAGAAAATGTAGTTCCATTATATGTTGTTAAACCGTTTTGAGTACCAACTAAAACATTTATATAGTTTAAAGATTTTATATCATTAACTGTATTGTTAATCAAAGTACTGTTACCTGTATTTAAAACACTAACAGTTGTACCGTTTAATTTTATAATACCACTGTTAGTTCCAATTAAAATGTCTGAATTTTGTTTTGAAATGCAATTAAAACTAGTAATACCAGTTGCTGTAAAAATTAAACTTGTATAATCGGTAAAACTTGTTCCGTCAAACTTGTAAATTTTTGAATTAAAACTGATTTGATCACACATAATTATCCAAATATCTGTACCTATTGAAAATAAACGTGGGTTAAATAAAGTTGATATTATTGAAGATGTATAAGAAGTAACTGCACCTGATGCGTATTTACACAAAACAGGGTAATAAGGAGAAACTGTTTGATACTGGAAATAAAAAACTTCTCCTAAATTATTTATAGTGGAGTTAAATTTACCATTATTCCCTACTCCAATATTACTTAAACTTGATG
>CAZPSQ010000308.1:0-6930 GCA_964588755.1 uncultured Prosthecobacter sp. | reverse complement strand
CCTTGTGCACGCTGCAGCTCGAAGTCTTCTACCGCTATCTCAAGGTCGGAGACCGTGAGGAGGAGTCGTTCTTCGACAAGTAGAGGCTGCTGTGACGCTCATGCCTCGATCGGGCGGTTGCCCGCTCAGGGCGTGGGTGCTCGCACCTCGTAGAGGGTGGGGTCGTGCAGTCCGGCGAGCTGAAAGGCCTCGATGCGCTCCACGCAGGTGCCGCAGGTGCCGCAGTGGACGTCGCCGCCTTTGTAGCAGGACCATGTCTTGGCGTAGTCCACGCCGAGGGAGGCACCGATCTTTGCGATGCCGCCTTTGTCGAGGCCGATGAACGGACGCAGCAGCTCCACCTGGGCGTAGGTGCCCTCCCGCATGGCGGAGGCCATGCCGTGCATGAAGGTCTCGCGACAGTCGGGATAGATGGCGTGGTCCCCCGCATGCGCGGCAATGACGAGGCCCTCCGCGCCACGGCTTTCCGCGATGCCGCAGGCGACGGCGAGCATGATGCCGTTGCGAAAGGGCACCACGGTCTGCTTCATGCTTTCGTGGGTGTAGTGGCCGTCCGGCACCTGGCCGCCGCTTTTCAGCAGGTCGGAGGAAAACAGGCGGTTCATGAAACCGAGGTCGATGACGTCATGCCGCACGCCATGCAGCGCGCAGTGCCAGGCGGCAAAGGGCAGCTCCTTGTGGTTGTGCTTGGCACCGTAGTCGAAGCTGACGGCGCCGACCACGTCGTGCTCCTGCCGCGCCCAGTGGAAGGCGGTGACGGAGTCCATGCCGCCGGAGACAAGCACGAGGGTCTTCATTCCTGTGGAAGGCGGATGGTTTCCTCAAGGTCCGGATGCCGCGCCTCACAGGTGAGCTGGATGCCGCCACGGGCGCCAAACCTGCCACGCACGACGACCTGCTTTGGCGCGCAGGCCTTCACGATGTCGTCCAGCACGCGGTTCACAATGGCCTCGTTGAACGAGGCGTGGTTGCGGTAGGAGGCGAGGTAGAATTTCAGGGACTTGGTCTCCACGCAGGTCGCATCCGGGATGTAGAGGATCTCCAGGTGGGCGGAGTCCGGCTGCCCCGTGACCGGGCAGATGGAGCTGAACTCCGGGGCGCTGAGATGAATGCGATAGTTCCGCCCGGGGGTGCGATTGGGGAAGGTCTCCAGCACTGCCACGTCGGGGGAGGCGGGGAGGCGGTTTTCAGATCTTCCAAGCAGTGTGAGGTCGTTTTCCAGGGCCATGTGCCCGCAGAATGCCGCCATGAGGCCGATTTGCAATCAAAGGGGAGGCATTGTGGGGTTGCTGGAGTTTTTGATGCAATAATTCCAAATCCAGAATCGTTTCTGAATTTAGAATGCCTGCCACCAAACCACAGTCCACCATCGCGGTGGATGATGATTCCCTAGCCCCTGGAACCGAACGCACCCTGGCCATCCTGGAACTGCTGGGGCGACACCGCGCGGGACTGAGCCTGACGGAGATCGCACGTGAGCTGGAGCTGCCGGTGAACTCGGTTTTCCGCATCAGCGGGACTTTGCACAACCGGGGCTACCTGCAGCGGCGGGAGGATGACAAACGCTTTGTGCTGACGAACAAGCTCTTTGACCTGTCCCGCCCGCAGGTGCGGGAGAAAAGCCTGGTGGTGTGCGGGCTGGAGGCGCTGAAGTGGCTGCGGGATGAATCTGGCGAGACGACCCAGCTGCTGGCCAGCGTGAACCATAAGATGACGGTGCTGGAGCAGTGCATCTCCTCCCAGCCGATCAAGGTGAGCAGCACGGTGGGCCTGCAGGCGCCGATGTACTCCTGCGCGCCGGGAAAGGCGGTGCTGGCGCATCTGCCGAAGGCGGAGATGGAGGCTTTTTTTGCGCAGGTGAACCTGAAGCAGTTCACGGCGACGACCCTGGCCAGCCGGAGCATGCTTGAAGCGGACCTGGCCCAGGCACGCAAGCGCGGCTTTGCCACCGACCTGGCGGAGGGGCTGGAGGGCATCCACTGCGTGGCGGCGGCCGTGCTGGATGAATATCGCTACCCGGTGGCGGCGATCACGCTGATGGCCCCTTCCTTCCGCCTGCACCGGGAGCAGTTCGAGGCCATGGGGAGGCTGTGCGTGGAGGCTGCGGAAACCATCACCCGGAGGCTGCTGGCATGAGACACCTTCTTCTACTCGGCATGCTGGCCGCCGCGCCAGCCTGGGCGGCCACCCCGGAACAGATCGAGTTCTTCGAGGCGAAGATCCGGCCGCTGCTGGCGCAGGAGTGCTACGAATGCCACAGCACGGCGACGAAGCAGAAGGGCGGGCTGGTGCTGGACTCACGGCCCGGCTGGCAGGCGGGGGGTGACTCCGGCGCTGCGATCAAGCCGGGTGATCCCTCCGGATCGCTACTGATACAGACGCTGAAGCATGAGCATGAGGACATCAAGATGCCGAAAAACGGCGCGAAGTTTGATGACAGGGAGATTGCCGACTTTGAGCGGTGGGTGCGTGAGGGGGCGCCTGACCCGCGCGATGCGCCGCCCTCCAAAGAACAGGTGGCGAAGGAAACGGACTGGAACGCAGTGCTGGAGAGGCGCAAGCAGTGGTGGGCGTTTCTACCTTTGCCAAAGACAAGCGCCCATACGCCGGCGCTGAGCACGCAGGCTGCCGCAGCCAGAATCGATGAGATGATCGACGGGGAGCTGAGCAGGCAGGGCATCCCGGCAGCGCCGCAGGCGGATGCGGACACGCTGATGCGCCGTGTTAACTATGTGGTGACGGGCCTGCCCCCGACACCGGGCACGACAGGCCAGACCTACGAACAAGCTGTGGACGCGCTGCTGGCAGCCCCGGCCTATGGTGAGAAATGGGCGCGCCACTTTCTGGACTGGGTGAGGTATGCGGAGAGCTACGGCTCTGAGGGGGACCCGGCCATCCCTTATGCATGGCGGTACCGGGACTATGTGATCCGCGCGCTCAACAACGATGTGCCGTGGCCGCAGATGGTGAAGGAGGCGATCGCGGGGGATCTGCTGCCGAACCCGCGCATCAAGGACGGGATCAATGAGAGCGCGATGGGCATCGGACAACTGCGCATGGTGCTGCATGGCTTTTCGCCCGTGGACTCGCTGGATGAGATGGTGACCTTCACGGACAACCAGATCGACACGGTGACGAAGGCATTTCAGGCGCTGACGGTCTCCTGCGCGCGCTGCCACAACCATAAGTTCGACGCCATCTCGCAGGCGGATTTTTATGCGATGTATGGCATCTTCACCAGCACGCATCCGGCAGTGCTGGATGTGAACGCGCCGGGCACCGGCGATGCGGAACGTGCGGAGCTGACAAAGCTGAAAGCGCAGATCAAGGACGCGGTGGCGGAGCACTGGCTGAAAACGGCGAAGGGGAACGCGGCGGATCATGCGGACGCGGCACCGCCGGGGCTGGGAAAATTCGAGTGGATGACGAACGGGGTGAGCCTGACGCGGGCGGGTGAATTTGCCGTGGCGCTGGAGGGGGAGCGGGTGCTGTCGCAGGTGTATCCGGCGGGCTACTTCAGCAATGTGCTGACAACGAAGGACCGCGCGGTGCTGTTTTCCAAACGCTTCACGTGCGAGGGCGGCACGCTGTGGTTCCGGGTGGCAGGCAGCGGCGGCGTGAAGGTGAAGTATGTGGTGCAGAACTACCCGCGCACCGGCACGATTCACAAGGCGGTGGAACTGCGGGAGCCACGGGATGAGAAGCTGGGCTGGCGGTCGCTGGATCTGGACTTCTGGAAGGGGGACGAAATCTTCCTGCAACTGGTGACCTCGGCGGACATGCCGGCGGAGCACAACCAGGACGCGCGGTCGTGGTTCGGCATCACGGATGTGCTCATCGACAAAGACAAGTCGCTGGTGAAGGACAAAACCATCCCCTTCCCCCAGGAGCGGATTGTTTTCTCCGTGCCGGAGGCCATCAAGGCATGGCAGGCGGGCACGCTGACGAATGCGCACGCGGAGGCGCTGAACCAACTGATGCAGGAAGGAAAGCTGGCCAACAAGCTGGCGGACATGCCCACTGCCGCGAAGCTGGTGGCGCGGTATCGTGAGGTGGAGGCGAAGCTGCCTGCGCCCACCCGCGCGCCGGGCGTGGTGGAGGCGGATGCCAAGGATGCGGCGCTGTTTGTGCGCGGTGACCACAAGCAGCCTGCGGAGATGGTGCCACGGCGCTTCCTTGACGCGCTGGATGCCACGCCCTTCAACACGAAAGGCAGCGGCCGCCTGCAGCTGGCGGAGCATATGGCGGACATGAGGAACAACCCGCTGACGGCGCGCGTGATCGTGAACCGGCTGTGGCATCATGTCTTCGGGCGGGGCATCGTGGGCACGACGGACAACTTCGGCAAGCTGGGCGATCTGCCGACGAACCCGGAGCTGCTCGACTTTCTGGCGCAGCATTTCATTGAGTCCGGAGGCTCCCTCAAGGAGATGCTGAAGACCCTGCTGATGTCGAAGGCCTTTCAACGCGGTGCGCTGCCATCGGTGGCGAGCGCGCAGAAGGACCCGGAGAACAAGCTGCTGAGCCACTGGAGCATCCGCAGGCTGGAGGCGGAGGCGGTGCGCGACTCCATCCTTTCATTGTCGGGCAAGCTGACGACAGATCTTTACGGCGAGCCGGACGGCAGCAGCAAGCCGCGCCGGAGCATCTATGTGAAGGTGGCGCGCAACTCGCTGGACGCCTTTCTGACCACGTTTGACGCGCCGGTTCCCTTCATGAGCCGGGGGAAGCGGGACATGACGAATGTGCCCGCGCAGTCCCTGGCGCTGATGAATGACAAGCGTGTGATCAAGTGGTCTGAAGACTGGGCGCAGCGCACGCTGAGGGAGGCGGGGCGGCCGGACGACGCGCGTGTGCGCCAGATGTTCCTGGAGGCATTCAACCGGGATGCCAATGACGACGAGGTGAGGCAGAGCCTGGCTTATCTCGACGCGCTGCAACAGGAGAGTGACGCGCAGGCGCGGGACCTTGCCGGGCAGGAGGAGCGGCTGGGCGTGCTGCACCGGGAGGTGGCCGCCATCCTGGAGCCAGCCCGTGCGAAGCTGCAGGCGGCGCGCCGCCTGCCTGCCGCGGCGACCAACGCGCCGGAGCCGCTCGCGGAGTGGACGTTTGACAAGGATTTGGAGGACTCGAAGGGGCGCATGCACCTGGACTTTGTGGGCGCGGCGCATGTGGAGAACGGCGCGCTTGTTTTGGACGGCAAGTCGATGGCGAAATCGGCCGCTCTGCCGGTCACTTTGAGGGCGAAGACGCTGGAGGCCTGGGTGATGCTGGACAACCTGACGCAGCGCGGCGGCGGTGTGATGACGGTGCAGGAAAAGGATGGAGGATTGTTTGATGCGCTGGTGTTCGGCGAGAAGTCGCCGCAGCACTGGGTGGCCGGCAGCAACTACTTTGAGCGCAGCGAATTGTTTGATGGCACGGCGGAGACGGATGCAATGACGCGGCCTGTGCATGTGGCAGTGGTGTACCAAGCAGACGGGACGATCAGCGGCTACCGCGATGGCAAGCCGTATGGCCGCACCTTCCGCAAGGCGGCCGGGGCGGTGTTTGAGGCTGCGAAGAGCCAGGTGCTGCTGGGGTGCCGCCATGGCGCGCCGACCGGCAACAAGGGGCTGAGCGGACGGATTTACCGCGCACGCCTGTATGACCGCGCACTGACGGCGAAGGAGATCGCGATGACGGCAGGGATTGAAGCCAGCGCGGTTCCAGAGGGAGACATCCTGGCGGCGCTGAGCACGGGGCAGCGGCAGAAGCTCAGCACGCTGCAAGCCCAGCGCGACCAGCTTGCCAAGGGTATCGAAGCCGCCCGTGAAACCGCCAGCGCGAACAACCCGAGACTCCAAGCCTGGACGAGCCTGGCGCAGTCACTCATCAACCTGAAGGAGTTTATTTATCTGAAATGAATGCGCTCTCACGCCGACAACTTCTCTCCCGTGCGTCCACCGGCTTTGGCATGGCGGCGCTGGCGGGGCTGATGCAGGAGCAGGCCGCACATGCGGCGCCGCTGGTGAACCGGGCGAAGCGTTTTGCGCCGAAGGCGCGGAGCGTGATCTTTTTGTACATGAGCGGCGGGGTGTCGCAGGTGGACTCGTTTGATCCGAAGCCGCTGCTGGAAAAATATGCCGGGCAGCCGATGCCGGGGGAGGTGAAGAAGACGCAGTTCAACAACCCGGGGACGGTGCAGCCTTCACACTGGGGATTTAAGCATTATGGGAAGTCGGGCATTCCGGTGAGTGATCTTTTCCCCCACATCGGCAGCGTGGTGGACGAGCTTTCCGTCGTGCGCAGCCTGACGGCGAAGTTCAGCGAACATGCGCAGGGGAACTTCTTCATGCACACGGGCTTTCCGTTCCTGGGGAATCCGAGCGCGGGCGCGTGGGCCAGCTATGGGCTGGGCACAGAATCGAGCGACCTGCCGGGATACATGGTGCTGCAAAGCGGCGGGGCGCGGCCTCCGCATGGAGGCGTGGGCCTGTTCAGCAACGGCTTCCTGCCGGCGCAGCACCAGGCCAGCATTGTGCAGGCGGATGAGGCGGAGGCGGTGGAAAACATCCGCCCGCGCCAGGCGCCGGACCTGCAACGGAAGCAGCTTGATTTCATCAGGTCGATGGACCGGCGATTTGTGAGCAGCACGCGGCATGACATGAATGTGGAGGCGGCCATTCAGAACTACGAGATGGCCTGGCGCATGCAGTCGGCCGTGCCTGAGCTGTGCGACATCAGCGGTGAGAGCGCGGCCACGCGCAGGCTGTATGGCGTGGATGATCCCGAGCCAAACAAGGCCGCGTATGCACGGCAATGCCTGCTGGCGCGGCGGCTGGTGGAGCGCGGGGTGCGCTTCATCGAGCTGAGCGTGCTGGGCTACAACATCGGCGGCGGGAATCCGGCCAATCCGTGGGACCACCATAGCGCGCTGAAGGACGGCCA
>CAZPSQ010000307.1:0-6970 GCA_964588755.1 uncultured Prosthecobacter sp. | reverse complement strand
GGCACGCTGCTCTGCATGCGGTAGGCCATCTCATACTGGCTGATGCGCGTGGCGATCTCGGGATCGCCGAAGTCCTTGAGCTTGATCTCGTTCAGCCCGGCGATGCCGTCGAGAATGGTGCGCTTCATCTCGCGGCTCATACCGTCCGGGTTGCTCAGATACAGCACAGGGTCGCCGCTGCCGCGGAACTTCACGCCTTGGTACTTCGACGGCAGAAAGCCGCTGCCCCAGTAGAAGTCATAAAAAATCTGGCCGCAGCTTGCCTCCTTGTCGCGGGAGGTCATGACCACGAACGACGGCAGGTCGTCGGACTCATTGCCCAGTCCGTAGGTCAGCCAGGAGCCCATGGCGGGGCGGCCGGCCTGCTCGCTGCCGGTCATGAGGAAGGTGATGGCAGGCGCGTGGTTCACCTGCGTGGTGTGCATGGACTTGATGAAGCACAGCTCGTCCGCGATCGCGGCGGTGTGCGGCATGAAGTCGCTCACGGTGGCGCCGCTGTGGCCGTGGCGGGAGAAGTTTGAGATCTCTCCCAGCACCGGACGCGCCGTCTGCGTGCCGGTCATGGTGCTGAAGCGTTTGCCCGCCGCCACGCTGTCCGGGATCTGCGTGCCGTGCATCTTCTTCAGCATCGGCTTGTGGTCGAACAGGTCCACATGGGAGGGCGCGCCGTTTTGGAGCAGGTAGATCACTCGTTTCGCCTTCGGCGCGAAATGGGGCAGCGGCGGGGCCAGCGGGTCGGCGGGTTGCGCGCCGAAGCCTTCTCGCGTCAGCATTGATCCCAGCGCCGCGCCACCAATGCCCAGCGCCGCCTTTCCAAACAGGGAGCGGCGGGTCAGGTGCAGGCGGCTGGCGTCGAGGGGATGCATGAAAAGCAGGACGCCAAGGTATCGACCTCACGGCCGCAGCTCTTTCACATAAGCCTCCAGCGCGCGGGCCAATTGACCGCCCACTGTCATGTAGTTTTCCGCCGTGCTGTTCGGCGTGTTCCAGGCGGTTTCAAGCGTCACTGAGATGGTGCCTTCGCCGCCATGGGCGCGTGCCCAGCCACTGCTCATGCGGCCGCGCTCCTCTTCCGTCTTCACATAAGTCGCGAAACGATACTTCGGTGCCACCGGGAGCGGGCCGTTGATGTGGGTGGCGGCGAGGTCGATCCAGCGCTGGTAGTTGTCCCTCCGCTGGCCGGTCATACGCTCAAAGCCAAACGGCCCAAAGAAGTACGGCACGCGGTCGCCTGGGGCGGGATTGTGCAGATCCATGAACACGTCCAGCCCGTGCTTTGCCTGAATCTCTAAAATGCATTTCTGCGCCGCTGCTACCTCGGGGTAATGGGGCGCGGCCGACCAGTCGCGATTGTGATCCTGCGGCAGCGCCTCCTTGCCGCCCGCACCGAGAGCCACATTGTCCACATCCATGATGGGGATGAAATGCACGCAGCAGCGCGTGCGAAAGTCCTTCGCCGCATCGCTGGCGATCCACTCGACAAAGCCACGGCCTACCCATGCACCGCCTGCCTCCCACGCATGCTGGCGGGCATTTACCCACACCTGTCTTGGCGCGTCCACCTTGCCGATGCGGATGCCGTTCACCGGCCTGCCGTCGCGTGTTTTCGCCAGTTCAAAGCGTTCCGCCTCGACTCCCAGTTTTGCCTGCACCTGCGTCAGCACTTCCTCTGCTATCGACGGAACAAACGGCGGTCCCCAGGCCAGCCAGAGGCTTGGCCCTTCCGCCTTCACTTTGTAAATCGCCACCTTCTCCGGCGTGCGCTCCGCCTTGGCCGTCTGCTGCCAGGTCCTGCCATCGTGACTGAGCACTGCCTGATCCGGCTGACACCACGATGGACTGAGAACCGTGCCAGGACGGAAAGGCCGCGCCTGCCCTTGCACCTCCAGCGTTATCTGCCGCCCGGCCGTGGTGCCTTCCAGCTTTAAAAACCACCAGCACGGCCAGCCGCGCCCCTCATGCAGCGCGGGCATGATCCGCAGCCTGCCTGCGGCTGGGTCCAGGCTCACCACCTCCGCATTCCCTCCTTCAAAGTCCGTCACCACACGCATCTCCGCATGGGCCAGGACGGCGCTGAGGAGGAGAAAAGAAAATGCTTTCATCATGCAGCAGACAAACGCTAGAATTTGGCTCATCTGCGCATGAAAACTTTTCTGCTGCTGTGTTCTCTGGGCGTTGCCGCCTCATCCATGAAGTCGGCGGAGCCGGTGGAGCTCAAACTGTGGGGTTCCAATGTTCCAGGCAAAATGGTGCCACCTTCCGCTGCCACGCAGGACATCATCCGCTCCCAGGCAGGCAAAGGAGTCCTTGCGGGCATCCATGAGCCAACGATGACCATTCATCGGCCGGCGAAGCCCAATGGCACCAGTGTTATCGTGGCACCTGGGGGAGGCTACGCGTTTCTGTCCCCCATGCATGAAAGCACACGTGTGTGCGAATGGCTGAACAGCCTCGGCGTGACCGCCATCCTGCTAAAGTATCGCACACCCACATGCGACGAGTCCAGCCCCCACGACAAGCCGGTGCAGGATGCACTGCGCGCCATTGCCACGGTGCGCGATCAGTCGCGTAAGTGGCGGCTGGACCCGAAGCGCGTGGGCCTGCTGGGCTTTGGCTCGGGTGGAAACCTCCTGGCTCATGCGGCCTGTGACCGCGCCTGGCAAGGCCAGCGGCCGGATTTCGGCATCAATGTCAGGGGCGGTGGCTTTGTGGATCCAAAGCAGCCAGGCAGTCTTGCCGAAGGTTTCAGCGTGCCGGCGGACGCGCCTCCCATGTTCATGAGCTGCGCTCCGGACGACGGGCTTCATCCCGCCGCCCTGGTGGTTCTTCATTCGGAATATATGAGGCGTGGCATTGCTACCAGGCTGCATCTCTTCACGAAGGACAGTGACGGCAGCGGCCAGCGCAACTCCTCCACGGCTGCCAGTGACTGGCCTCAGCGCTGCGCGCAGTGGATGGATTACATGGGATGGCTGCCTTCCATGGCCGGTGTGACCCGACTGGATGAGCGCATGGGGAAGCTGCGTGAAGAAGTGACTAAGCTGGAGGCGACCCTCCGCCTCCACATGAGCGATGACTGTCCGACAGACTTTTCTCAAAAGCTCACCGAGGCAAAGATGGAACTCCTCAAGGCGGAACAGACCAAGGATCAGGTGACAATAGAGAAGGCCAAGAGCTGGGTTGCTGAATGGGAGCGTTTAGTCAAACTGGATGAGCTGGGCAGCAAGGAGAGGGAAGATATCCGTGACAAAATCGAAAAAATTGGGGAGTCCATTAAAGAGCTTCATGTAGCGCGCACACAACTCTTGCACACGCTGGAGCAAAGCCGGTGGCCTTGAGGCTTGCCAGGGTGGGCTTGCTTCACCTTAAATGACGCCATGAAACCGTTCCTTCTCCTGCTCATTGCTCCTGCATGGCTGTGCGGAGCCGATCCCATCGAACTCAAGCTCTGGCCGGATGGTGCTCCTGGCAAGATGGTGCCGCACTCCCAGGCCACGGACGACTTCATCCGCACCAAGGCAGGGAAGAGCACCATCACCGACATCCACGATCCGACCATCACGGTCTATCATCCTGAGAAGCCGAACGGCACCAGCGTCATCGTGGCCCCAGGCGGCGGCTTTGTCTTTCTCTCCGCCGTGCATGAGGGCACGCAGGTGTGTGAGTGGCTGAACACCCTTGGCGTCACGGGTGTGCTGCTCAAATACCGCACGCCAACCCGCGACGAGGCCGCGCCGCATGAAAAGCCCGTGCAGGATGCCGCCAAGGCCATCGCCTTGGTGCGCGAGCACGCGGCGGAGTGGGGGCTGAAGCCGGACCGCGTGGGCCTGCTCGGTTTTAGCGCAGGTGGCAATCTGCTGGCGCACATTGCCTGCGACCGCCCTGCGGCCAGCCACATGCCCGATTTCGGCATCAACATCTACGGCGGCGGTTTTGTGGATCCCAAAGATCCGACGAAATTCAAAGAGGGCTTCAGCGTGCCTGCCGACGCGCCGCCCATGTTCATGGCCTGCGCGCATGACGACGGGCAGAACCCCTTTGCCCTCACCGCCCTCTATCTGGAATACAAGAAAAACAAGATCCCCGCCGAGCTGCACATGTTCACCAAGGGCGGCCACGGCTTCGGCATGCGCGACAACAAGCAGCCCATCAACGGCTGGCCGCAGCGGTGTTCAGAGTGGATGACCGATGCAGGTCTGTTACCTCAAGCGAGATTACTTCAAAGCCAAATCCAGCAGCGTGTGAAGGCGTTGGAGAGGCTGACAGAGCAGGCAAAGGGGGTGTTTGTGATTGACGGCGATGACGGTGAATTGCTGGGACTCAAAGAACATTGTGGAAATGAAAAAGAGTGGGAAGCCAATGAGGCCGCCACATTGGAAAAAAAGCAGGCGGAGATAGCCAAAGGCCTTGAAGCACAGATGAAGATGCAAGTGATGACACCCGAGGCTCTTATCGAAGCCATCAACCGCCTCAAGAAGGAGAAATTCGAACTTGAGGCGGAACTGGGGCGGCTAGAATCCGAGGACAGACCCAAACAACCTTGAGCCTTGCCAGCCGGGCATGGTTTCGGCTTACATAGACGGCATGAAACCGCTGCTCCTTCTGGCCCTCGCCGCGTCGTCTGTTTTTGCTGCTGATCCTGCCTCGGTGGCGAAGGAGGAGCTGCCGTCTCTGGTGGTGCTTTACAAAGAGCTTCATGCCAACCCCGAGCTGTCCCTGCAAGAGACGGAAACGGCCGCACGCATCGCCAAAGAACTGCGGGACGTGGGTCTTGAAGTCACTGAAAAAGTCGGCGGCCACGGCGTGGTGGGTGTGCTGAAAAACGGGGAGGGGCCGGTGATCCTTGTGCGAACGGATCTGGATGCCCTGCCGGTGAAGGAGCAAACGGGCGCACCCTACGCCAGCACGAAGATGGCGAAGGACGACATGACGGGCCGTGAGGTCAACGTGATGCACGCCTGCGGCCATGATGTGCACATGGCCAGCTTCATCGGCACAGCGCGGGCTTTGGTGAAGCTGAAGGACCAGTGGAAGGGCACGGTGGTCATGATCGGCCAGCCGGCGGAAGAGCGGGTGCTGGGGGCGCGGCTGATGCTGCGCGCGGGCCTGTTTTCCAAGTTCCCGAAGCCGGACAAGGCAATCGCTCTGCATGTCTCCTCCGACATGGCGCACGGGCAGGTGGGCATTGTGGAAGGCTACGCGCTGGCGAATGTGGACAGCGTGGAGGTCGTGGTGAAGGGCCTCGGCGGGCATGGCTCCATGCCGCACTTGAGCAAGGACCCCATCGTGCTGGCCTCGCAGATCGTGCTGGCCTTGCAGACCATCGTCAGCCGCGAGGTGCGGCCGGGAGATCCCGCCGTGGTCACGGTGGGCAGCATCCATGGCGGCACGAAGAGCAACATCATCCCCGACGAGGTGCGGCTGCAGCTCACTGTGCGCAGCTACCGGCCTGAGACGCGGGTGAAGCTTGTCGAATCGATCAAGCGCATTGTCAAAGCGCAGGCGGAATCGGCGAACATGCCTGCGGAAAAGATGCCGGAGGTCCATGTGTCTGACGACCAAGTGGCGGCGCTCTACAACACGCCGGAGCTGTGCAAAGAAGTGCGCGCCGCCCTGGAGCCAGCGCTGGGCGCGGAGAATGTGCTGACGCGCGAGCCGGTGATGGGCGCGGAGGACTTTGCGGAATACGGCCTTACCAAGGAGAAGGTGCCGCTGTGCATGTTCTGGCTGGGCACCCAGCCGCCGGAGAAGGTGGCGGAGGCAAAGGCCAAAGGGACCACGCTGCCCTCGCTGCACTCACCTTTCTTCAAACCGGTGCCTGAGCCTTCGATTGAAACAGGCGTGAAGGCGATGACGTCAGCGGTCATCGCTTTGATGAAGAAGTGATGGCCATGTCACAGGCTGGCGGCCTGTGACACGCCGACTACCGCTGAACCTTGGAGTCGCCCCCTTTTGCCAGGGCCTGGACTTCAGGGAGGGTGGCCATGCTGGTGTCGCCGGGGGTGGTCATGGCGAGGGCACCGTGGGCGGCGCCGTAGTCCACGGCCTTCTGCGCGTCGTTTTCATTCAGCAGGCCGTAGATGAGGCCTGCCACGAAGCTGTCGCCAGCGCCGATGCGGTCCAGAATGTCGAAGCGCGGGTAGTTGCGGCTGCGGTGGAAGCTGCCCTTGTGCCAGCAGAGCGCGCCCCAGTCATTGATACTGGCGGTATGCACGCGGCGCAGGGTGGCGGCCACGGTGTGGAGATTCGGGTACTGCGCGGTCAGTGTTTCGATCATCGGGCGCAGCTTGGCGTCCTCGGCGGCGAAGATGTCATCGGGATCGGTCGGCGCGGCGGAGGCCACGGGCGGGTCATCGCTGAGCACGCCGATCATCACATTCACATACGGGGCCAGCAGGCGGTTCAGCGCCTGGGAGCCGGCAAAGCCGCCGCGTTCCTGCCAGAGGGAGGGGCGGTAGTTCAGGTCATAGCTCACGGTCACGCCGTGCTTCTTCGCGGCCTCGCATGCCTGGATGGTGAGCTCGGCGGTGGACTCTGACAGGCCGGCAAAGATGCCGCCTGTGTGCAGCCAGCGGCAGCCCAGGGTGCCGAAGATGTGGTCGAAGTCGAAATCCCCCGGCTTGAGCTGGGAGGCCGCGCTGTGGCCACGATCCACGCTGCCCTTGGCCCCGCGCACGCCGAAGCCGCGCTCGGTGAAGTTGATGGGATTGCGCACGCGCTTGCCCATGCCGTCATACGGCACCCACTTGATGAGAGAGCCATCCACGCCGCCTTGCAGAATCAGGTCCTCAATGAGGCGGCCGATCTCGTTGTCGGCAAAACCTGTCAGAATGCCGGTGCGCAGGCCAAAGCAGCGCCGCGCACCACGTGCCGCATTGTATTCTCCGCCGCCCTCCCAGGCGGTGAACTGGCGGGAGGTGCGCACGCGCCCCTCGCCGGGGTCGAGGCGCAGGAGGACTTCACCGAGGGA
>CAZPSQ010000306.1:0-7021 GCA_964588755.1 uncultured Prosthecobacter sp. | reverse complement strand
TGTCGCGGTGGATGATGCCGCGCTCATGCGCATAGGCCAGCGCGTCGCACACATGCGCGGTGACGGCCATGGCATGCTCCGTGTGCAGGCGGCCTTTCCCCGCGATCATCCGCGCCACGTCAGTGCCATCCACGTACTCCATCACGATATAAAGGAGCCCCCCTGGTGCCTCGCCAAAGTCGTACACCGAGACAATGCCGGGATGGTTGAGCTTGGCCATGGCGCGCGCCTCGTTTTTGAAGCGTTCGGCAAAGCCCGCGTCGCTGTCCTCCAGAGCGGCGGAGAGGATCTTGATGGCCACGGGGCGGTCCAGGGCGGTCTGGGTGCCCATGTAGACAGCGCCCATGCCGCCGCGGCCCAGCATTTTCACAATCTCATACTGCGGCAGTATCTGGTGCAGCTCCTCCGCCGTGGGCGGCACCCATGGGCCGGAGGGCCTGCTGCCGCTGCCGGTTCCCGTGCCGCTGCCCAGCAGCGCACGGCCCAGGCCGCTGAGATCAGGATCGTTTTCGAGGGAGGAGGGATCAGAGTTCATGAAGGCTCTGCCAGAGTCTAATGAAAAGCCGGAACATGGTTGCAGCGAATGATGAAATTAATTGTGTTTTCTTCCGCAAGCTCGCCTTTCACCAGAACGCGGTTACAATGGGCATGCCGATGTCCCAGCGCTCCACGTTTCATGCAAGCAACTTCCCGACCACACGCTGGAGCCAGATCCTGATTGCACAGCGGGATGACAGCGCAGCCCATTCCGCGCTCAATGAGCTGTGCCTCAAGTACTGGCGTCCTATTTACGCCTTCGCCCGCCATCGTGGCTGCTCACCCCATGATGCGGAGGACGTCACACAGGCCTATTTTTCCGACCTTCTGGAGCGTGGCTACATGCACCGGGCGGACCAGCAGCGTGGTCACTTCCGTGCTTTTCTGGTCCATGATTTCAAGTTTTTCCTGGCGAACCACCTGGGCCGCGAGCGGGCGGACAAGCGTGGCGGCAAGGTCTCCTTCATAGCGCTCGACGTCGCGTGGGCCGAGTCCCGCCAGGAGCCGGCCGCCCCGTCACACGCGGACGCTGCCGCCTACTTTGACCGCCAATGGGCACTGGAGATCGTGCGACATGCGCGGGCGGAGGTCGCGGCGGAGTACAAGGCACAGGGCAAGGAGGCCCTGTGCGAGACATTGCAAAGCGGTCTGGTCAACACCCCGGATGCCGCGCTTTACGAGGCATGGGAGCACAAGCTCGGCATGACATCCAGCGCCCTCAAAACGGCGCTGCACCGGCTGCGCCAGCGTTTCCGGGCCGCCTTGGAGGCACAGATTCTCGAAACCGTTGCCGACGAGGCCGACCTGAAGGCCGAGATGCGGCATCTGCGTCAGGCGCTGGCTCAAACGCAGTCTTGAGCTTGAACGTTGGCGGAGCACACCTTAAACAACGAGCCGATGTCGCAAAAAGAAAATGTCGATGCCACCTGGGATGACATGGACTGGGGCCAGTTCCAGCCATCCGGGGCAGTCGTCAAAGCTGCCCCGGTGGAAAGTGCCCCACCAGCCCCAGCCCAACCCCAGCAACCGGCTGCCGTGGCACCACCACCCGCCGCCGCTGAGCCAGCGCTGGCAGCAGACCGGCGGCAGGTCGAGCAGGAGCGCATCAACATGGAGTCCGAACTCGCCCGGATGAAGGCTGAGCTCGCGGCACAGCAGCGCCAGCTTGCCGCCGCGCAGCAGGCCAGAATGGCGGAACTGCCCCGCACCAAACCGCTGGGGCAGGCCCCTTCCGCCTCCGCTCCTCCTGCACGCGCTGAAGGAGGCGGGCCGGCCGTGGTGTTCAATCCACAGACACTCGCCACACTCACCCTGGTTTCCGAAGGCGGGCGCGAAGCCCATGTCACCGTCAAAGATGCCTTCACCGTCGGCCGCCATAAGAGCAACGACCTCGTCATCCGTGACCTCCACGTCTCCGGCCAGCATGCCCGGTTCTCCCTGCGCCAGGACGGTGTGTTTGAGGTCACTGATCTTGGCTCCAGCGGCGGCACCTTCGTCAATGGCCAGCGCGTGGAATGCCGCGCGCTCACAAGTGGGGACAAGATCGAGTTTGCCACCGTCGCCGCCACCTTCCGTTACGTCGCGGGTGATCTGCTCGCCCCCGACGACGAGTTCGAGGGGACGCTGGTCTGCTCAAAGGCCGATGCCGTGCGCAAACTGGCCGCTGCGCCGCACGCGCCCCTTCCACATGGCATTCTCAGCGTGCTCACTGCGGACGAGCAAAGCCGCGCCGTTCCCGCTGGCGGCCAGCTCACCATTGGCCGTGCTCCAGACAACGACCTCGTCATCTCCCAGGAGCATGTCTCAGGCCGGCACGCGCGGCTTGCGGGCAATGGCAGCCATGGTTTTGAGCTGTTCGACCTTGGCTCCAGCTGTGGAACCTTCGTCAACGGCACCCAGGGGAAGCACTGGACGCTCAAAAGCGGAGACCGTGTACGATTCGGCGTGGTGGACTGCCTCTTCACGATCATCAAGCCTGATGAGCCCGCGCCGGACTCGCACAACCCGCCCCCTCCACGCGAGCTCGCCGCGCTGCCGAAAATCGAAGACTCTGGCGTGGCGCCGCTGCCTGAGCCCAAGCCCGCCGCACGTGCGGCAAATGCGTGGCCGAACATTCGGGACCTTGCCACACCTGCCCACAGACCAGGTCCCGGGTAGTTTCGGTTCTGTCAGGGGCCCCCTCAAAGCGGCCCCGCGCCGAAAGTAAACGCCACCCGCTCAGAACACCCAGCGGTAAGGCGCATTGTGGATGAGCTTGTTCTTTGGATAGGCCGCGATGCGCACCTGGTTTTTGGAGTTGCCACTGAGAAGCCACACGTTGGTGTCATCCATGGCGTGGAGGAAGCCCATGTGGCCGCTGCTCGCCTGATCCACGGTAAGGGGCTGAAGGATGCAGATGGCACCGTAGGTGGCGGCCACGGGGCGGCCCCACCCCCACCAGTCAGACACCTTGGCACTGCCCTGGGGCCGATAACCGGCGCGCAGGACGCACCAGTTCACAAAGGCGGCGCACCAGGCGGTTTCATCCTTCAGCAGGTTCCCACTGATGCCGCAGCTACGGAGGTATTCGAGAATGCGTGGATTGTCCCCCGCAGACCACTCCTGCACGCCCTGTTCCATGATGGCGATCTGCATCCATGGCGGCGGGGCCGCAAAGCTGGCGGGCGATGTGGTGGAACTCTCCGGCGGGAGACCGGTGACCTCCCCCCTCACGGTGACGATTTGGCCAGGGAAAAGCACCTTCCAGTTCCCAGTGCCCCACTCGACCAGATCCGGGTTGAGCTTTTGAAACTGCCCGAGGGTCATGCCAAACTTCCTGGCAATTTTTGTGGGGTTGTCGCCAGGTTGAACGGAGTATTGAGCCATGCGCCCATGATGAGCACCGCGCTTAGAAAAGCGAATGAAATTCAAAGGGTATCAAAGCCCCACATCATCCAACGCTGCCATGACAGGATTTACAAGATCGCAGGATTTTCCGGCCTTGATTTGAGTGTCCCCGTTTCGGGCCAGCACCTTCAAATCAGACTGGCCAATTTTGCCTCATCCTGAAATCCTGTCCGAAAAAGAGGGCGCATCAAGCATCCGCCACCTGCCCAATCTCCTGCACGCTCACCAGCACCAGCGTGGGCTTCCCTTCCTCGCGAGCCTGAGCCAGATCAACGGTGAACTCGCACTGCCAGTCGTTCAGTTCATCCGCGTCGATGAGCACCTGGTTGATGCGCCAGGAGGTGTTGTTGTCGCTGGCGATGACGTAGGTGTGCCGACCGTTGCGGGCCTCGTTGTCCAGGCGGATGCGGTCGTGGTTCACATAATACGGCTCCATCATCGCGGCGAGGGTCTCCGCCTTCCACGGCGCACCGATGATGCTTGCGGCGGCGGCGTAATTCTCCAAGGCCAGCGGGCGCAGGAAGCGGAAGATCTCAGTGCGGATGAGGGCGGTGAACTCCCGTTTGTTACGGGTGATGTCGGGCGGTTCGGCGGGTTTTGCCTCCGCAACGGCATCCGGGTTGTAGTTCGGATCGCGCAGTCGCTCCCATTCGTCGAGAAGGCTGGAGTCCGTGCCGCGCAGGACGCCTGCCAGCCATGCCTCCATCTCCTGAACGGCATCGTTTTTGAAAGTGTCCGGCACGGTCTGGGCCAGCACCTTGTGCACGCTGGAGAGGTGGCGCAGCAGCACGCCCTCGGTGCGGTGCAGCTCATAGTCGTTGATGTAGTCGGCAAAACTGCGGAAGTTCTCGAACATCTCCCGCGCGATGCTCTTGGGCCGGATGTTCTCCTGCCCTACCCAGGGATGGGCGTCGCTGAAGGCATTGAAAGTGCTGTAGATGAAGTCGCGGCAGGGCTTGGGGTGCTCCAAGTCTTCCAGTTTGGCGATACGCTCCTCGAAGGGGATGCCTTCGTTCTTCATCGCGGTCATGGCCTCGGTCTTCATCTGGTCGAGCTGACGGCGCAGGATGATGTCCGGATTTTCGAGAATGGATTCGCACAGCGTCATCACATCCGCCGCATAGGTGGGCGAGTTCGGGTCGATGAGCGCCAGCGTGTCGATGAGGTAAAGCGAGAGCGTGTAGTTCAGCGAGAAATCATCCTGCAGCTCCACATTGAGCCGCAGCTTCGTGCCATCGGCAGGCCGCTCCGCCGTGGGCAGGATTTGAATGATCTTCCGCTGGACAAGCGCACGGAAGAGCTGCCACGCCCGCTTCTCATGCTGCTTCTTGGCATTGGCGGTCTCATGAGAGTCGGCGATGAGCTGGCGCATCGCCGCGCAGGCATCCCCTGCCCGGCTGAGCACCTGCAACAGCATGCCGTGGCTGACCTGAAAGCGTGAGACGAGAGGCTCCGGCACGGCGGTTTGCAGCTTCTTATACGTGTCCTCATTCCAGCCAACGAAACCTTCCGGCGGCTTCTTCTTCACCATCTTGCGCATCTTCTTCACGTCACCGGCGGCCTTGGCCTCCATCTTGGCGTTTTCAATGATGTGCTCCGGGGCCTGGCAGACAACGTAGCCGACATCGTCATAGCCCCGACGTCCGGCGCGGCCGGTGATCTGCTGGAAATCCCGCGCGCTGAGCGTGGCGACTTTTTCCCCGGCGTATTTGCTGAGGCGGGTGAGCAGCACGGTACGGATGGGGACATTCACACCGACGCCGAGGGTGTCGGTTCCACAGATGACCTTCAGCAGGCCGCGCTGCGCCAGCTTCTCCACCAGCACGCGATACTTCGGCAGCAGGCCGGCGTGGTGGATGCCGACGCCGTGGCTGAGATATTTCCTCACCTCCTTGCCGTAGGGGCTGGTGAACTTCGCGCCGGAGTCGGCCATGAGCTCCTTGATGGAGGCCTTCTCCGCCGCCGTGCAGAAGTTCAGGCTCATCAAATCTTGCGCGGCCTGCGCGGCCTCGTTCTGTGTGAAGTGGACGAGATAAACCGGAGCTTTGCTGGCGGCCACAAGCTCCTGCAATGTGACATCCACCGAAGTCTGCACGTAGCTGAACTCCAGCGGCACGGGACGCTCATACGAGGCGACGATGGTGGTTTCCGTGTGCGTGAGCTGGGAAAGCTTTTCCTTGAAGAAGTCCGAGCCGCCCATGGTGGCCGACATGAGGAGGAAGCGCGCATTGCTCATGCTGAGCAGGGGCACCTGCCAGGCCACACCACGCTCGCGGTCGGAGTAGTAGTGGAACTCGTCCATGATGACCTCGCGGAACGGGGCGTTCTCGCCATCGCGGAGGGCATAGTTGGCCAGAATCTCCGCCGTGCAGCAGAGGATTGGCGCGTGGCGGTTCACCGTGGCATCCCCCGTGGCCATGCCCACATTGTCCGGCCCGAAGTCACGGCAGAGGGACAGGAATTTTTCATTCACCAGCGCCTTGATGGGGCAGGTGTACACGGAGCGCCGACGCCGTGCCAGGGAGCGGAAGTGAAGGGCCGTGGCGACGAGTGATTTGCCGGAACCGGTAGGCGTGTTCAGGATGACATTGCGATCATCAAACAGCTCCAGGATGGCCTCCTCCTGCGCGGGGTAGATCTCCAGGTTTTTCTCCGCCACATACTCCAGAAATGCCACCAGCAGCTCGTCATTGGAGCATTCGGGGGATGAGGGGAGGCGGCGCAGCAGGGGGTGGTCGGACATGGATGGCTGGCATCCATGGCACAAGGACAATGCGAGAGCGAGCATGGAGTCGCGGCGATTCGTCGGCACTCCATCTCATATCATCTACCTGCCACTGGCATCGGGGCCAGGAGGCCCCGGCTCCTTGGTCGATGGGCGCTCCTTACAGTTCCGTCACGTCCAGCCACTTCCGCTGTTCCCAGCTTTGCAGGCCGAGCTCGGCGAGCTGCACTCCCTTGGCGCCCTCGCGCAGGGTGTAGGGGAACGGGGTGCCGCAGGCGACGTGTTTGAGGAAGAGCTCCCACTGGATCTTGAAGGCGTTGTCGTAGGTGGTGGCGTCCGGCACTTCCTGCCAGCCGCCGAAGAAGTCGATGGGCTGGTCGATGTCCGGATTCCACACGGGGCGCGGGGTGGTTCCCATGCTCTGCACCCAGCACTTGCGCAGGCCCACGATGGCGCTGCCGTGGGTGCCGTCCACCTGCATGGTGAGGAGGTCGTCGCGGCGCACACGGACGGTCCAGGAGCTGTTGAACTGGCAGATGACACCGCCCTCCAGCTCAAAGGTGGCGTAGCAGGCGTCGTCGCTGGTGCAGGCGTATTCCTTGCCGCGCTCGTCGATGCGCTTCGGCAGGTGCGTGGCGCCCATGCAGCTGACGGACTTCACCTTGCCAAAGAGATTATCAATGACGTAGCGCCAGTGGCAGAGCATGTCCACGATGATGCCGCCGCCGTCTTCCTTGCGGTAGTTCCAGGAGGGGCGCTGCGCGGGCTGGTTCTCATCCTCGCCAGTGAAGACCCAGTAGCCGAACTCGCCGCGCACGCTGAGGATGCGGCCGAAGAAGCCCTGGTCCTTCAGCAGCTTGAATTTGCGGATGC
>CAZPSQ010000305.1:0-7037 GCA_964588755.1 uncultured Prosthecobacter sp. | reverse complement strand
GCCGATGATGCCCCAGATCAGCTCCACCCGCTCCCGGGTCACCATGTAGTCCTGCGAGTAGCGCGCGATGCCCACCGCGATCAGCGTGGAAACCGCGCACAAGGCCGCGACCACAGCGTATTCAAGCTGGATCACAAACAGCAGCGCCGCCGCCACCAGCAGCAGCAGCACCAGAAACAGCGCCTTCGTGTAGCCAAACCAGGAGGGGTGCCCGTGGTGCAGGATCTCCTCCCCGCTCGGCGTCAGGCCATAGGTCCGCCTCTTTCGCGGCCGCGCCTCCACCGCAGGCTCCTCCACCGCAGGCTCCTCCACTTCTTCTTCCTCCACCTCGTCCTCCTCCGGCGCATCCTCCTTGGTTTCTTCCTCCTCGTGCATGTCCAGGTCGGGGCTGATCTCCCGGTAGGCCGGGCGCAGCAGCCGGGACTGTGGGTTCCCACGCCGCATGTTGGCCACCAGCTCCCCCACCGTGTGGCTCAGGCCCGTGTCCTCGTTCACACACATCTCCCCACGGGCCAGGGAGCCGCGCGCCACCAGCTCGTACAAATCCTCCTTCGTCAGCGGCTCGTCAAAAGCCGGGTGGTTTTGCAGCGTGTAACGGGCGGACATGTCGTGGATGCGGAGGCGGGCGGACCGGGGCGCAACACAGGCCGGAGGCCCCTGCCACATACGTACGCACGGTCACAAGCCCTTACTCTGCATCAGGCACGGGCGGGAGCAAATCCTCCCGCTTGATTAAATCCGCCACCTTCAGCAGCAGCAGCTCGCCCTTCGGCGTGCGGATGATCTCCCCCAGAAACGGCGTGATGCGGTCCATCTCCGCCACGGCGGAGTGTACCATGCTGGCCAGAATGCGCGAGTCATGCCGGTGCGGCGGGAACACATTGGTGATGCGGAACATCATCTGGCCCACGTCCCACTCCAGCTCAAAGTTGCCCAGGTTCAGCTCCCGGTTCGTCCGCATGATCAGCTCGCACACGGCCAGGCGGTGCGTCGGCGGCACCTGCAGCGTGGAGGTGGCCACCACGGTCACGATGTGCGTCTCCCCGAACACCTGCATGTGCAGCGGCACCTTCGTGTGGTGCGCCTCGAAATCACTCTCAATGACGGAGTGCTCTGCCACCTCGCGGTAGTGCCAGCCCATTTCCTTGAAGGTGTTCAGGGCGGTGGCGTAGAGGGCGGACATGCGGAAAGGCTAAGCTAAAAGCTGAAATATAAAAGCCACCCTTCAGGTGGCTTGGAGTGGTCGGGACGGCGAGATTCGAACTCACGACTTCTTGCTCCCAAAGCAAGCGCTCTACCAGGCTGAGCTACGTCCCGAAACTGGATTCCCCAAGCGCCGAATCGGGCGAGGGGCGGCGATAGTCGCCGTGATTTGGACATGCGCAAGGAGAAAAGCATGGCCAATCATCCTCGGCCCGGGGCGCGCCCGTTCCCGCGGAGCGTCTTTTTTCAATTCCGGGTTCCCGCGCGGCCCATCACCTCTCCTCCCGCATCCGCCTCGGCCCAAAGTTCCCCAGCCGCTCCCGTTTCCACCATTCGCCGGTCGCCTTCCGTTCCTCCGGCGTGGTGAAGTGGTAGCGGTACAGCACCGGCCGCACGGCGATGACTTTTTCCACCGGAAAGGGCGGCGGCTCCAGCAGGTCCCACACCGGCTTCTTATGGGCCAGCAGCGCCCCCAGGAACTGGTCAAACCAGTGCAGGGGGGAGCCAGGGTGCGCGTCCCGCTCCGGCACGTGGCCGGGGTACAGCGCGGCAAACCACATCTGCCAGTCCAGGCGCGGCTGGTGCGGCGCCACAAAGCGCGGCGCCCGCAGCGGATCGCCCGGCTTGTACTTGAACTCCAGCGGCTCAAAATACGCGCCGTCGTCGCTCACCTCGATCACGATCTCCGGCCGCTCCTCCGTCATGTCCTGAAACAGGCCATACGCGTTGAAGCTCCGCGTCCGCGCCACCGGCCCGTCCAGCGCCGCGTGCCAGCTCTCCGGCAGCTTCGCCGTGTAGCCGCGGATGCGCCCCTCCATGAAGGCATCCGCCGCCAGGGAAGTCACCAGCACCACAGGCAGCACACAGGCCAGCGCGGGCCACTGCGTCCAGCGTTTGCAGGAAGGGCGCGGGGCCTCGGGGTCGATGCGCAGCGCGCACCGCACCCGCCCCGGCCACCAGCGGTCGTCCAGCAGCGTCACCGCCAGCGCGGCCGTCAGCAGGTCAAAGAAATTGTAGTTCCCCGTGGCGGAGATCATGAACATCAGCCCCATGAAGCCCAGCGCCGCCACCAGCCGCCCCCAGCGCCCCGCAAAGATCAGAAACGGCAGCCCCAGCTCGATGACGTACATGATCCAGCAGCTCGCCACATGGAACCAGCGCGGCGCGTTGTGCGCGTGCCAGGAAAGGGCGTGCGGCAGCGGCTGCGTCTCATAGTGGTACAGCAGCGCCGTCATGTCCTCCCACGGCAGGTCCCCCCCGCCGATCTTCACATAGCCGGACAGGAACATGAGCCGGAACGTCAGCCAGTGCAGCAGAAAGACCGCCCCGCGCGGCGGCTCCGTGATGCCGCGGAAAGTCCACAGCCGCCACGGTGCCAGCAGCACGCCCAGCACCCCGGCCTCCAGCAGCAGCGCCTCCCACTGAAAGCCCATGAAGACATCCCCCGTCGTGGCAAAGGACAGATACCCGAACCACAGCACCGCCAGCAGCGGCCCCTGCGCCACCCCCGCGATCACCAGCACGGACAGCACGCCGCACACCGTCAGGCACGTGTGGGCAAAGGCGTCGCTATAGTGCCAGTGAAACACCGTGGGCAGCCGCCAGAAGAGGCTGGTCTGTTCCCGCGCCTCGATGGCCTGCACATTTTCCATCAGCGTCTTCACCGGCATGATGCCGTCCGCGCCCACCAGCCCGTCATACTGCACCCCCCAGGACAGAAACGCGATCAGGTACACCAGCCCCAGCAGCCGTGGAAACAGCCACCGCACCACGCAGTAGCGCCCACGGTGTCGGTCGAGCCAGGAGAGCGGATTCACGCGTCCATCTTTAGAGGACCAGGAATGCCAGCGTCAACCCCGAAACCACCCAGCGCCAGGCAGGGCTCCGAAGGTAGGGCCGCTTGCTCCCGCAAGCGCCGCCGCGTGCCCCGTGCGATCAAGCACACCCCACCCCATCCGCGCACCCAGCGCTCACGCTCACACGCCCGGCTGATGGAGGGCCATCAGCCCTGCCTTCCACCAGCGGTCTCAGTGACACCTGAAATCACCGTTCGCTGCGTAACTGCGCATGGCGTGAACGAAGTAAACGGTCCCGGAGGAATAGGATTGCGCGGTCAGTCCCCACGCCTCCGGGGTGTCAAAATGGCAGGGCAGGTAGAGTGATTTGAAGGTGTCTTGATCCTTCATCTTGATCCTTCAGAATGGTGATGTCCCATTCTTCCAGCCTGTCCTGCACAGGATTTTGAAACTGGCGTCCCTGGTAATGTTTCAGGATGTCCTCTTCCGAACTCTGGCTGCGATAAACGGCCCCGACGAAGTAGTCACAATGGTTGCCATTGCCCGCCAGCAGGCCCACGGCGGCGTGGGACGAGACCTCAATGGTCTCGGGAGGCAAAGGCAGTGCCTTCAATTGCTGGGTGATCTGCGACAGCCGCCGGTCATTGGCCATCGCGTCATGAAAGAGCAGATAATAAATAGCGACGAGGGGCAAGGCTCCAAAAAGCAGCAGGACTGCCCGTCGGGTGTTGGATTTGCGGCTGGGGGAGTCATGGCTTGCGGGCGGCTGCGGGTGGGGGGCGCCTGTTGGCCCCGCAATAGCCAACGATGTGGAAGTTGTCCTTGATGGGGTCATAGCGCATGCGCAGGCAGATGGCGTGTGCATCGCACCGAATGAAGAGGCTGTGTGTCACGCGCTCATCCTTGCCCGCTGATTCGGGCTCGCCCTCGGCGCTCTCCACGATGTAGCCTTGCTGGATGTCAGGGCGCATTTCGGCCAGCACGTCTGGCAGACTTTGCCCCACCCGAACGACGTCCGGCACATTGCGGGAGTCCTTAATCTGATCCGTGGTGCCTGCCAGGACCTGCTGGCAAAAGTACTCGCCGATGTTTTTGAGGCGTGCCTCGATGGAGCGACGCGCAGGGATGGCAGCCTGGATCAGGCCAGCCATCACCGTGCAGGCGATCACAAGGCAAAAGCGTGTGTGATGAGTCATGGTGGACTCCACGCTTTTAAAGACTTTCGTTTGAAACCGCCAGTTCTTTTCATGGGAGGTGGTCCCTTTGGGATTGACCCACATTCCCGATCCCGAAAAGAGGGGGGCATGCGCTCCACCGCCCCGGTGCATCCGCATGTGGCGGCAGGCACCCGCCCCTCACGCCAGCATCGCCATCCGTGGGTTCACGTCCAGCACCAGCTTCAGCTCCTCCTCCGTCATCCCCAGCTCGCCATAGGCGTTGGCCTTGATGCGCGGCACCGTCACCGTGCTGCCCACAAAGTGGCTGCCGTCCGGGGACCGGGCCACAAGGTCGTCCCCGATGACGAGGTCCCACCCGGCCAGGGTGTAGCGGCCGGGGCCCAGGCGCGCGGCGGAGATGGCGTCCGTCACAAAAATGCTGCGCTGCAGGCCGATGCCCTTCAGCCAGTTCTTCAGCACAAAGAAGGGCACATGCACCCCGTCCGGGATGAAGCACAGCCACAGGCGGTCGTGCAGGCTCAGCGCACGCTGGATGATGTTGTCATGCCGGTGCATCTGCACCGGGCAGCCGTTCCCCAGGTGGGTGAACATCGTCAGCCCGGCGTCGCAGGCGGCGCGCAGCTGGTCCAGGCTGGGATCGCAGTGCCCCGCCGCCACGGTGACTTTTTGGGAGGTCAGAAAGGCCGTCGTCTTGCCCCCTGCGTCATGCTCCGGGGCCAGGGTGACGAGGCGCGCCAGCCCGCCGGCGGCGGTCAGCAGGCGCTTCGCGTCCTCCAGATTCGCCGGTTTCACCGCCTGCGGGGGGTGCGCCCCCACGTAGCCCTTGATGGGGTTGATGAAAGGCCCCTCAATATGGATGCCGGTGATCATCCGGCGGGCCAGCTCGTCCTTCTCCCGCAGTTCCACCAGCTTGCTGATGCGGCGCTCCAGGGTGGGGATCTCGTCGGTGATGAAAGTCGCCAGGATGGCGTCGCACCCGTCTTCCACCAGGCATTTGCAGGCGTGGTGCAGGTTCTCGGCCGTCAGGTTGTCGCTGTTGAAGTCCGTGCCCGCGTAGCCGTTTACCTGGAGATCGAAGGGGTTCATGGGCGGGAAGTGGAGCCTTTCGGGGGCCGGGAATCAAGGGGGGGTGGTGACGCGTTCTGGTATGAATGTGCCGGGGGCGCTCCCCGCCACCCCCGCCCGGCCACTTGACCGCATATCTCACCCACCTTTATATTTAGAGTGTTTACAACCAGCCCTAGTCGGCATAAATCATGCTTTGTGCCATGCGCCTCCTGGTTGCCTGCGCGGCACATCACCCTGCGGCCCCTCCGCACACTCTCCTTTTTGACCCTCACACATGATTGACCTTATCTCCAAAGGCGGCCCCCTGGTTTGGCTCCTCATCGGATGCCTGTGCTTTGCGGGGGCCATCTTTGTGGAGCGGCTGGCCTACTTCCACCGGGCCAGCATGAACATCGGCGAGTTTCTGGCCGGTCTGGCCAGCCTCATCCGCCGCAAAAACTACGCCGAGGCGCTGCAGGAGTGCGTCGCCACCCGCGTGCCCGCCGGGCGCGTCATCCACGCCGCCCTGCTGCGGCACTACGCCCCACGGGAGCAGTTGAAGGAGATCGTGCAGGAGGCCGGGCAGCTGGAGGTGCCCCGCCTGGAGCGCTTTCTCGGCATCCTCAACGCCATCGCCCACGCAGGGCCGCTCATCGGCCTGCTCGGCACCGTGATCGGCCTGCTGGACAGCTTCACCGGCCTGTCCACCGCCAATGGCGTGGCCACCCCGGCGGACGTCGCGCGCGGCGTGTACCAGAGCCTCATCACCTCCGCCCTGGGGCTGGTGGTCGCCATCCCGGCCTACCTTTCCTTTGCCTTCCTCAGCGCCCGCGCACGCTCCCTCATGCATGACCTGGAGCGCGCCGGCATCGAGATCGTCAACCTCATCGAGGACGCCAAAGGCACCGACAACATCGTGGAGTTCCGCCCAGCGGAGACAGAGCAGCCCAAGACCGCCAAACGGGCGCGGGGGCTGAAAGGATAAGTCCAAAAGCCCGCCCGTCGCGAATTTGGCAGGGTCAGCCACCGACCCAACCTTACCTGCCAGAACCCACGCGACCCGCCCGGCGGGCAAGCAAGCAAGAACCTCTGAGCCGCCACCATGAAGCTCGAAAGCAACCTGCCCAAGCAAAGCCCCTGGCTTTACACCGCGCCGTTGCTGAACACCGTCCTGCTGCTGCTGGTGTACTTCCTCTTCAGCAGCGGCTTTGTGGTCCCCTCCGGCATCAAGGTGGACTACCCGGAGTCAAACTCCCGCCTCAGCGGCTTTGACCGCGCCCACGTCATCACCATCGCCGCCGGGGCGGAAAGCGCCCTCTACCTCGACGGCGTGCGCACCAGCACCGAGGAGCTGCGGGCGAAGCTGAAGGAGCACAGGGAAGGGGACCGCCGCGCCATCATCCACGCGGACCGTCAGGCGCCTTTCGGCCGCGTGCTGGAGATTGGAAACATCGCCCTCGGCCTGGGCTTTGAGGTGGCGCACTCCACCGTCCCGCCGAAGTCCTGAGCCCCCCCTCCACGCCCGCGCCGATGCCTGCCAAACCCACCACGGAAGAGCCGCTGATCTTTGCGTGGGGCGCGCGTGACCACTCGCTCTGGCACTTGGTGGTGGCGCTGGTGCTGCTGATGGGCGCCATGGGCGGCTTTTTCGTCGTCTTCCGCATTGTCCACCCCGTCGCGCAGCGCCTGCCTGCCGCCCCGCAGCACATCCTGGCCCTGGACCCGGCAGACCCCGCCGCGCTGGCCCTGATCCACCGCGCGCAGGACCGCAGCTTTGCCCTGCTGGGGGACTCTGACGTGGCCGGCCCGCAGG
>CAZPSQ010000304.1:0-7118 GCA_964588755.1 uncultured Prosthecobacter sp. | reverse complement strand
GCTGTTGATCTGCATGTGCCCGAGGTCCTCCGAGCCATCGCGGTTGCGATGGCGTGCGGCGGGGTTGGAGTTGGACTCGACGGCGGAGATGGCTTTGAGCAGCGATGGCGGAATGCCGTAGCGGCGACCGGCTTCTTCGAAGCAGGCGGCCTGCGCGGAAAAGGCCGCGGGCAGCAGGAGGATGGTCAGGAAGGCGCGAGTCATGGCTGCCATGGTAGGAAGCCAGACGGTTCCTGCGTCGCTGAAATGTGACCGTTATGGGCGCATTTCGGTTAACGGACGGTTCGGGGTACGGCTCGCACGGCGTCGGACATTGACTTACGACTCAAGAGCAACGTCCAAGTCGTTCGTCGGCGAAGGTCGGCTGCGCCGAGTGCAGCAGACCTTCGCGTAGGTTTGCCGGAGGACGGCAGTTCGGCCAAAATGGACGGTCAAGAGGCCATCCATGAACGACCGCTAAGCGGTGCGGGAGCGGTCGGCCGTTGAGGCACTACGAACGCTAGCCCCCCCGCCCGGAAGCAGTCCTCCAGAACGGCCAGCCCAAGCCAGCGCGGGCCCTCTTGCCTGACATCGCCGCTGAATGTGCATGGCTTAGAGCGAGTACCTGTTCTTCGCCGTCTTCAAGAGAGATTGCCCGTAGCTGCTTGGCTGCTTGATCTGCCTGCTTGCGAACACGTTGATGTCGAGGTCCAGCGTCCCACGGGCAGTGGTGATCTGCTCGAGGCCTACCGGCGTCAGAGCAAGGTAACAACCCTCGCCCCACACAGAGTCCGCATCGATGTCAACCGGACCAGCGTCACGCCACCAATGGAGCTTTGCGACCACAGCTCCGCTCGCGGCGAGGAAGACGCTCGGTTCGTCGTCATGCGCTCGCCAGCGAAGCTCTATCAACCAATTCGGGCACAACACGAATGAATAGGCTGCTGCGTCAAAGCCCATGTCCACAGAGCAAACAACCCGCCTTACCAGCGTTGGTGCCAATTCATCGTCGAGGGCGACGTGCTGGCCTAGCCACACAGCGATGGGCAAGGTGGCATAGCACTGGTCGAAGTTCTCTCCGTCAGTTTGTGCCGAGGGTGCTCGAAATCGGTAGAGGCGATTCTCTGACAGGCGTGGCTTGAAGATTTTGATGCGCGACACCTCAGCCAAGACTTGGCCATCGTGATGTGCGGGGAAAGGCGCAACGTCGCTGTCGACCTCGTCAACCCACTTCGTCTCTCGCTCGGACCAACCCGCGTGTTGGTCAATTAGCGGCATTCGAATCCATTCGGGACGCACTCGCGGGAGCTTCAGCGGCCGAGGGGGCAGCGGGCAACCCAAACGCTCCAACAGCGTCGGCCTGTCGCGGCCGGTTAGCTTACCGGCCATTCGCAGTTCTCCCGCGACGTGGCGAAGGGCGGCAATGGCAATGTAGGCATGAGGCTTCAGGTAAGTGATCTGCATGTCGAGGACGCGAAGATGAGCCTCAAGCCTTTTGACGCCAGAGAGCCCAAATGCCTCAAGCCCCCCCCAATCTTGGATGAACATCGCCGCGCGCCGGCGCACTGTCATCTCGTCAATACCTGCAACCTTTGCAATGTGCCGTGCCGTCGAGCGCAACATCTCCGTCCAGCCAAGCGGTGACTCGACGCGCATTGCACCAGTTCTCTCGTCCGTGAATGCCTGGTCGCCCTCTGGCGGGTGCTCGAGTTCGAGGCGATAGAAGAGCGGCAGTGGCATCGCGTCCAAGGGGACAGCCAGCCCCCACCGATGCGACAAGAGCGCGGCTGACTCTGCCACCGCGATGTCACGGTGACTGACCAACGCAGCCACGGCGCTGCCCAACTCGGGTGCAAGGTCCGCGCTGTCAGCAGCCAGTAGCGTTCCGAGCGCCTGCAAGGGGGCATCTAACTCGCCGGCCATAAGTCGCCGCATAAGGGACTTGAACAAAGATTGACCGAGTCCGGCTTGCCTTGCCAAACTCAGCGTGCAATTGCGTGCGTGTCGCTGAACTTCTGCAACGGGGAGCCGATAGGCAAAGTACAGCAAATCCTCCAAAAGCTCCGTGTCGCTGAGCGGTAGCTCGCTCGGCTGGAAGGGCCGCCCCAGCTGGAACTCGCGAGTGCAGGCCATCTGCTCCTCAAGTAGCGACCAGATGGCCGGCCAATCCGGCGTCGCGCTGATTACCGGCAGTATCGAATCCAGCTCTGTCAGCAGTGACTGGGTGCTCTCCTGGCCCGCCGTCACTGAATCGACGATGTTCTCGAAGGCGGCAGGGCATGTGGATGGTCCCTGCAACAGTTTCTTCGCCTCAAAGTAGAAGAACTTGCCGCCACCCATCCACTGGCTCCAGGAACTCCAGGGCTCCTTGCTTGACTCGTAGCCTTGCATCAGCCTCTTGGCGTACTCGACCTCCCCCGCTGCAGCCAACCGTCTAACCATCAGGAAGCGGCAGCGCGCGTCGTCCTGCAAGACCTGCCAGCGCTCAAACATCCGCCACGCCAGATGAAGCGGGGCCGTCTCGGCCAGATCTCTAAAACGGTACGGGGCGTTGTAATTCAGTTCGTCGCCATCCGCTTCAAACGCGCGCTCAAGCTGCTCGAGAGTGGTCTCCGAGTCGTACTTGCTAGGCGTAGCCGAGTGTCGAGGTTCCGGCGCTTCTGACGTCCACCGGGCTACGGCGGCGTCGAGCTCGGCCGATGAGAACCCATGCTTTCCGGCAGCGGTGCGAAGGCGCTGGAGCAGTCCGACCCTCTCGTGTGCCCTACTGGCTACCTCGATCACCCCCAAAAGCATCAGCGCGAGCGGTTCAATCTGTCCAGGTCCTGCGGCGTCGGCGGCGATGTCGATGAAGTCGCCGACGTGGTACGGATCCCGGTAGTACGGTTCCATGTAGAACGGCAAGCACAGTCCGCACCAGACGGTCGCGCAGGCCAAGACGAGATCAGGGCTTCGCCGGACCATCCCTGTCATGAGCAGGTCGACGCGGTTCGGCCAGCCAATCAAATGCCATTCCGCCAGTGTCCTTGACACCTCGAAGCCGAATCGAGGTCCGACCTGAATCGCTTCCTCAATGAGCGACATTGTCAGGCGATGCGCGGCCGACGACCCTTCCGTTTCGGTCATGCCGCCAACTTGGCGCATCAAGTTTGAGATCCGCTTGATACGGCTCTCCGGGTCAGCGGCGTTCGCAAGGACCAGGATGTCTCGCCAGATTGCGTACTGCGGGTCCTTCTTGGGGGCCAACGCGTAGCCAAGGCATTGCTCGGGAACTGTCGCCAGCAACTGTTTCGCCCGCTCTAAGTCCCCGACCGCAGCCAACGCGATGGCCAGATCCGCCAACCCGTCGATCTGCTCGCTCGGCGTTCTCTCCTGAAGCTCCGCCACGAGTGCGTTGAGTCGATCGACGGCCGCCACCCGGTCACCGTCAACCCGATACGCATCGACGGCCAATCTGCGTCGCAGGTACGCAGTGCCCCCCAGCGTCGATGAGGCGATGGCTGCGTCAATTTCCCGAAGTACCGCGCGGTACTCAGTCTCGCCGCGCTTGGCGCCGAGCCTCAGCAGCGCTTGCGCGAGCATGGGGACCGCTTTGAAGGCCTGCTGGATGCGATATGACTCGCTGCCGCCTTCTGATGTCAGACGTAGGACGTACCCAAGGGCAATGCGGGCTTCCTCCTGGATGCTGCCAGCCGGCACGGACGCGTTGTCGACGGCGGCGCGACCTAGAAGCACGCCTATCGTCGAGGCGTGCTGCTGGAACGGATAAAGGAAGGTGTGCTTCGACGGTGTCGCGCTTGGCAGCGGCTTATTGAGCAGCGTGCAAAGCCTCGCGTGATGCATCACCGCGCCGACCAGATTACCCAGCCCAGCCAGGTCCGTCTCGTCGTCGCACATGGAGATCATCGGTGCGACCAGCTTGTCGAACAGGGCCTCGGCTAGGTCATGACGGTCAGCTTCGAATGCAATCAGTGCAATCCGGCGGCGGTAGCCGTTGGGTACTTCTCCGAAGCCAGGAAGGGCGGCGGCAGCATCAAAGAGGGCAAGCGCTTGCGCAACGTCGCCACGCCGACTGGCCACAAGCGCTGCGTGAACCATCACCGAAGGCTTGTCTTCGTTGGCTACCCCGAGCTTGCTGCAGAGTTCTTGTGGATCGGCGCCAACCTTCTGAAGGAGCATAGCCTCTGCGGCTTCCCTCCTCAGATGCAGCTGCAGCGCGGCGACGGTTTGCGGATCCACCTTTTCGGGCTGGCGTAGCCCCTCTGCGGCGAGGTGGTCAATCGCTATCTGGATCTGCTCGGTGTCTCGGAAGTGGACGGCGCGCCTTGCCCACCGTTCGAATTCCTTGATGTTGTGGTCGTTCCCGTGGTTCTGGAACTTGGACGTATGGAGCTGCGACAGTGGCTCGAGGCTTTCAAACAGTTCCTTCGCGCGCTCGAAGTCGCCTCGCGCCAACAGGGCGTCGACGACCTCGTAGCCGTGGCCGGGGAAATACTGCACGAAGGAGAGGGCTGCATCAATGTCCCCGACCGCCAGCATCGCCAGCGGAAGCTGGTTGGCGTACTCAAGGGCTGTTTCGCGCCGCCCCACTTCGTCACGACACAGCAGCAGCCGTGCGAAGGCGGTCGCGTCGTACGTTCCACGCACTGCCAGCAGAGCCAGACGGATATCGGCGTGGATCTCGGCGATAGAACGCCCGTCAGCCAGTTGCTGCCTGAAGCGAGCGGGCATCGCCAGTGCAAGTACATCGGCACCGTCGCCGGCGCGGGCGCGGTAGCGCAGTTCAAGCCAGTGCTGCGCCGATTCGGGCGGCGCGCTCTTCGCCAACTGGGCGAGATCGCGGTACACGCGCTGCGAGTATTCGGCGTCGACGCTTCCGAGGCGGGTTCGCGGTTGAGCGATGACGAACAGCCTAAAGCTGTTGTGGAAGACGCTCCACCCCTGGGATGAGCTGCGGAGCAGGTGCCGTGCAACGATCAGGGCGCGTTCAATCGCGGCCTCCTTGACCATCGTGGCCAGCAGCCGCAGGTCCATGGGCGCCTCAGCCCGAGCGATGAAGCCCAGCACGTCCATGGCATCGACATCGCTTGCGATCTCGCGCCAAGCAGCGGTGTACACGGTCTCAATATCGCCGTCGAACGGCATCCCGCCGCTTAGAAGGTGCTTACGGCCAGCTTCGTCCGCGTGCAACAGCGCCTGAATAAGGTAACGCGTTGCCAGCGGGTGGCCATGCGTGAGATTGCTCAGATCCAATCTCGGAATCTCGGCAGGCAGGCCAAGCGCATCCGCCATTCGGGCGACCTCCTCGCGGCCGAGAGGCCCCATGAGAACCTGTCGCTCGCTCTTCTCCGCTTGCTCTCTCACGGCGGGCTTCAGATTCGCGAGATCCAGCCGCTGCGTGCCGAGCACGAACACAACCCCGTTGGGGATGGCCGCGGGAAGAGGCAGCTCGCCCAGAAGCGAATTGGTCGGCCGCTCTTCGCGAGGCACATGGTCGAGCCCGTCGACGACGATGATTGTTCGGATCCCGTCGCGGTCGAAGCGTTCACCAGCCTGCCGCACCAGGACGCCGAACTGTTCGCGGCGCTCATGCAGCGAGTCATCGCGAAGACGAAGTCCAACCAAACCGCTGTTGCGCAGCTGCGTGCCGACGTCGGTCAGGAAGTTGTCGGCCTCCCCGCGACCCACGCCCTGAGCAGCGCCCGGCACGTACGCCAAGTAGCGAACGAGCCGGACATTTGCTTCAGTGGCCAGCGCAACCTGCAGGAGAGTGGACTTCCCGGAGCCAGGCGGTCCTATGAGTGAGACGTAGCCCTGGTCGGCGGCATGCAGCGCGGCTAGCAGCTGGACCTCAGTGTCGCGGTTGCGCTGGACATAGGCGCCGACCGGGAACCGGTGGATGAGCAGCGTCTTGGCAGGATCGCGCCAGCCAAGCTCACGAAGCAGCTCGTCACGCGTCCACCTGTCTTTGTCGCGGGCATCGGCGACCAGCTTGGGCAGTACGCTGGCAATCTCAGATGCCTGTCGCGCCTGCTCGGCGTTCAGCTTATTGCTTTGGACGAAGTCAGCAGCGGGACCACACACCACCCGGAGGCTGTGCAAGAACTGTTCGAAGTCGCCATCGCTTAGCCCAGCTTCACGACACAGGTGGTCAACTAGCCGCCTCCATTCGGGGGTGTACCAATCTTCCAGTGAGCGACTTGGATGCTGCCGGAGCTCTTCTAGAAAAGCCGCACTGTGGGCCGGCGTGCCATCGCCTGGCTTGTCGGTAATCGAGGGGAAGTCGTTGACGATAAGGCGAATCTCGACACAGCTTCCCGGGTTGTACTTGCGCAGGCACTGCCAAGCGTGAACCAGCGGCTTCAAGAGGCCGTTTGAGCCAGTAAACAGCGTCTCAACAGTAAAGGTGCTCGGGAACTTGGACGTCTTGAACTGGTGGCCGACCACCAATCCATCGAAGCCGAGCACCAGGTCGTCGGCAATACCCGCGTTGCGGTCCGCGACGCCGATCCAGAGTAGCTCGTCGCGCTCGAGCGCTGCGTAGATGGCAGCGCCAGCACGCTCATACTGGCCGACATATCCACGGATTGCGCGGCGTTCACCTTCCGCCGGCGCAGTTGCAGGAGCTGCAGCGGAGGATGGATTCGGCTTCTTGGGCATAGTCGGAGCCACAGAAATGGATTCGGCAGTTGACACCAAATGGGACCAAGGGAACTGCTTTAGCGTCGCCCGGGGCGTCCAGCACCATAGCATACATGCTGCTGAGTCATCGCACGCCGTTCTGCAACGAAGTCTGGGCAGCGCTGATCGAAGCGGTCATTCGCGAGGTCGATCGTGAATGGCTCAGATCAGCCTTAACCGGGCGTCTTGGATTGCGGCTGTGACCGTCTGCTTCGGCCGAGAACCTGCCCCAGAGGCTACACCGCCAAACCTCCCCTTGAAAGGTGGCAGCGGCCGTTCAGAAGTCTCGTTTCTTCGCGAAGGCAATGACCAGGTCGTGGTCGAGGCAGCACGAACGCGCCACGATTCGCCGCCTTCGACCAGCCGTCACACCACAGCCGCAGCGCCCCCTGGGTGGCACACCCCTCAAAGCCGCTTCTGCAAATTACTCACCCACAGCCACAGCGCGTACGAGATCG
>CAZPSQ010000303.1:0-7147 GCA_964588755.1 uncultured Prosthecobacter sp. | reverse complement strand
GACATCCATGCGGACAGCAAGGCGCACTACCACCAGAAGATGACGGAGATCTACATCGTCCTGGAGGGGGAGGGGCACCTAGAGGCGGACGGGCAGATTATTCCGCTGAAGCCCATGACCACCGTCATGATCCGCCCCGGCTGTGTGCACCGCGCCGTGGGGAAGCTGAAAATCATCAATGTGCCCATGCCGCCATTTGACCCGGCGGATGAGTTTGAGGTTTGAGTTCAGAGCGGCGTCATGATTCAATAGAGGCATGACGCCTGTATTTGTGGACACTGACCTGACGCGAGTCGGGTTCGCGAAGAACATTCTCGAATCTGCCGGGATCTCCTGCTTTGTGCAGAATGAGAACACGCGCTCGCTGGGGGTGAGCGTGCTCGGTTTTTCCAATCCTGCCCTGCTCGACCCGGCGGTGTTCGTCACTGACGACTCCCAGGTGGAGGCGGCGAAGGAACTGCTGCGCGAGCATTTTGCCACCCCGGCCGAGGCGGCTGCCGAATGGGCCTGTCCGGCGTGCAAAGAATCCAACCCAGCCTCGTTTGATGTGTGTTGGAAATGCCAGACCGCCAAACCTCAATGATCACGACCACTTTTCCGCGCCGGCCGGCAGCCTTGTTGCTGGCGCTCAGCTTGTCTTGCGCCGCTTTGGCAGAGGCAGCTCCCAAGGCCAAAAAGCCGTCGTCCCATCCGGAGGGCTTTCATGAGCTGAAGATCGGTGATGCCGCGCCTGACTTTGACCTCATCGGCATCGACGAGGAAAAGCATACGCTGAAGGAGTATGCGGGCGCGGGCCTGCTGATGGTCGCCTTTCTCAGCAACCACTGCCCCACCTCCCAGGCGGTGGAGGGGCGGATCAAGAAGCTGGTGAAGGACTACAAGGGCAGGGGGCTGCGGGTGGTGGCGATCAACCCCAATGACCCCGCCTCCCTGCGGCCGGATGAGCTGGGCTACTCCAAGTACAACGACAGCTTTCCGGAGATGAAGCGCCACGCGAAGGAGCAGGGCTTCACCTTTCCGTATCTTTATGATGGCGAGACACAAAAGACCGCGCTGGCCTATGGGTGCCTGGCCACGCCGCATGTGTTCCTGTTCGACAAGGAGCGCAAGCTCCGCTATCAGGGCCGCCTGGACGACTCGCGCTTTGCAGAGGAATCCACGGTGAAAGTGACAGAGGCCCGCGATGCCATCGAAGCTGTGCTGGCAGGAAAGCCGGTGGCGGTCGAAGTGACCAAGCCGCATGGCTGTTCCACCAAGTGGATCGACAAGCGCGGAGAAGTGACCCTTGACGACGCCAAGTGGGAAAAGGGCGAGGTGGAGGTGGAGGTCATCGACGCCAAGGGGATTGCCGCCCTGCGCAAGAACGACACGAAGAAGGTGCGCCTCTTCAACGTGTGGGCCACCTGGTGCGGCCCCTGTGTGAAGGAGTTTCCTGAACTGGTGGCGACCCAGCGGAAGTTCGGCCTGCGCCATTTTGAGTTCATCAACATCAGCATGAACGACCCCAAGGACCTGCCGGCGGTGAAGGCTTTTTTGGAGAAGCACAACGCCGTCGTGCCAGACAAGCTGAAGCCATCCGTGAAGGCCGAGGGGCGCAAGGGCAACGCCTACATCTTCAACGAGGCCAGCAGTGATGCGCTGGTGCAGGCGCTCGACCCGGAATGGCCCGGCCCGCTGCCGCACACCTTGCTGGTGGCACCCGGCGGGGAGGTGATTTTCCGGCAGAACGGACCCATCGATGGCGACGAGCTGCGCGGAAAAGTCCTGGAGCACATGGGCAGGTTTTATGTGCCGGAACCCCAAGCAGCAGCCGTCCGGCCCTGATTTGCAGGTGTGTCACGCGGTCGCGGCGTCGCCCCGCGCCCACCGCGACAGCGGGGGAAATGCCTCAGGCGGTGGGGAGGTCTGTCCGCAGGTCCACCACCTTGGTGTCGGCGATGTCATCGTGCAGCGTGTTGCGCTGGGAGCGGAAAATGCAGAGGGCGTCCACAAGGGCAACAAATCCGCCAAGGGTGGGGATTTGTGCGATGAGCTGAATGGGCAGGAGCCGCTTGAAGATGATCCGGTTGCGATCTGCAGGGGAGCCGTCCTTGCGCACAATGCGCAGCTTCATGATGCTTTTGCCAATGGTCTGGCCCCTGTCCAGGTAGGTCCAGTTCACCGCGATCATCACGGCGGTGCCGATGACACCCCACACCAGCACCTCCGGGCTCCAGGAAATGCCACGTTGGGCGCGTTCCATGGTGCGCTGCCAGTAGCCGCTCAGGAACATGAACGGCATGAATATCAAGGAGGCGATGAGCCCATCGAGCATGATGGCTACGAGCCGGTTTCCGCGGGAGGCCAGACGGAGTCCGTCTGCGGAGGCGGGTTCGACAAGAGTGTTCGACTTGGGCGCTGCATAGGGATTGATGGGATCGTTCATGCGCTTTTCAGCATATCCCGGCCACGCCTCTGGTGTCGAGCCTAAAACCAGCCGCACGCGAGCTTCACAAACCGCAAGCCCTCGGCCGTCAGTTTTCCCGTGCTGCCGCTGCCCGTAACAATGCCACGGGTGTGGAGATGGTGGGGAATGCCTGCATCCTTCACCCAGGTGACCACGGGCTGGGAGACGGGTGTGGCGGAGGCTTTTGCTGCCAGCGGCAGCCCCCAGCGGCTGAAAGTGACCTCCCAGCCCGCAGGCGGTGTGGTGGGGCGGGGGCCGTCCAGCAGCCAGGGGTAGTTGGTCAGGATCTCCATCGACGCCTCCCCGGGCACGGCCACGCGGTAGCCGCTTTCCGTGGCGCGCACGGCGCCCGCAGGATTGATCGCGGGGTTTTTGTGCTGCGCCAGGTAGAAGGCCTGCAGGTCCATGCCGATGAGGTTCATGCCATTGAAGACGCCGTGGTGGTTTGGCGTGGTGGCGCCTGCGGCATACCAGGCCTCGAAGCGGCTGGAGAGGAATAAGTTCAGTTCCACATGCAGGTGGGCCCGGCGCAGGTCGATGCCGCTGCCCGTGTAGCCCAGGGTGCCCAGCGGGGTGCCGGCCCGCACCTTCTGGCCAGCGGTGACATGGGCCTCCCGCAGGTGGGCGTAGAGTGAGTAGAAGGAACCCTGCCCCCAGTCATGGCGGACGACAATGTAGCGCCCGTAATTGCTCATGCCCGCCGTCGCCGTCACATACGCCACGATGCCGTCGGCCACGGACCGGACCTCGTCGAGCGGCACGCCGCGCGCATCCCGCTGCAGCGGCTTGATGTCCAGCCCTTCGTGAAAACGCGCGTAGGCGATCCTGCCGCCGAGGCGGCGTGGATCACGTACAAAACCGAACTGCCCGCCTTCCCATGGGGAGGTCTTTGCCCCCTCGAAGTCGCGGTCCACAAACTGGAAAAAACTGGACGGCTGCTCAAACAGGGAGCGGTTGTCCGTGGGCAGCAGCAGATTCTGCCCCCATGCCGGAATGCTGAGCAGACAGAGCGCGGCAGCGTGCAGAAGAAGGTGCTTCATCGTCATCAGGTTCCAGGCAGTTTGTAGCCTTCCATGGGGATGTCCCGGGGCTTCGGTGTGCGGTCAATGCCGCGTTCCTTGTCGCGCCGGGCCTTTTCCTCGGCCTTTTTCGCGTCGATGGCATCGCGCCGGGCCTTGAATTTCTCCGAACTTGTGGACGGCACCATGTTCATCCAGCGGGAGGACGACTTCATGCGGCTGAGCCGGGGGTAAAACTTGTCCAGTTCCTTGATCGTCTCGTCAGAGAGGCCGCGCCAGATGGTGAACCGCCCGTCCGTGATGGGCTGGTCCAGCTCCACCATGTCCACCGGCACAGCGTTGACCATCGTCAGGATGACCTTGCCCTGGTTCAGGCGGGAGGCGGCCTCCAGATAGTTGGTGCCCTTGGCGTCAAGCTGCAGCACGACCCCGTTGCCCTGGCCATCATCGGCTGGGAAGGGCTCAAACGCGGCGACGGTGCGCTGGCTGAACTCCGGCACTTTTTTGAAGACCATTTGCTGGCCGTTGATCGGCAGCTTCATGATCTCGCTGGGATGCGAGATGTCATCATTCTGCACATGGCAGGTGATGAAGACCTTGTTTTCCTTGAAGGTGTCACAACTGGCCAGCAGGCCGCAGCAGGCCACGAACGACAAAGCGCGCAAAAAGGAGGTCATGCGAGCATCAAACCAAAGCCGCGCATGATTTGCAACCCTGTACGCAGAAAGCACTGCAAATCCTCCTCTGTGGGCGGCCCTGCATCGGCTGATTTGACAAGGCGGCGAATCACCGGACTGTCCGCCACGCCTTTCCACTGATTTTAAACCATGCCAGAGACCGAACGTACCCTCCTCACCAAGGCCGAGATGGCCGACGGGGTGGCTTCATTGGCAAGGAGCATCTGCGGGGCCAATGCAGGTGCGGAGAGCATCGCGCTGGTGGGCATCCATAAACGGGGGGTGCCGCTCGCCCGGCGGATCGCCGCCGAGATTGAAAAATCAGGCTGCGTGAAAGTCCATTTTGGCACCATCGACATCACCCACTACCGCGACGACCTGAACACCTTCCAGATGGTGCCCAAGCTGGAAGGGTCTGACATCTCCTTTGACCTCGACGGCCTGAATGTCGTGCTGTGTGACGAGGTCGTCTTCACCGGGCGCAGCGTGCGCGCCGCGCTGGACGAGCTGCTGAACTTTGGCCGCCCCAGGCGCGTGCAGCTTGCCGCCCTGGTGGACCGCTGCGGCCGCGAGCTGCCCGTGCAGCCAGATTTTGCCGCCCTCAAAGTCACCCTGGCTCCCGGAGAGCGCGTCGCCGTCCGGTTTGAGGAGGTGGACGGCCAGGACTCCTGCACTGTGACAACCAAGGCCCCCAATCGATGACCCCGCGCAAAGACCTTCTCGACATCGCATCGCTCACCGACGAGGAAATCGCCTTCGTGCTCGACAATGCCGGGCCGTTCAAGGAGCTGTTCAAGCGCAGTGTGAAGAAGGTGCCACCGCTGAAGGGGCAGACGGTGCTCACGCTCTTTTACGAGCCATCCACCCGCACGCGCTCCAGCTTTGAGGTGGCTGCCAGCCGCCTGTCCGCCGACGTCACGCATTTCGACATCGAGTCCTCCAGCGTGGTGAAGGGTGAGTCTGTGCTGGACACGGTGGAGACCCTGGAGGCGATGCGCGTGGACTACATCGTCGTCCGGCACAAGCAGGCGGGCATTCCCAACCTCATTGCCAAAAACACCCGCGCCAGCGTGATCAACGCCGGGGATGGCTGGCACGCGCACCCCACCCAGGCCCTGCTGGACGCCTTCACCCTGCGGGAGATTCACAAGGACCTGCGCGGCTGCCGTGCGCTCATCGTGGGGGACATCCAGCACTCCCGCGTGGCGCGCAGCACGAGCCTCATCTTCCGCCGCCTGGGCATGAGCGTGGCCTACCTGGCCCCGGGCTCCATGATGCCGCGCGAGGTTCCGGCGGAGATCCCGCAGTTTGGCAACTGGCGCGACGCCTTCGACTGGCGGCCTGATGTCATCTACCTCCTGCGTGTGCAGGGCGAGCGCATCGACGAGCCTTTTGTGCCGAGTTCCGCCGAGTACCATCGCAACTACGGCCTCACCAACGAGCGTGTGGAGATCGTGCGCGAGCGCGGCCTGCACATCATGCACCCCGGCCCCGTGAACCGGGGTGTGGAGATCACCGACGCCGGGATGAACTACGAGAAGTGCCTCATCAACCAGCAGGTGGAGAATGGCATCGCGGTGCGCATGAGCGTGCTTTACTGGCTGCGGCCCGGGGCGGCGGAGTGATGGAAAGTGCAGGCCATCACAGCGTCTGGCAAAGCCGAAGGCCTGCCTTGAAGGCCAACGGCCTTCTGTAGCCTAGCCCAGGGGTTCGCAGAACCCTGGGATCACAGTTAGACACCGAGTTTGGTTCAAGGACCAACTCCAACGGAGTTGTGTCCATCGCCGTCCGCTCCTGGTTTTCTTTAGTCCCAAATGTATGCCTCATCCCACGTTTGGCCGTGCCGTCGCAATAACTCGCGGTATTCCTCCTGGAACGTGATTTTGTGGTGATGCTCCTCCTGCCTTTCGATGTAACGCGTCACTGTGCCAACGTTAGACTCTGAGACTGAGAAACATCCATATCCAGCCTGCCAATGAAATTGGCGAAACAAGCCGGCTCCTTCTTGCTGAATCCAGTTGGTGGACACGCGTTTGATCTCCTTTACAAACTCCGCCACCGAAATAGTGCGGGCCAGCGTGGTCAGCAGATGGACATGGTCGGCCGTGCCTCCCACCTGCACGGGCAGGCAGTCAAGGGCTTTGGAACAGCCGCCGAGGTAGGCGTGCACTTCGGCGCGAAAAGCCATGTCATGAAACGCAGGCTCCCGCCCCTTGGTGGCGAAGACAGTGTGAATCAACACGCGGGAGAAGGATTGTGGCATGGCGCCGATCTTGGGTAGTTCGTTCGACGGACGCAACACCTTTGGTGTTGCCGGAAATCAAACACAGGTTGGTATGCATTGTTCCCAGGGTTGTTCCAACCCTGGGCTAAGTGACGGAAGGCCGTTGGCCTTGCCAAACAGGCAATTGGATTTCGATGGCAAACAACATCGTAAGCCTTGAACCAAGAATTTTGTCGCGATGCGAGACTGTCTCCTGAAGCGCGATAAAAAATCACAAGAGTTATTCATTATTAAGTTGATTTACTAACTCAATGCTTGTTAATTTGTGGCGGTTCGGTATGCATATCTGCATGAACCAAAACCCAAACAAAGTTTGTCAGGCTGCGGAAAAGGCATGTCCGCCAATGTTTCAAGACGAGCAGTTGACTATGTCAGGAAAGCGAGGAGCTGAAGGTGACATCGTTAGTATGTGGTTCTCTTGAGGGGACATCAGATCGGTGGCATTCAAGAGATAGAGTGAGCGCAACGAGATGGTATTTGTCTAGAGCCTGTAATTAACTTTTGATGGCAGAAGGAAGCATCAGCATGATGAAGGCCAGCCAATGCATGCCGGTGAGCGTTGAGGCCAGTCTCTCGTAGTCGCGGGACAGGCGTTTGAACCGTGCGGCCCAGCCAAAGCTGCGCTCCACCACCCAGCGCCGCGGCAGCAAAACAAAGCCCTTCTTGGATGGCCGCCGTAGGCTTGGGCTTGCGCCCCTTGGCCACACGGGCCATCTCGCGC
>CAZPSQ010000302.1:0-7200 GCA_964588755.1 uncultured Prosthecobacter sp. | reverse complement strand
GACAGCCACATGAAGGACCTCAACGAGTTCGGCGTCGTCAAGGCGCACGACCTGCCCTTTGGCCAGGGCAAGTCCAACATCGCCGGCATCCTGGCTGAGTACCATGCCCAGGGATTCCCCGGTCCGCTGCACTGCGAATACGAGCACAACTGGGAAACCAGCGTGCCGGAGATCAAGCTGTGCATGGACTTTGTGCGCAACTGGAAGCCTGCTGCGAAGTAATCCAGTGCGATGTTTCGAGAAGCCGGGGACTCAGGTCTCCGGCTTTTTTGTGTACTCATCTTGCTAGCTTCAAATAGGCGATCAGATCCGCCAGGGACTGCGGGGTGAGAGCCGCCTCCAGTCCCTCTGGCATGAGGGAGGTGCCGGTGCTTTTCAGGCTGGCCACATCACTCCGCAGCACGGAGCGGGTGACATTGCCCGCCATCTTCAGCGTCAGGCTGGCGCTGGTCTCCGTGGCGACTACTCCGTAGAGCTGCTCGCCATTTTTGAGCGTGCAGTGATAGGCCGTGAAGCCCGGCTCAATGATGGCGCTCGGGTCCAGGATGGAGTTCAGCAGCTTTTCTGCATCATGCTGAGCCACGCTGCGCAGGTCTGGTCCCAGGTCGAGGCCTGCGCCGTCGAGCTTGTGACAGCTGATGCACGCCTGTGCGAACACCGTTTTTCCCTTCGCAGCGTCGCCTGTCAGCTTCAGGGTGGGTTTGAACTTTTCCACTACGGCGGCACGGGTGGCGGTGGCGGAATTCGCAAATGTGGCTGCCGCCAGCTGCTGCACTTCCTTCTTGGGATGCTTCAATAACCTTGCACGTGCGGCCGCATCGCAAGCGTTGGCGTCGATCTGCTTGGCTTTGATCTTTTCCAGCAGCACAAGAGTCCAAATATCGCTGGAGAGGAGCGCTTCCACGACCTGCATGCGCAGGGCAGGGGTGCGGCCGGCCCATCCTTCGAGAAGGAACGTTGCCCCTTCCTTCGGCTGCAACTTTGTTATCAGTCGCAGCACCTCGGCGTTGCCTGATTTTGACCAGAGCTGAGGCAGCAGTGTTTTCACCATGTCGCGGTGCTGGCGGTCGGAGGTGAGCAAGGCAAGTTCTGCGATGGGCGGGTTTTCCCCCGCTGACCTCACCGTCTCGGAGGCCTTGGTCAAAGTGTCTGTGATTTTCTTCAATCCCTGCTGAGCCTGCGGCGAGGTCGTCTGCTTTGCGAAGTCAGCGAATGAGAGCCCCTTTTCGTCGAGAACGGCCAGGATTTCGGCGATCTTTGGCTGGCTCTTAGCCCCGGCAATGATGGCAGTGACCGCAGCCTCGTTCTTTTCCCCCATGGCGCATCGAAGCAGGGCTCCCACGATGCCAGAAGGCATGTCCCCGTCGTAATCGGAAAACTGTCCGCAGATGCGTGTGAGGTGCGGCAGGCATGAGCTGAAGGCCGACCCAGAAAGCGGGCTGTGGATCTCCGCTTCATGAATGTCGCTGGCAACAATGTCGGCAGGCCAGTCGCCTTTCCACTGGCCGGCAGAGAGAGCGAGTTGCATCCGGACTCGGGGGTGTTTGAACCGCTTGTCATTCGCCAGGAGCAACAGGGCCTCCTCGTTGGTCTCCCAGGGCATGGTTTCAGCGATCTGGAGCCCTTGGATGACAGCATCTTCATTTTTGTCCAAAAGCAGCAGTTTAAGAATTTCGGCAGGAAGTTCTCCCGCTTGATGAAGCGTCCAGGCCGCCTGTGCACGGGCTGCAGGATGCGCGTTGCTCATCATGATCTCAGCCCATCCGGCCCTGGCGGATGCCTCGGCTTTGTCCCATGAGCACATCATCTGCGCCTTGTCCCGAATCCATCCGTTGGGTGATCCCAATGCGGCGCTGTGGCTTGTGTCTTGCTGGGGAAACATGAGGCTCAGATCCGCAGGGGTGTCATCTGGTTGGGCGCTGTTTTTCACCACCCTCCAGATGCGCCCCTTGTCATCGCCTTCACGGTAGTGCGGCAGCAGCTCGTCCTTGCCATTCTGTGGCAGCCACTGCGGATGCTCAATCATGTAGCGGTACATGTCCGCCACCCACAGCGCGCCATCCGGTCCGGTGCGCACCATGACGGGGCGGCACCAGCGGTCCTCGCTGGCCAGGAAGTCCATCTTTGGCTCTGCTGGATCACGCACGGCCTTGAAGGTGACGCCGTCCTCTTCCAGCACATGGTGCTGTACCACATTGTGAAACGGCTCGCAGGTGAAGGCATGGGTCCTGCCATCGTCAAAGAGCTGGCGGTCCCGGTAGATCTCAATGCCGCAGGCACTGGTGAAGCGGCCGGACTGGTCGAAGCTGTGGAAGCGCTTCTCCATGCTGCTGGCCGGATAGACCGGCGGATTGCGCGGGAAAAGCTGGTAGATGGGATCGGGCGGGATCACATGCGGATTCCGCCGCAGGTAGTGGTCCTGCAAAACGTAGTGCCATAAGGGGAAGCTGTTCTGCACGCCGAACCAGTTTCCCCAGTCATCCCGGGCACGGCCGAACTGGGAGGGGCCGCTCTGCGGGTCAAACTCCCCAGTGTCCGGCTTGAAGCGGAAGTCGCGGCTGCCGAGGTCGAATTTTTTCCCGGTGAGCTTCGACTCAATCTGGGTGCCCTTGTTATAGCCACCGTTGTGCGCACCCGCCGCGCAGTACACCCAGCCGTCCATGCCCCAGCGCAGGCCATTCACCCGCAGTTGCTGGTTGCCTGTGCTGAAGCCGGTGAAGAGCACCTGGCGGGTGCCGTCTGGCTTCACAAACAGTATGTCTGGAGCGGCGGTCACGATGGCCCCATCCCGCCAGGTCAGGATGCCGGTGGGGAAGTTCAAATCCCCTGCGATCAACGTGCGTTTCTGATACCGGCCGTCCACATCCTGGCCTTCTAGCATCACCACTTGGCCGCCTGCCTTGCCTTGGCCATCCATGCCCAGAGGATAGTCTGCCATCTCCACCACCCACAGCCGGCCCCACTCATCCCAGTCAAACGCCACGGGATCCCGGACCACAGGCTCCGCCGCCATCAGCTCCACGCGATATCCTTCCCGCACATGCCACTTCTTCGCTGATTCTTCCGGCGACAATGGCTCTGAGGCGGTCTTTAAAGGCGGTGGGGCATTGGCCTTCTCCTTTTGCTTTCGTTGCTCCAGATGCCGCGCGTTCGTCTCGCCCATCTCAGACACCTCCCATAGCCGAGCGATTTCCTGCGGTGCCAACGCCCGGTCCCAGGCCGCGATTTCATCCAGCCGGCCTTGAATGCCTCTGCCGAAAAATTGGATGTCCCCCGCTTCAGTGGCTTTGTCTTCCAGGGACGGCGCTTTCGCACCGTCGATGTGTGCACGCACATTGCCGCCCTCGCGCACCAGCACGGCAAAGTGCCAGTCATCCGCCAGCAGTTCTTCTTTGGATTCCTCAGCGCCCAGTGTGAGCCGTACGCGGTGCTTTGCATTCTGATGGGCCTTGAGGCTCACACCGAATGCGTTGACCAGCTCACCCGTCCGGTCACTGGCCCCGCTTTCATGGCCCAGCCAGAACCAGAGGGCGATGGAGGCGCTCGTGCCGAGTTTCAGGCCGGCGGTCTCGATATGTCCGCCTGCGAGATGAATGGAGCGGTTGATTTTGTCCGGGGGTGCCAGCACTTCGGCCTTGAGGGCTGATTCATCCCCATAGCCCCGGCCCGCCCCGATGCCTGGCAGGCAGAGGGCGTGCCCGCCCTTGACGGTGGTGCTGGTTCCTGCGCGGATGGTGCTGCGGTTTCTGACCTCGTCTTGAAAGTCCACATGCAGGGCCAGCTGAGGGTCGATGATGGCCATGGCGTAAGGCGAGGCATCGTGGCTGATTCCCCTCCCCCTGGAAGGATTGATCTTTTCAAGCATGAGGCCGAGCATGCCACGGATGGTCTTTTCCGCGCCCACCTCCAGTCCCGCAGTGCGTGCCGGCCAGGTGGTGTATCCACCCAGCTCATGCTGCTCCACGGGCGGGATGTAGCCCTCCGCGCCATTGGCCAGGCTGATGTTGAAGTGGGTGGCAAAGCGCGCCTGCCAGCGCAGCTGCAGCCCAGTGAGGGCATAAACCTCGTTGGGCAAGGTGGCGATGGTGAGATCGTCCAATTGATCGGTGCCCACACGGATGGCCTGCAGCTTCAGCGTGGTCTTCTGCCGCTCATGCAGAATCAGCGCCTCACGTGCATAGACCTCCTGTTTGTCCTTCGGCTGGTCATTCTCGATCTTTGCTGCGATGGGGCGTGCCCAGGCCAGTCGCTTCTCATCAGGCGTGCGATAGCCCAGCTGGAGCGTCTTCTCCACCATGGCCAGTGTGGCTTGGTCGTGATGGCGCACCGACTTGAGAGCTGTCATGGCGTTGTCAGCCACGGCGCTTGCGTACGTGTCCAGGCTGATGGTCTTTTTCTCCGCGCCATAGTCCATCCACATCTGATCACCGCTGGTGCCCTGGGACATGGCGCAGACGAAGGGGCCGCTGCCATCTCCTGCCTGGCCCATCTTTGCGGCCAGATGCTTGCAGAAGAGGCCATAGTAGTCTGCCGAAACGGCACCGCTGCCAAAGTAGTGCTGCGAGTAGTTGGCCAGCACGCCCAGCGGCTTTCCATCCAGGGTTTGCAGCGAGATGACAGAGAGCTGGGGATCGACAGGGCCGCTGGGTCCCACGACATCCTTGCTGAGATGGCCGGGATGCATGTTTGCCCGTCCCGTTGGCTCGCCGAACGGGTCCACGATCTCTTTCCCTTGCAGCCGGATCCAGCGGCGGTTGTGCGTGTGCTCCCAGTCATCCACCGAACTCCAGCCGATGCGTGCAGGCTGCAGTGCCTTGTGCGCGGTCACGATGCCCTCGGCGATTTTTGGGATGAGAAAATTCGCGTACTCGGTGTCCTTCCGCGTGCCCAGGCAGCCCATCGCGGCCGGCGCGGAGTGCGTGTGCGTGGCGCTCACCATCATGTGGTCCACTGGAATGCCGCATTGCTGGGATGCCAGTGCCTTGGCCTCATCAATGAGGGCCTGCTCCATCATGCAGGTGTCGACGATGGCGAATGCTATCTTCGTGGTTCCATCGTCGAGCACGAAGGAGCGGACATGCAGCTTGTCCGCGAGCTTCTCTCCGCGTCCTTCAAGGAAACCACCCGCGATGATACGCGGGAATGTCCTGGGCGAGATGTCAACGGCGGACGCGCCTGCCTGGAAGACGGGGGCTGCGGACAGTGGCGCAGCCAGGGCGGAAAGCAGAAGCAGAAAAGTCTTCATGGGACTCTCATGAAACGCCGGCCGGATGAAAAGATTGTCGTGAATGTGGGTTTTTGCCACTCCGTCAACGAATGCAATTTTCTTCCTATAAGGTAAAAAAATGTCGTTATAGGAAGAAAATCATTTCAGCATATCGGCGGCTTGAATGATGCGGAAGAAGTAGCCCGAGGCCTCGATTTCCTTCGAAACAGGCCCATCCACCATGAGCACGGGCTGAATGGTGCGGCGCGGGTACTCCGCGCGGAGGACATCGGCCTTGCGCTCCACCTCCGCTATGATCGAACGGCCGAGAGGCGCGGTCTGGCGCTTCATCTCGCACAACGTGATGACGCCATCCCGCCGGTCATACGCGAGGTCGATCTGGGCGCCGTTGATACCTTTGCGGGGGGCGCGGAACCAGGGGCCGGCATCGTAGTCAACGGCGCTGAAGCCGATGAGGTGGGCGATCTGGTCACAATGGCGCATGCAGACGAGCTCGAACGCGCGTCCCATCCAGGCGCGAAAGGCGCCGCCCTGCCGGATGGTGGTGAAGAGGTCACGCTTGCCGCCTTCGCGGATCTGCCGGATGCGGCCGCGCATGAAGGCATGGTGGAAACTGATCCATGGATCGCTTAGATGGTAGCGCAGCAGGCGTGATTCAGCCCCTTTGTCAAAGGGGCGCTGGGAGGAGATGAAGCCGGCGGCCTCCAGGTCGTAAAGCCGCTGGCTCAGCATGCCGCCTTCGTCCACCCCGGCGGCGGCGGCCAGATCCCGGCGGCTGAGGCCATAGGGTGCCGAGGCGAGCGCGCGGATGAGGCGCTGAAACTCGCTGTTGTTGCCAAAGTGGCTGGTGAAGATGCGCTCATACTCCTCCACGAAGTAGCCGTCTGCCCTGAAGGCCTCCTTTTCCATGCCGAGGGAGATGGAGGGGGCTGAGGAAAGCAGTTCCAGGTATTTGGGCACGCCGCCGGTCAGGCACTGGGCGTCGAGCACCTCCTGCATGCCGCGTTTTGGCAGCATGCGCGCGGTTTCCGCAAGGCGGAAGCCTTGAAGGTGCACAACGACATCCGTGCGGCCGTAAAAGGCGCTCGATTTAAGCACCTTGGTGGTCATGAAAGAGGCGATGGAGCCGCAGAGGATGAGAGTGCGCCCCGGCTTGCGGGAGAGGTGGTTCTCCCAGACCATTTTGAGTGTGGAGACAAGTTCCTGGCGGTAGTTTGCCAGCCATTGGAACTCATCCAGCACGATGACCATGCGCCGTCCTGCAAGCGCCTTGTCCAGCGCCATGAGCGCCTCATGCCAGGAGGTGACTTCCGGCAGTTTGCGACGGAGCTGATGCGATGCCTGATGCAGGAAACTGGCGATCTGCGCCTGTGTGGGCCGGTTCTCCAGCCCTTCAATGAACAGCGCGGCATCACGACCGACAGCCTGGCGGATCAGCGAGGTTTTGCCAATACGCCTGCGCCCATAAATGAGCGCAATCTTGGGTGGGCGTGCCTCGATGGCGGCACGCAACGCGGCGGTTTCCTCGCTTCGGCCGATGAACATGATTTTCTTCCTATAAGGCAAAAAAAATACGTTATAGGAAGAAAATCGTCGATAGCTGTTTTCGCCGAATCAGGCGATCAGCGGTCCCACGGGTGGCTCGTCCAGCAGCTTTTGAACCTCTTCCACAAGGTTCGCCGCAGACACGGAAACCTGGGTCCGTGCGATTAGGTTCTTCACCACGACCTCGGGATATTCGGCGCCAAAGGTGATGGCGAGGCGTGCCTTGCGGTCTTCGGCGGCCTGAAACTGCTTGCCCACCTTCTGCGCGCCAAAGCTGTAGTCGATGCGCACACCAGCGGCACGCAGGGCCTGCACGGCGGCCAGGGCGTGGCCGCGCTGTGCCTCATCGGCCACGACGACAAAGGCGTCGATGCTGCTGGCGGCGAGGAGGGCGCCGTAGGTGGGGTAGAAAGCGATCTCATCGCCGA